>CAZOHB010000035.1:0-18240 GCA_964579345.1 uncultured Parasporobacterium sp.
TTTTTCCGTAAAGGTTTCGAGAAGCAGGTCATACGCATCGCCGCTGTAAGGCGCTTCCGCATCAAAGCCCAGCGTATCCCGAATCCGCTCTGCAAAGCTGTCGCACACAGTATCGTTTCCATGATTTACAAATACTTTTTTCGGCGGTGTCTTTAAATTTCCAAGCCAGTCGATCAGCATATCCCGGTCTGCATGGCCGCTGATATCGTCGAGTTCACGAATGCTTGCTTTGATCGCGATATCCTCATTAAAGAGTTTTACTTCTTCTGCGCCGTTCAGGATCTTTCGTCCCAGCGTTCCTTCCGCCTGATAGCCTACAAAAACGATGGTGGAATCTTCTCTCCAGAGATTGTGTTTTAAATGATGGCGGATTCTTCCCGCCTCGCACATTCCGGAAGAAGAAATGATCACTTTCGGTTCCTCATCAAAATTGATCTGTTTCGATTCATCTGTCGAAACCGACAGATACAGGTTCGGGAACCTGATCGGATTGATTCCCTGATTTAAAAGCGCGAGTGTTTCCTCATCAAAAAACGGAAACAGCGGTGACGCATAGATTTCGGTTGCCTCTACAGAAAGCGGACTGTCGACATAAACCCGGAAGTTGCCGTGTCCTTTCACAAGTTCCTCTTCCTTGATGGTCCGGATCAGATACAGGAGCATCTGCGTTCTTCCGACTGCAAAGGAAGGGATTACAACATTGCCGCCCCGGTCCAGCGTTTCCTGAATAATCTCTGCAAGCTGTTCCACATGATTCACCCAAGGTCCATGGAGCCGGTCACCGTATGTGGATTCAATAATGACAAAATCCGCTGCCTCCGGTTTTTCCGGATCGCGGATCAACGGCATATTTACATTTCCGACGTCTCCGGAAAAGAGGACCGTCCGGGTTTCGTTCTCTTCTGTAATTGTAACAAGGATGCTTGCAGAGCCGAGAAGATGGCCGGCATCAAGAAAGCGGATCGTAATTCCGTCAAAGATCTGGTACTCCTGTCCGTAATAACAGGATTTGAAAAGCTTCATTGAGTTTTCCGCATCCTGAACGGTATAGATCGGCTCAACAACCGCGCCGCCTGCCCGCTTTGCTTTCCGGTTTTTCCACTCCGCCTCATTTTCCTGAATATGCGCGGAATCTTTCAGCATGATGTCGCAGAGTTTTCCGGTTGCTTCCGTCGCATAAATCGGGTTTTGATAGCCTTTCGCAACCAGCGCCGGGATCTTGCCGGAATGATCGATGTGCGCGTGCGTCAAAAGCAGCGCATCGATATCATCCGGGGATACCGGAATCTCGCAGTTGACGTACGTATCCCTTCCTTGCTCAAGCCCGCAGTCCACCAGGATATTTTTTCCACATGCTTCGATCAGCGTACAGGATCCGGTTACTTCATGATCTGCACCAATAAAAGTCAGTTTCATCTTTACCCCTCCGCAGTTTTCTTCCCGTCTGTTTTCAATTGGAATTTTTGATTATTTACAATAAACCGTTCGTGAGTTCCTCCGCCGATATGCCCTTTTTCATCAAATGCTTCTACCTGAAAGACCAGTTTCTTTCCTTCTATCCGAATAAGCTCGGTTGTACACCAGACCTTCATTCCCAAAGGTGTTGCCGCGTCATGTGTCACGTTCATCAATGTCCCGACAGTTCCGCAGCCTTCTTCCAGATACGGCTGGACACTTTCCCAGGCCGCTTTCTCCAGCATCGCGATCATCTTCGGAGTCGCGAGAACATCAAGTGCTCCGCTCCCCATTACTTTCGCGCTGCCGCTCTCTTCCGCAATAAATTCAACCGTTCCTTTGATTCCTGTCTCTAACATAGATAAACTCCTGAAAGTATTTTGATTATGAATGTTTCTTTCGCTATAAATGTTCTGATCAGGAAAGCAGTTCCAGAAATGTTCCCAGTTTTGCTTTCGTCTCTTCCGGATGGGCTTTTACAGATGCAAGGTCTACGGTTGCAAGCACGCGGTTTCCCTGCAGATATTTTGCCAGTTTCGCAAAGGTTTTTCCTGAATTTCCGCCTCCGGAACAAGCGAACAGCGCACAGTCTCTGCCCAGCGGAGCTGCCTGCGCAATAAAAGCCTTGATCGCTCCCGGAGGGTTGCTTGCCCAGATAGGCGTTCCGATGATCAGACGATCATAAGCGTTGACATCCGCCGTTACCGGATCGATTCCCGGATCCTTCTGCGTCAGCGCATAAAAACCACCGGTTGCAAATTTCAAAAACCCGCTTGGTTTCGGATTTTTCTTCGCCTTGATCTCATAAAGGTCTGCCGTCTCGCCCTTTGCCTCAAGCAGCTTCTTCATTTCTTCTGCAGCAGCGGCAGTATTTCCTTCAAACGAATAATATGCGATTAAATATTTCATCAAATCCTCCTATCCCTTATCTGAAATATTTTCGTTTTATCCTGTTAATAAGCAATTCTCGTGCTGATTCAATTTTTCGTAAAAGTCTTAAGTCCTTATTGGAATGTATTATACCATGACACTCCCGGAAGTGTAAAAAAGAAACGACAAAAGGATCCACTGTCCGGATCAGGAAACCGTTCATATTGGTTGTTCGGGAACCAAAAATAAGCGGCAGAAAAAACTTCTGCCGCTTTTACTCCGAGGTTGTATGCTCATGACTGTATCGTTATCAGAATCCCAGATTATCATTTACCAGGATCACATGGATACGGTCTTTGAATCTGGAATAGCGGGTAATTAAGAACTGGCAGCAAATAGATTCCGGAGATTTACAGTCCATGCAGGATCCCGTTTTTGCACAAGGAGTATTTTTTACAAAACGCTGCGCATTGATCGGGGCAGCCACATTCCTTGCTCGTTTCATTGCGCCGTCCACATCGTCGCACACCTTATTCATACCGACAATAAATACCACTTTCTTCGGGCCGTAAGCGATCGCAGAGACACGGTTCGCTGTGCCGTCAATATTGACCAGGACACCGTCTTCCGTAATTGCATTTGTGCTGGACAAAAAGACATCTGCATCATACGCCTGCAGCATTGCTTCCCGTTTGTCTTCATATTCCTCGCGGTCGATGAAATTATAATTGCCTTCTTTCAAAGCGGAAACAAGACCGATCTCGTGCGCGCTCATTGCGCCGCCCATCGTAACGGAACTGCCTTCCGGTATCAGGGAAAGTGCCGTTTTCAACGCGGCTTCCTTCGAAGCCGCATAATAGCCGGACATATTTCTCGACTCCAGCCCTTTGATCACCTTCTGTGCCAGCATCTCATTTCTTTTGATGATATTTTCGTTCATAGCATCACCTTCCTTCGTTTCGTTGATGCTATTATATCATGAAAGATCCTGTTCATGTCCGGGTAACTTTGCGATTTGATCCGGAACAACTATTTCACTAATAGTTCCAGATTCCGTCCCGTTTTTGTTTGCCTCATCGCAACCGATAATTGCATTTATGCCGAATCGTTGTATCATATATACAGTTTTTTCAAGGAGTTTCAGATATGTTTTATTATATGATCGCGCCGTTTATGGCTTATAACTACTTTCTGGTTCTTGCAGCCGTGATCCCTGCTATAGCACTTCTGCTCTGGGTCTATAAATCAGACAAACTGGAAAAAGAAAGCGGAAGACTTTTATTCCGTCTGGTGATTGCAGGTATACTTGCCACACTGATCGCGCTGGTCGTGGAACGTCTCTTCAGCTGGCTCTTAGGGCTTGCGGTTCCGGAAGGCACGACGACATATAATATTATTCTGTATTTTATCATTGTGGCCTTTGCGGAAGAGGGCGCCAAATATTTTATGCTCTGGCGAAGAACATGGAAGAATGTCGAATTCAACTGCCTTTACGACGGCGTTGTTTATGCAGTTTTTGTATCGTTGGGATTTGCACTTTGGGAAAACATCAGCTACGTCTTAAGCTATGGACTCAGCACCGCGTTGATCCGTGCCGTAACGGCAATCCCGGGTCATGCCTGCTTCGGCGTATTCATGGGTATCTTTTACGCCTTTGCAAGAAAGAGTGCGAATGAGGGACTTCATTCTTCCTCTGTCGTCTATCGTATTTTATGCGTGATCATTCCTGCCCTGATTCACGGCGCATATGACTACATTGCAACGCTGCAGAACAAAGGCAGTACCTGGTACTTCCTGATCTTTATTGCGATCCTGTTTGTGATTTCCTTCATTCTTGTCGGAAAGATGTCAAAGAAAGATCAAAGGATCACCTGAGCATTGGCTCCGGGTGATCCTTCGATTCATTGCCTTCTTATGTGATTTTCTTAATAGCCTAAAAAAGTCAGATATTCATCAACTGTACTTCTTGTACGCTCCTGATCGTTCTGGGCGCCACTTCCATCAGTTCCGCATATGTCACCGGAAGCCGTCTGCGGTTCATTCTGCATGGTTTCCGGTACCTCCGTTTGCTGCGAGCCATTTCTCAACATCCCCTTTGGAATTTGCTGCGTTGCTTCCTGTGATGGAAAGGCCTCTCTTCACATTGGCTCCTGAAGTATATTTCTTGATGTCACGTTCGCTTCCGCCCATTCCGCTTCCTTCATTGGTGCAAAGCGGAAGGATGGTTTTTCCGGAAAAATCGTATTTTTCCAGGAAGGTGGCAACCGCCATCGGGAAGGTTCCCCAGTAGTTCGGGTATGCAAGGATCACGGTATCATACTCATCAATGCTGTCCAGGTAATGGGTCAGTTCCGGACGGGCATTCTCACGAAGATCCTTCTTTGCCTCATCGATACAGGTCATATAGACCGGGGAATACGGATTTGCCATCTCAATCTTAAAGCTGTCCGCATCGATGACTTCTTTCATCAGATCAACAACGATTTCCGTGTTTCCTACCTTTACATATCTCATAGCTCCGCCAAAATAGTTCTCATCTGCTCTTGAAAAAAATGCGATTAATGTTTTTGCCATTTTATTGTCCTCCTGTCGTGTGCCTGTATGTTTTATCTGTGCCTATTTTCTCACCAGCATATTGCAAAGTCCAATCGGAACGTTATATAATCAATTTAAAATTTAAATAGCGTAACAAGGGGTTGAAAGAGATTTATGACCACAAAACAGATTGATTATTGTATCGAACTTGCACACACGCTGAACTTCAGCAGAGGCGCGGAAAATATGTTTGTCAGCCAGCCGACCTTTTCTTATCAGATCAGACTTTTGGAGGAAGAGATTGGTTTTGATATTTTTGAACGCAGCGGAAAAGGCGCATCGCTGACCCCTGCCGGTGCTCAATTTGTAAATTTTCTTGTGAATATGCGTGAAGATTTAAAGCGCGCGATCGAGCAGGGGCAGAATTTCAGCGCGAAATATAAAGACCGGATCAGAATTACACAGATGGTGCGTCAGGCTATTTACTTTCTGCCTGAAGCGATGCGTCTGTTTGAGGAGCGTGAACCGGAGGTACAGATCGAGCCATTGTTTCAGTATGAAAACGGAATGGAATCTTTTTTGAGAAAAGAAGCCGACATTTGCTTCGCGCTGAAAGAACAGACCCGTCAGATACCGGGAATCCGCATCCACGATCTGTTTGAAAGCAGGATCTATCTCATTGCGCAGAGAAACGATCCGCTTGCCGCGAAAAATGTGCTCAGAGAATCCGATCTGTTCGGGCGGACACTGATGATCGGCGGCGGATCTCCGGCTGCCCTGAAAACCGTACAGCACCGGCTGATCTCAACCGGAAAAATTGACTACTTCAACAGCGCCGATCACGATACAACATTAACGAATGTTGCTGCCGGAAGAGGCGTCTGTCTGGCACCGGGATTTTTGAATGATCACAGCGATCAGTTCGCATGGATTCCATTTGATTGCAAAGAATCTTTCCCCTGTGTTCTCTGTACGCATAAAGATGATAACAGAAAAAGTTTAGATCTGTTTCTGGATATCCTGAAAGATCTTTATAAAAAGGCTGTTGCATTTCCTTTATAATGGGCTGCCTTTTTATAAGATGATGATTGCATTTTTCGCATGGACGGCCGAGATGATCCGAACCAGCGCAGAATAGATCAGACCTGCCGCATAAATATAAACCGCAAGATTTGCCGATTTAATAAAAACAGCACAGGCGACAGCTAGCAGAGCATGAATGAACCCGTTTAAGAACGTCCACTTCCACGCCTTAATGCCCATGCCTTTTTGTTCAAATGCCCGCAGGATGCTGATAACACCTGTCAGCATAAGGATCACGATCAGGTAGATCATAATATAAAATGGCGGAAAATCATAAATGACAAGAAGAACGACGCCTGCATCAAGCATCAGAACGCCAAAATAAAGGATCATCCTTCCTCCGACCATATAGCGTGCCATCGAGAAATAATAGATCAGATTGCGGATTCCGTACACTGTCAGGGACAATCCGAGAATTGCCGCTACGATCCGGTAGCCGTCCTCCGGAAGCAGGATTAAAACGATACCGAGAAGAACAAGTATCACGCCAAATACGATATTCGTGATTCTCGATGCTAAACTCATTTCTTCACTACCCCCGCAAGTCTGTTTCCGGATTCAAAGATTTTTTCCGTCACCATATTTTTCTGAGCAACCGCTCCCCGAATAAATTTGCCCAGGAAAGTAGACTCTTTCTGATCTTTTTCTGCCTGCAGATACTCTTCGCTGTAGCGATTCACATCAAATCTCTCCAGCTTACGGCCTGAGATCATTTCTCCTAAACTTTGCCATTCTTTGCAGGCATGGCTCTGTCTTTTTCTCAAAATTGTTTTTATCTGCTCTTCCAGTTCTGAAACCGCCTGAAAATCATAGGTTTCCTTTTCAAACACTTCGAACTTTCCGCGCAAATATTTCAGCGCATAGATCATCTGTGTAAATGCGTACATATAATCGGACGGATTATCTTTTACGATTTCCTCGTAACCTCCCCAGGCCGGCATATACCGATACCGGATAAAACTGTAATCCGGCAGATGCCCTGCTCTTCCGTGTCCGAGATTCATGACCGCATTTTCACTGATCTGAAAGAGACTGCTCTTATAAATCCCTTTTTCAAAATCATCTCCGCCGGAAAGGGAATGCCGGAAGGTCATCTTCCGTTCCTGAAGTTCCTCCCCTTCTCCGATCAGCTCAATGACATCCCCGCTCATGTTGTTGATCACGAGCGAAGGCGTGCCGGCAAAACCGCGATGTGCCCAGGTATCCGCCAGAACATGCATGGCGATACCGATATGCTGAAGGCTTTTGCCCTTCGCAAGATTTACCGTATCCACAAGAAGATCCCCGTTCGGGCCGCAGATCAGACGGTATTTTTCTTTATATCTTCTCGATCCTTTTTTCGGATCGGCATAAAGGTCTGCAGGAAGAAAATGGAAGGAAGACCAGACGCGGGTAATGCCCTGTCTGCCAAGCAGATTCATACGGGTATTGGCCATTTCCATATTCAGCTGTGTTGTTGCCGCGGAGACAGGAGCATGGATCCCCGTCAAGAAAGTTGCGGAACAATGGTCCACAAAATTAGCGCTGTAACAGATTTCAAGCGCTTCTTCAGGGGAATAGCCGACCAGAACAGCCGCGCAATATGTCGCGTAATAATGAAAATCTCTCTGCATAGCTTAATCCAGTTTTTTCCGGAGTCTTCGCACTCCGACTGATGAGACGATAACTTCAATCAGCGCAAACAATGAAGTACACTCGACAACGATGGATACAATGCCGCTAAGAACGGATCCGCTAAGCAGACCGACAGCCAAAAAAACAATACCCAAAAGAGAGTAAAGGATCAAAATAGCAGCGACAACAAGATAAAACGCGCTTTTCTTTTTTCCTTTGCTCTCAGCTCTGGCGCTAAGCCCGATCAGGACCCGCAGCCCCAGATCAATTACTATCAATACAATTGTAACTGTGATAGAAAGAGCCCTCTCTGAAGGATCCATAGATTGTGAAATACCGAATGATTCCGAGAATCCATTTTCCGAAGCCAGCGATACTATCAGGGATTTTACAATGCTCCATATACCAAACGCAATTACTGCAGCGCCGCTTATGCCAAGAATACTTTGTTTTTTTCTGAGTTCTTTTTCCATTGCCGCTAAAGTATAGCACTTTCAAAGCAAAGATTCTATACGATGAAAAAAATCGTCCCAAAAGAAACACAAGATGTTCCTCCTCGACGATATAACAGGAATTCACCTAAATAGGTGGCGGCATAACGGTCTTTTTGCGGTTGTTTTTCGGTTGATTTTGTAGTATGTTTATTCTGAAACAAAAAGATTCTAAAAAAGGAGGGGATGTATAGATGATGACATTAGATGAAATGAAAAAAAAGAAGAAAGAGCTGGGATATTCAAATCATCGGATTGCTGAACTTTCCGGACTTCCGTTTGGAACGGTACAGAAAATCTTTGGCGGAGTGACTACTACACCCAGACACGAAACGCTGGTAGCTCTCGATCAGGCATTGAACCATCCCCGCGTCGTTTATTCGTATGATGACGTACGGTCAGATTCAGATGTGGTTGTGCTGAGAGAAGAAGTGCCATATGCAACGACCGCAAAGAACCGTTTATATACAATTGATGATTATTTTGCACTTCCGGACGATGTTCGGGTGGAACTGATTGACGGCGTCTTTTATGATATGGCCGCACCCAACTGGGTTCATCAGACGATACTTGGCAGACTGTTCATCCTATTTGATGAATGCATCCGCAAACAAAAGAGCAATTGTCACGTTGCTTTTGCCCCACTCGATGTACAGCTGGATAAGGACGAATTTACAATGGTACAGCCCGATCTCCTGATCATCTGTGACACCAAGGATATTGTTAAAGGCAGAATCTTCGGAGCCCCGAAATTTACAGCAGAGATTCTTTCTCCCTCAACCCGCAGCAAAGACATGTTCACAAAGCTGAATAAATACCGTTTCGCCGGTGTGGAAGAATACTGGATCATTGATCCAAAAAATCTTCAGGTAACAGTCTATGACCTAAAAAAAGAAACGGCGCCGGATAAATACAGTTTCAATGATCAGATTCCTCTTGGAATTTCCGAAGGGAAATGCACGATCGACTTTTCAGAAATCCACGAAGAAGTCAAACCGTTTTTGGAGGATACATTGTGCTGATTACAGTTTGAGAAGCTGATGCCAGCTGATTATTCTTTGTGTCTTGTTTTCCTTTCAGTCGTTTTATGGAGCGAATATAGAGAAGGATAACAAGTGTGGTAGATAAAACATCTGCAACCGGCTGTGCCCATACCAGACCTGTGACACCCAGAAGTGCCCGAAGAAGGAAAATGGCCGGGATATAGAATAGCCCCTGTCTGCTGAGACTTACGACCAGACTCTCCTTTGCAGCGCCCATCGCCTGCAGGGCATTCACTAAGACATAGAAGCATCCAAACAGAAAACTTGTCGTCAAAAGAATTCCGGTAAATCTCACTGCATAATCATAAGCTTCCGGTTGCGAGAGAAACACACCAACCAATTGGCTTCGTACAAGAAAACAGACAACGGTTACCGCAACACTGAGGCCAAAGGCAAAAATCATGGAGAATCTCATTATTTTATGAAATCTGTCCCACATCTTTGCTCCAACGCAGAATCCAAGCATAGCTTGCACGCCTTGTCCAACGCCCATTGCAACAGTACCAGTGATCATCGTAATCTTCATAGCTACTCCGATTCCAGCCAAGGCCATATCACCGTATCCTGCTATCTGCTGATTTACAACGATCTGCGAAACGCTCATCATTAAAGACCCTAGCGCTGCAGGAATGCCAATTGCCAATACGCTGCTGAAGACTTTATTTTTCACAGAAAAATTACGGATTGAGATTCCCAGGATAGATTTTCCACGCAGGTAGAAAAGGATATAATACACTGCGCCTGTCAGATTTCCAATTACAGTAGCAATAGCTGCTCCGGTGATTCCCCAACCAAAGACAAGGATCATAAGTGGATCAAGGATGATATTGACGATGTTTCCTGCCACTTGTCCGGCCATTGCTTTTCCTGACTGCCCCTCTGCTCTGACAACACTGGAAAAACAGTTGGCGATCAGAACCAGAGGTCCGCCAAGTGCAACGATTGTGAGATAGGTTGTTGCCGGTCCCAAAGTCTGTTCACTTGCACCGATCATTGTCAGGATTGGTTTCATGAACAAAAGAAACAAAACAGAAAGAACGATTCCGCAGGCAACACAAGACCACATGCAAAAAGAACAAACTTTTTTTGCATACTCTTTATCTCCTTTGCCAAGAGACCTGGAGATTACAGATGTACCGCCAATGCCGAACACTGTACCCACTGCCATAAAAATCAGAAATACGGGTGTTGCAAGAGAAACAGCTGCAACCAGAACATCATTATGCGTTTGTCCGATAAAAAACGTATCTGCCAGATTGTAGATCAGTACCATCAGCGATGCCGCCATGGCCGGAAGAACGTTCTTAAGTACTGCTTTTGCCACCGGTTCATTCTTAAAGGTGTTCATTGATTTGCTTTGATTCATTTTTATTTAACCCTTCAGAAGTTCTTGACTTCCTTCTTTCTCGATGTTATTTTTATTTCTCGGATGAAACATTTGTTTCATTTGTGTTATCATTGTAGCACCAACTTTCTGAATGTAAATGGGAATTAAGTAAATGAAACAATAACAGGAGATTTTGTATCATGGCCAGACCTAAGGAATTAAAAACCGTGAAAGATCGGATTGAAAATGCGTTTCTTGATCTCATGGATGAAAAGCCCTATCCGGAAATTACAATCACAGACATCATTAACAAAGCCGAAGTTGCCCGGGTATCTTACTATCGAAATTACTCTTCCATTGTGGATATCATAGATAGTGTCACAGATAAGATGGCGGAAGATTTCTCCGTTGAACTGCTTCCAGTATTCACATGCGGAGATAAACGCAAAATGCGACGTTTTCTTTTCAACTTCTTTTATTCCTTTCAAGAGCATTTTGACAAGATCTGCCCGGAAAATACACTGAACCGTGAAGTGATCATGAATCGGCTTCGTGAAAAATTAAATGCAGTCGAATCAGAAGCTCATCTGGATTCCTTCCCGCAGAAGTACAGCATTGTCGCAAAACTTGCCATCATTGAAGCCATCGCACACAGGTGGGCAGGAGACGGATTCAAGGAAAGCCCGGAAGAAATGATCGATTATTGCATCCACATCATTACTTCTTTTTGATTTTGGAGATACATAAAATCAGTAAAGTATATGGTGGATCTTTTCGGTGAAAAAAGGGAGCAGGCAAAAAATGCTTGCTCCCTTTTGAGAATGATCTGATTCTCTCTGTGCTTAAGCGTTACAGCCAGCTGATGACATCTTCTTTTCTGTCTCTGACATGGTCATCCGGTGCATCCTTCTTAACTCCGATTGGAATTGCACATGCAAACAGATAGTCCTCCGGAATCTGAAGTTTCGCTTTCAAAGCAGGATCTCCTGCAAACATAAATTCCGTGGAAGCTGTAATGCAGGAATCATAGCCCAGCTCTTTTGCTGCCAGGCAGATATTCTGTGCAGCACAGCCACAATCGAAGAAAGTGAATTTATCATCCTTGCGGGTGATGACAACTGCCAGCGGCGCATGGAAAAACGCATGGAACTCCGGATCATTCCCACGCTCCTGCAGGAACGGTACCGGAGCATTCTTCATTCCGGCTTTCGTTGCTTCACTCATCTCATCGATCAGTTCCCTGTTTGTTACAATGCTGAAATGCCATCCCTGGGAATTCATCGCATTCGGTGCCCAGATTGCAGCTTCTGCTATTTTCCTGACATCCTCTTCCTTCACCGGTACGTCTTCAAAACAACGGACACTGGTTCTTGCTTTAATCACATCTAAAACATTGCTCATGATTGTTTCCTCCTGTTTTTGATTCCGTTTTATTTTACACTAACTCCTGCTGACTATCCATTTGTTTCTCTATAATAATACCTACATTCCACATGACATTATTCATTGTCCATAGTACTTGCATTCCGCTGAGGTCCGCAGAATGCTGAAAAGTGGTAGACAAATGGTAGACACTGGGCCGCTCAAGTGGTAGACGCCCTTTTTTCAAAAGCAATCTCGCTACGCTCGATTTACGTTTCCGCCAATGGTTGCTTGTGCAAGCACAGCAACCGCTTGGCTCCTTTCGCTAAAAAAATCCGCAAGCCCTTGGTACATAAGGGTTTACGGAAGGCATAAAAAGTGCCAGGACCGGATTGCGATGAGCACTTGCTGAGAACGAGCTTTGCGACGTTCGAAGCTTAGTGCGACGCATGCTTCGCCCTTAACGAGTACGAAGTACGAGTTTAGTAGCGAAGCAATCGAACATAAAAAAAAGTTCTGTGAAACACAGAACTTTTGGGCATAAAAAGTGCCCAGGACCGGAATCGAACCAGTGACACGCGGATTTTCCGCGGCCAGAACATATGTTTGTATCAGTTTATAGCGTATTTTATTGTGAGTTTTAAACAATTTTTCTGTTTTTCGTTTATTCACCATGAACAAAAAAGTGGCAGTTTAACACATAGTAAAACAGGATAAAAAGTAAAACAGCAGCAAAACTGTTAGACAACTGTTAGACGCAAGAGGTCATTTTTGTTAGACGCTTCAATGCAGTCAATCGCATGTGAGTACCATTTTGAATCAGCTATTATATATGCGTTCGCTGTTCCCGATACCCTGACCCGATTTCTCTCAGCACTCTTTTTTCTCCGGCTTCACCACGCAGGCATCATATGCTTTATAGCGCTCAAGCTCTTCCTGAATGGAGTCCTTCTTCGGATTGTAGATTGCCTGTGTATGGTAAGCGATCTCTCGCATGTGGTCAAATTTCCCCATCATCGTCAGTCGGTCCTGATTATCCTCCGGCCAAGTGTAGCGGATCTTGCCTTCTTCATCAAGCGAGATATATCCTTTACGTCCACAGATCGCACATTCCACATAGTCTCTTCCCGGATTTGCGATCATCAGATTTTGATGGCATCCCGGGCAGGCATTTTCCCCGCCGTCATTTCCGAGATATTTCTTTTCCCAATCTTTCTGCGGATTTAGTATTGCATGACCTAGGTTCTGACCCAGATATTTCGCCTTCAACAAGTAATCTTCACGCATCAGTGCTTCGCCGGGATCCGCCACCTGATAAACGTCTAACGTGTCAATAACATTCGTCTGTGCAGAAAACGTTGTCGTAAATAAGGTTGCCATACCAAGGCTGGTCCAGTGCTTGGATAAAGCGCCGCCTACACTGATCAGCGCGCCGGGACGGTATTTCTTTCCATATTCTTTTGCCCACTCCGGCATGCCGCCGTGCAGCTCCCATCCTGCAACATCCATCTTCGGGCCAAACAGACGGTCTCTGAAATCTGTTACCACGCCGCAGGGAGAAAGCGACCAGACAGGAGCTCCCAGGATATAACCATCACTTTCCATAAATTTTCTCCAAAGCCATGCACCGTCATCTTTATGAATGCAGGCTTCCGGTCCCTTTACAAAGCACGCTCCGCGCGGACATGCTTTACATGGACGCAGATCGCAGTCATGAAGCCGGATCAATTCCACTTCAATACCCATCTTCTCAATCTCCATCAGGGCTGTTTTTATATAGATCTCTGTATTGCTGTTTCTTCTTCCGGCAGAAAATGCCACAACTTTTGCCATGATAAATTCCTCCTGTATCATGTTATCTTAAATTTATTATTATCTTCGTGCAGACAGGCCTGATTCGTTGTCTGCTTTCTGTCAGAATTTTATCATCCGGGATCCGGCGCAAAAATGGTCAGAACGCTTAAATTATTCCGTCGCTCTTCCTACTGATTGTGCAGAAGAATAGACTTCCTACTTCCTGACGAAAAAGGCTTCTCATTTTTCAGCACTTCCGTGTGATGTTTTTTCCGGGCTTTTCGCTAAACTTTTTATAGAATACACGATGTTTGCAGGAGGCTGGAAAATGGAAAAAGAGCGGATCAAAAATCTTTCACTTCATCAGAAAATCATGACCGCGGAAGAAGCCGCAAAGCTGGTGAAGCCAAAAATGACCATCGGCAGTTCCGGTTTTACAACAGCGGGCTTTCCAAAAGCGGTCCCGCTTGCAATTGCCGAACAGAAAACTGCGACTGCTCTGACACTGATCACCCCCGCATCGACCGGTGCGGAACTGGACGGCGCGCTTGCTAAGGCAGGTCTTCTCGCAAAGCGCTTTTCGTTTCAATCAAACGCCGATCTCAGGAAGGCAATCAACAGCGGCGCTGTCTCATTTTCGGATATTCATCTGAGTCAGATGCCAAAGTACATCGCCTCAGGTGATCTCCATCTTCTCTGAGCACCTCATAACGATGGTTAATTTTTATTCCGCCTAAACTACCATATGCTCCACAGGTTAATCGGTATGCATAAAAACGCTTTCCTCTGATCGGGCGCAGAAAATCTCTGGGCTTGCAAAAATCATCATCATAATTCATTTCGCAGAAGTCATTATACCGCTCAACCGTTTCAATAAAATTCTCAACCGGTACTTTCATTTTTTCTGCAATCTCCTCGAGGGAGTCTGAATTAAAAGCACACCCCGGGTATTGTTTTTCAGCATCCTCCCATGCTTCTTCAAAATTCTCAGTCGGATCGATAAATCGATTCACCTCAGAAGGAAACTCCATCCCATCTCGTCTTAAATGTTTTAGAATACCTGTATCCATGATACGGTAAATGTTTTTATCTGGCTGAATATCTGCTATATTTGCGGAAACAGAGGGATTCTGCATAGTAAATTCATTTGCAACTCTATCGCCGGCATAGTTGATACAGATTGGGCTTGCCTGAACAAAACACTGAAATTGCGGAAGCTGTCCAACTGAAGCGCCAGGGATCGAATTCCCGCTGATTTTTTCCATCATCATTCTGCCTTTTGCAGCACCTGCTTTCCAAGCCATACGTATGCCATCTCCAACAATCCCAGGCACCATAAAGTCAATCATATTTTTGCCAAGGTCATATCCGGTATGTTCCTTAACCATCTCCGGATTAGTTCCAAACCCTCCTGTTGCAATGATGACAGCATCTGACTCAATGATAATATCATCGCCCTGTTCCGAAACCGCAAGCACTCCTTTTGCGCATCCATCATTCATGATGATTTCTTTGACCGGGGTATTAAAATAAAAGTCTCCCCCAAGCTCAATACAATGCTCATAGAGTTTTCTGTTCATTGCTCCTGCACACCTTGGTCCTACCTGTCCTTCCAATGGTTTTACAATATGCCATGTCTGATGTGACTCCGGGAAGTTCTTCATGGCGCCGACGAACTCAACTCCCATGCTCATGAGCCAGTCAATGGTATCAGCACTTCTCCAAAAATAATCTCTGACAATTCTGGCGTCCACTTTCCAATGGTTATATGCCATAAACTTCTCAAAAGCCTGTTCTTTTGTAAGCGGATCCATCATGCGCTGCTGAACTTTACTTCCAACAGCAAAGGGCCCCATCCCCATATTGGCAGTTCCGCCAGGAACATTATTTTTTTCGAATATTGCAACTGACCGGCCTTCTTCCAATGCCGTAGCTGCTGCGCAAAGGCCGGCTGGACCAGCAGCTACAACAGCAATATCAACGTGACGATTCATGAGTCATTCCTCCGAATAATATTTTGTTTCAAATATATTATATTCGTGCGGAAATGCTAAAAAAGCCGCAGAGTGCTCTATTTTTTTTCATTATTTCCTACAAACTGCTTTTTTCCTATCTTGTCTAAGCAATACGGACTGTCGCTATACTGTCTTCGTCACAAAATATATTTTGCAACAATCCCATCCGACATTCTGTCCCTTTTTGTCTGATACTTTGTGCTGTAATATTTTTCGGGAGATATTTCGGAAAGAAAATTGCTGATCCGTCACAATGTAAGAAGAGCTTTTGAAAGCTATACTTCGTGTATAGTTCACATGCCATAGTCAAAGCAAATGCAAGATAGGACACCTGTCAAGAAAGGATTTTATATGCTGACACCAAAAGAAAACTATCTGAAAGCCATGCGTGCGCAGACCCCGGAGTATCTTCCAAACCAATTCATGGACTGCAACTATATGGTGCCGATGATCTTCATTGAACGATATGATGAGATGGAATCGGGATATGATGGATTCGGGGTTCACTGGACCTATGTGGAGGATGTCTGCGCGCCGATGACAACTCCCGGGAAAGTGTTATGCGATGATATTACAGACTGGAAAAACCAGATCACAATACCGGACCTGGACAGTTATGACTGGGAATTCTATTCAACCCGTGCGCTGGAGCATTGCGATGAAGAAAACAAGGTGAACTACTGCATGAATATCAATGGCATGTTTGAACGCCTTCATGCTTGCATCGGAATGCAGGAAGCTCTCTGCAGTCTGATTACGGACGAAGATGCCGTCATCGATTTTGTAAATGCTGTGGCTGATCATAAAATCCGCTTTATGGAGAAATGCAAAAAATATTATCATGGCGAGATCTTTAACATGCACGATGACTACGGAGCAAACGACCGGACCTTTATGTCTCTGGAAACATGGCGGAAGATTTTTAAGAAGCCTTTATCGCGGATTGTAGAGGCATGCCATGACCTGGGTATGCTTTACGAGCACCACTCCTGCGGATACATCGAACCCTTCGTTGATGATTTTGTGGAAATGGGGATGGATGCCGTTAACACCTGGCAGTGGCCGACGAATAAAAACGTCCGGGCGATCAAAGATAAATACCAGGACAGACTGTGCTTTATCGGCGGAATGGATTCTCAAGGAGTTTTAGACCGGGAAGACGCGACAGATGAAGAATGGGAAGCGGAGATCCGGAGAGCCATTGATCTGCTGGCTCCGGGCGGAAGCTACATTCCCTTCCCGATCACGCTGGGCATTAATTTTATGAGCGTTTACCTGCCTCTGATGGAAACGTATGGCAAGACCTATTACAAGGAGCATCCGGAAGCAGTCCGCTAATTTCGCCTTCGTGAATTTCGTATTCTATCCTGATTATTCTGCTGCATTAAATGCCGGCTGCATATATTCGACATCTCTTCTTGAGAGTCCGTTTTTCTTTGCCAGATATTTCCATCTGCGTTTTATCGTATCTGCCATTTCGGAAATCATGGTTTCTGCCTGTTTTTTCGTCAGCCCATAGTATGATGCAGTCTCCAGTGCCGATTCCAATAACATCTGACTATCCTTTTCGTCTATACATAGAGAAAGATGTTGCCCATACGGAACAGGATTCATATCGTATGCCGGTGACAGTTTCCACCCTTGCTCCGATAACAGGAAACCGTGGTTTCTTAAATGATCGTCTGTATTTGAAATCAATATATTAAAAACAACCCTTTTCCAAAGTTCCTCCAGATCCGACTTCGGATTTGATCCATTCGCTTTAATAAATGCAGCTAAATCCAGATAGCTTCCCGGCTCCTCAGAATCGATCCTTCCTAAAAGCGTCATGGCTGATGCAAAATGGATGCGATGGACGCCGTCCCTGTCAAAGCGTTTTGTCAAATACGTTGTTCCATACTCTGACAGTTTTAAGAGTTTCGCCTCAGGTACATGAATATGACATAGCACGGCCAGCTCATGAGCCACCATTTCCCAAGCGCCGATATCTGTTTCATCGTTTCTGGAAGGGAATTTTGCAATCCAAAGCTCGCCACCGGGATCCAAAACAGAGGCTTTTGGCCGGGCTCCTCCCAAAGAAGAGCCCGGTGCTAAAAGCTGCTTTAACCATTTTTCTGCCTGCTTTGGATTTTTATCCTCCAACGATAATGCTGCATGCTCCAGCTCCCTTAAAGTAGCCCAAGGGGGTGTTGCAAATTCCGGATCCGAAGAAAGAAATGAGCCTCCTTCATCCAGAGAAAACCTTAAGGCTCCCATCCTTGATTCATCATCAACGCCCAAAAGTAAATCTGTTTCAGTTAGTTCTCTTGGCTTTCGCTTTTCCCTCTTTGCTATTTCTGCCTCTCTTCTCCTCATGAGCATTCTGCCCCATCGGTCCGGACAGGAGTCAGCAAAAACGCCAAACATATTTTTGTTTAGTGGTGCATATTGTCTGCCTTCGTAAAAAAACAGATCAGGATCAAGCGCAATAACTCCCTTGTTATTTTTGAGCCAATTCGGATCATACGCAAAAGAGACAGCCTCTTTATTTCTTAGAAACTCGACAAATAAAGTTCCAAGCAGCCTTGGCTGATCAGAACTCCATTGTTCATATACATATATTTTTTTATCATTCTGAGCCATAGGCTATGATCTCCTTGGCGCACGTTTAC
>CAZOHB010000036.1:0-18123 GCA_964579345.1 uncultured Parasporobacterium sp.
TGGTGGGAGCATGTCACTTTCTTAAGAAAGCGAAGCGTTCAACTTGAAAAAGAGATTGAGCGATTCCAGCAAATGATCGACGATGCCCCAAGAGGGCATCTCATTTCGCGAAAGCGAAAATCCGATGACTATGATTATTATAATCGGACAGAATCGGTAAAGCCCAAAGAAAAGCGAAAAGAAATCTACATCCCGGGAAATCAAATTGAAATAGCAAAAGGTCTGGCTTTGAAAGAATACGCAGAGGCCCGATTGAAAGATGCGCTGCGAGAAAAACGAGCAGTGGATCTTTATTTAAAAACGCTCCAGGAAGACAATGCCGCAGATTTATACCTGAAGAGACATCCGGGAGCGGCAAAGTTGATTCAATCGGAATTGAGAAGCAAATCTGAATATGTGAAGCAATGGATGACTGCAGAATATATCAGAAGCCGGGAATATCCGGAAGATCTGATTTTTCAATCCTCAGTTCCAAACCTAATGGTTCGAAGTAAATCGGAATCTATGATCGTTGATCATTATATAAAATATGCGGTGCCCTTTCGATATGAGGAAGAGCACATGATTGACGGGGTGGCTTATCATCCGGATTTCACGTGTCTGAATCCGAGAACCTTGAAGGTCATTTATTGGGAACATCAAGGAAGACGGGATGATAAGAAGTATATACGTCGCTTGCCGAACAGGGAAGAAGCGTTGCGAAAAGCGGGAATCATTCCCTGGAAAAACCTTATCATTACAACGGAAACATTGGACGACCCCCTTGACCCGCTCTGGGTGGATATCTTAATTGAGTATTATCTGCAGTAGTGGAAAAACAGATATCTTTGTGTGAGAAAGCGCGCCACCGCAATCGCGTGTTCGCCCGACCCCGCGAAATGAGACAGTGCGAATTCGCGATGACAAAACAACCCCGCGAAACGGCAGACCTCGATTTGGCGTGGAAGCCAGACCACGCGAAACGGCGGACCTTGAATTCGCGTGGAACGAAAGTTCATCGTGAAATTGAAAAGTGCTCATATGCGTGGAAAAACAGCCTGTTTACAGGACATTTTAAGAAAGCGCAATCCCGCGAAAAAGGACAGTGCGAATTCGCGATGATAAAACGACCCCGCGAAACGACGGACCTCGATTTGGCGTGGAAGCCAGACCACGCGAAACGGAGGACCTCGAATTCGCGTGGAATGAAAGTTCATCGCGAAATTGAAAAGTGCTCATATGCGTGGAAAAACAGGCTGTTTACAGGCCTTTTTAAGAAAGCGCAATCCCGCGAAAAAGGACAGCGCGAATTTGCGATGACAAAACGACCTCGCGAATTGACGGACCTCGATTTGGCGTGGAGCGTAAACCCCGCGAAACGGAGGACCTTGAATTCGCGATGACAAAATGCCCCCGCGAATTGACAGACCTCGATTTGGCGTGGAAGTCAAACCACGCGAAATGGCAGACCGCGAATTCGCGGGGAAACTGCGACACTCCTTTCAATCGAACGCCCAAGCCTTTTGATAAAAAAACAATATTAATTCTATTAAAATGAAAAATGTATTAATAATAGAATTATCGTTGACTTTTGCACTTCAATGTTTTAAACTGTCAAACAATGGAGGCAGAGATGTTGCATAAAAATTCTTACTATTACGCATATTGGTTTACTTTTAGCGGCCCGAGAGGGGATCGTTGTTTGTGCCATGCGTAACTTTGCCGATATAAAACGACTTTAAAGCAGCACGAACAACGTGCTGCTTGTTTTTTTAGGCTCTGTGGATCTGATCAAGAGCGAAATGAAGTAATCCGAGCCTAAAAACAGGAAAAGGCTCTGTGGCGCAGCTCTGCGTACATGACGTGCGAAGAGCAGGACGGGAGCACAAGATAAAGCTATCAAACGCCAAACGCGTTTGACATAAATGATTTAATGTGTCGGCCGAAAAAGAACGGCATCGGCCGACACATAAAATAACAGGAGGGAAAATCATGAAGAAGAAAGCAATGAAAGTTTTAGCACTTATCGCGGCGCTTGCGCTTTGCATTGGTGCTCTTGCAGCATGTGGCGGAAATGGCGGCGGCACAGCTCCGGCAGGCAGCGGCGCAGCACCGGCAGGCGGAGACGCAGCAACAGGCGAAACCTTTACAGTTGGTATCTGCCAGCTTGTACAGCACCCGGCACTTGATGCTGCAACTCAGGGCTTCAGAGATGCTCTGGTAGCAGATCTCGGCGAAGCAGCAGTAGAGTTTGACGAGCAGAACGCATCCGGCGACAGCGCAACCTGCGCAACGATCTGCAACGGATTCGTATCAGACGGCGTTGACCTGATCATGGCAAACGCAACCCCGGCACTGCAGGCAGCAGCTGCTGCAACAGCAGATATTCCGATCCTCGGAACATCCATCTCCACATACGGCGCAGCACTGAACCTTGAAAACTTTGACGGAACCGTCGGCGGCAACATCTCCGGAACATCCGACCTTGCACCGCTTGATCAGCAGGCAGCAATGGTGAAGGAAATCTTCCCGGATGCCAAAACAGTTGGTATCATGTACTGCTCCAGCGAAGCAAACTCCGTATATCAGGCAGATGAGATGGAAAAATATCTGGGCGAGCTTGGATATACTGTAAACAGATATACCTTCGCAGACTCCAACGATGTCTCTCTGGTAACCCAGCAGGCATGCGATGAGAACGATATAATGTACATCCCGACCGATAACACCGCAGCAAGCTGCACCGACGCGATTGACGCAGTTGCAAAGGAGAAAAAGACTCCGATCGTTGCCGGTGAAGAAGGAATCCTGGCAGGATGCGGCGTTGTTACTCTGACGATCGATTACTATGAATTAGGCAAGATCACCGGACAGATGGCAGCGAAGATCTTAAAGGGCGAAGCTGACATCAGCACGATGCCGATTGAGTACTTCCCGAACGTAACGAAGAAAGTAAATACTGCAAATGCAGAGCTTTATGGACTGACCATTCCGGAAGACTATGTTGCATATGTAGCAGAATAATATTAAAATAGAGCAGTTCGCCGGCTTGAAAAGGGCCGGCGGAGCTGTGCTGTAAATACAGCAAAACAAATGCAGCAGCCCCGCAAACAAAAACCGGTTGTGCTGCGTTTCGAAAAATAAAATTGCGGCAGAGTTCAGAAAAGAAGTTTCTGCCACAGCAAAGGAACTACGAATATGAATATGTTACTTGCAGGTTTAAGCTTTGGAAATTTAATCGGACGAGTCCCGGGAGGTGTTTCCCAGGGGCTCATTTGGGGCATTATGGCCCTCGGCGTTTTTATCACATTCCGTGTGCTCGATATCGCCGACCTTTCCGTTGACGGAAGTTTTGCAACCGGTGGCGCGGTAGCCGTTATGCTTTCTCTGGCCGGTGTACCGACCTGGCTGTCAACGATCTGCGCGCTTCTTGCCGGAGTCATCGCAGGCGTCGTTACCGGTCTGCTGCATGCAAAACTCGGCATCCCGGCGATCCTTGCCGGAATCCTGACCCAGTTCGCCCTATACTCCATAAACCTAAGGATCATGGGTATGGCAGCGAACCAGTCAATCAACCCGGCAATGTATAAGCTCGTGATCAGCATGCGTAATATCCCGATCGCGATCCTCGAAGGAGTGATCTTCGCGGCGATCATCATTGCGCTCCTTTACTGGTATTTCGGTACCGAGCAGGGCTCTGCACTTCGTGCAACCGGTAACAACGGCGCGATGAGCACCGCTCTCGGCATCAATATTTCGAACATGAAGATCATCGGTCTTGCAATCTCGAACGGCGTGGTTGCTTTCGCCGGCGGCCTGATGGCACAGTATCAGGGATTCTCCGATGTCAACATGGGCCGCGGCGCGATCGTTATCGGTCTGGCAGCGATCATCATCGGCGAGATCCTCTGCGACGCGATCTTCAAGAAAGGCTGCCCGTTCTGGGTACGCATGGTATTCGTTGTGCTCGGCGGAATCATCTACTATCTGGTCATGATCATCGTCCTCTGGCTGAAACTCGATCCGAACGACCTCAAGCTCTTTACGGCATTGATCGTTACGATCTTCCTGGCGGTTCCGTATTTCAAGAACAAGGCAGGAAATTCCTACAGCTGGGCAGGCAAGCGCAGCCAACCGTATATGGATGCAATTAAGAACAGCTTGAAGAGCGGAAAGGAGGCGCGGTAATGTTATACGTAGAGCATGTTTCCAAAACCTTCAACCCGGGTACGATCAATGAGCGCAAGGCGCTGATCGATGTGAATCTCCATATCAAACCGGGCGAATTTGTTACCGTGATCGGCGGAAACGGCGCGGGTAAATCCACGATCCTGAACGCGATCGCAGGTCTTTGGCCGATCGATGACGGAGCAGTTATCTTAGATGGTGAAAATATTACCGGTCTTCCGGAACACAAGAGAGCGCCGTATATCGGCCGTGTATTCCAGGACCCGATGATGGGAACGGCAGCAAGCATGCAGATCGAGGAAAACCTCGCGCTTGCAAAACGCCGCGGACAGCGCCGTACGCTGAAGTGGGGCGTGACGAAAGAAGAAAAGGCGGAATTCCGCGAGAAACTGGCGATCTTAGGTCTCGGTCTGGAAGATCGTATGACGACAAAGGTCGGTCTGCTTTCCGGCGGACAGCGCCAGGCTCTGACGCTTCTGATGGCGGCTCTTCAGAAACCGAAGCTTCTGCTTCTGGATGAGCACACCGCAGCGCTCGATCCGGCAACTGCGAAAAAAGTGCTGGAGATCTCGGATCAGATCGTAGCCAACAACAATCTGACCACGCTGATGATCACGCACAACATGCAGGATGCAATCAACCACGGCAACCGTCTGATCATGATGAACGAAGGAACGATCGTTTATGATGTCAGCGGTGAGGAGAAGAAATCCCTCACACGCCAGATGCTTCTGGAAAAATTCGAGAATATCCTTTGATCCTGTGCAGCTTTACACAGGGGAGGGGAGAGTCCGATTCGTTGGACATATAAAAAGCCCGCAGGCTTCGGTGAATCCGAACTGCGGGCCTTTTCGTGTGCTTCGGCTGACTTGCAGGCTTTTCATGTGATTGTGGCCACGTTATTATTCAGCCGTCTTATCTTTACTTCAGCGCTTCCTGCTGTGTTTCATAGACCGTTTTCCTGCGCATCGCGACACCCATGGAAAGAAAGTATCCGGCAATTCCTGTGATCAGGAGGCCTGCGCCCGCGAGCCAGTAGACGGCGGTCAGCGGATTGGTTGTTCCGTAAATCTCCAGAATTCCGGTGAGGATGCTTCCGAGTGTCAGAGCAAGGATTCCTCCATGATACAGACATCTGGAAACGGTTCCCGGATAAAAGACGGTCAGTTTTCTTCTGATCGAAGATTCTTTCTGTCCGTGTATCTGGTCTGCCTGGTCCTGCAATCTGCCGTTCCCGGGCCGCTGCGTCTGTGCCGCTCCTGCCTTCGATTTTGAATACTGCAGTACTGCGTAATTCAGTAAAAAGAAAGGAAGGGCACCTCCGATCAGCGGAAAGAGGAATGCGTAGATCATATAATAGGAATACACTTCGTGACTGAACACCTCATATACTGCTCCAAATACTGCACACAGTATTGTGGCTGCAAGATAGAGCAGGGCCGTTCTTACGGCGTTTTTCTGCACTTTGTTAATATCCGATGTATACAATGTCGCTCACCTTCCTTTCTTTTGTACTATTGCCGTTGGTGGTCGGGTTGTTGATCACCTGACCGTTAAAATACAGGGTTGACGATCCGCCGCCGTCCAGGTTGTATGCGGTCTCAACACCGAGTTCCTCCATGACCTCTGCGAGCTGATACAGCGACAATCCTTCGCTTTCATCTGTCCGGCCGTCTGATACGACAAAGACATAATGCAGGTTATCGATGATGCCGATCGCCGTCCGCGGGTTGCTGGCTTTCGCTCTTCCGACTTCATCGCTTTCTGTGACTGCGATGGAGCCGTTCTCAATCAATGCCGGTCCGAACGAGAGGATCTGTACGGCGCCGTTTTCGAGCAGTTCTTCTGCGCTCACTTCGCTCTCATTGATGACCTCAAAGGAGCCGTCTTCATAGATCACGAGATCTTCCTGTCCTCTTTCTGCCTGGTTCCGGTAGAGCGTTCCGTTACGGAGGACATAGCCGCTGCGTTGGGATCCGTAGTTGTCTCCATTGATTGCCAGGATCGCTCCGACACTGTCCGAGATATCGGACGTTGTCTGGGAGACATTTCTGCCATAGGCGCTCTGGGCAAGAGCTGTCTGCAGATAGGACGCGTCACTGAGCTGCACATCCGCCACATAATAAGTCGTATCGTACGCGGTGTATTCGGTCAGGGTGATCGTCATGTTTTCGTCCTGATAAGTGTTTGCGGTTGAAATGGTTTGTATTGCTTCTTTTGACTGTGTTCCATCCTCTGCTGCATTCTGTGCAAAGGAGACTGTGCTGTCCGTTTGATCGGACTCATCTTCCTCACTGTCGGAGTTTTCCGCAGCGTTTGCGCTTGAACTGCTGCTTGTGGTTTCGAGACTGGTCTCGTATTCCACGGAAGAGTAGACCCGTGTGATCAGAAATGTATCTGCCAGCACATAGCCTGTAAACACAAGGAGCAGAAGCGTAATGATCGTAAAGATCAGATTTTTCTTTTTAAACATTTGTACCTCCTGTATTCTCCATGCTGTTGTTGATTGTGTGATTCAGGATTCTCCACTATGTGGCTGTTGATCCTGTGATACTGCTTTATTATCATCACAGTCCGGAGCCGACTTCCTGGTTGCTGACGGCGATCTCAAGGTTGCCGTTTCTGCAGCGAAGCTGATCGATGAATTCTTTTTCTCTTGTAAGGTCTTTCAGCTTCATGTTGTAGGTCAGTCGGAACATGCTGCCCATGTCTGCAGTTTTTACTTTGACCAGCTCGTGCTGGGTTGTGTACTGTTCGAACAGATCATCAAACATGCCGGAGTAGTCGAGATCTTCCGGGATCGAGATCTTCAGTGTTTTGAATTTTCCGGTGCCGCTGCCGCCGAGTCCGATCGCGTTGCAGACGATCGTCAGGATGCACATGACAACGGCGAAGAGTACTGCATATGCGAGGTAGCCCATTCCGGTAAGCAGGCCGGCTCCCATTGCAAGGAAGAGCATCGTGATGTCCTTCGCAGTTCCCGGAGCGGAACGGAAGCGGACGAGGCTGAAGGCGCCTGCCACGGCAACGCCGGCTCCGATATTGCCGTTGACCATCATGATCACAACACAGACAACGACCGGTAAAAGTGCCAGCGTGATCACAAAGCTTTTGGTGTATCTGGATCGGAAGATGTAGCCGAGTGCCAGAATGATTCCTGCTGCGAGCGAGATTCCCATGCAGAGCAGGAAGTTCGGTACGGTGATCACGGATGATGCGGTATCAAAAATACTGTTGAAAAGTGTGCTGGTCATAATGTGCCTCCTTTTTATTATGCCGTCAGGGCTGTTTGTTATTTCGCCTGTTTTTCTGAGTTATGATCTGCCGGCTGCTTCTCCATGTTGTTTACGCATGCCTCAGTGCTGCCTGTGCTGTATATGCCGGAACTCCTGAGAAGTTCGGGTATACCGGTTCAAATGCCGGAACCTGTACGGTTTCCTTTTTGCGCAGTGCCGGGTGGATCATATTTGCGTAAGCGGTTCCGTATTTGGAAAACGAGGTCTTGTAGATCTTATTCTCCGAGAGGAATTTCACCATCCACATCGGGTAGCCGCCGGAACATTTCAGTTCCATCAATACCCTGCCTTCCGGAAGAAGCGGTGTGCCGTATGCATCCTCCTGCAAAGAGATGTTTTCGGTCCGGGCGAGGATGTTATCGTCGAAGGTTACGCGGAAATCTTTTCGTTCTTCACAGTAGTAAGCTTCGCGTTCATAGGAGAGAAATACGGCGGGCTTCAGTCCTTTGTAGTAATCCAGAAAATACTGAATCTCGTTGGTGATCTGTGTGGACTTGCTGCAGCTGCCTTCTCCCGCGATCCATCCCATCGCCTCCTGCTCCGGAAGAGAGATGCGGCGCTTGTAAACGATCTTGTCGAATTTTTTCTTGATCTCCACGAACGTCTCGCTTTCCGGTGTGGCCTTTTTGTAGCTGCGGATCCGGAGCTTTTCTTTATAGTTCGGTTTCTCAATCGATCTGCGGATCAGCCGGTAGTCGTCGGTATCAAAATAGATATTCCGTATTGTGGAGCGGCCGTATTCATCTAATTTCATGTGCCCCTCCATCACTTTCAGGAGTGCTGCTTTCTGTTCTCTGGTCAGCATGAACTTTTTTTCATATCTTTTGAAAACTGCCTGATATGCCATTTCCGGTGCCTCCTTTTTTAAGCTGGTTGGTTCGCTTTTCTCTTTGACTTTAGGGGTGAACGCCTTGCTGTAGTCTTTTCGATGTTTGAATCCCGCTTTCGATCAACCATTTTTCTTTAGCGATTTACAATTCCCTCGAAACGCTGTTTTGTGTCTGATTCGGTTGCGGTTGCTATTGCTGCTGCATCCCATTGATTGCCTTCTATGCACGAAGTATAAAAACCGAACCCTAAATGAACTTTAAAGAAACTTAAGTTTTTGAATAAACATGAAAAGCCGACTCGTGACCCTCTCGCAACAGTCATGAATCGACTTTTCGTGCAGAGCCAGCCTGTGCGAAGAAACGTCGTCCTTTCCGTGCATTTCGGGAGGCGGTGTGCTAAACTAGCGGGTGCAGAGGTCTGCCGGAATAGACAGAATAGAAAGGAGAAATCCAATCTCCGTCACGGAGGATTGGAGGATGTAAGATATATGAAATTAATTTCCTGGAATGTGAACGGAATCCGGGCGTGCCACGGCAAAGGATTTATGGATTTTTTCAATGAGATCGACGCGGATATTTTCTGCCTGCAGGAGACGAAGATGCAGGAAGGACAGCTGGTGTTGGATCTGCCCGGATATTATCAATATTGGAATTATGCGGAAAAGAAGGGGTATTCCGGCACCGCGATCTTTACGAAACGCGAGCCGCTGAACGTGACATACGGACTGGGGATCGAAGAGCATGACCATGAGGGCCGTGTGATCACTCTGGAATATCCGGAGTTTTTTATGATCACGGTATATGTGCCGAATTCGCAGGACGGGCTGAAGCGCCTGGAATACCGGATGAAGTGGGAAGATGATTTCCTGAATTATGTCCGGGAGCTGGAAAAGAAAAAGCCGGTCATCTACTGCGGCGACCTGAATGTGGCACACAAAGAGATCGATCTGAAAAATCCGAAGACGAACCGTATGAACGCGGGCTTTACGGATGAGGAGCGGGCAAAGATGAGTGCTGTTCTGGACGCAGGCTTTATCGACACCTTCCGCTATTTTTATCCGGACATGGAGCAGATCTATTCCTGGTGGAGCTACCGCTTCAAGGCGCGCGAGAAGAATGCCGGATGGCGTATCGACTATTTTATCTGCTCCGGCTCATTGGCGGATAAGCTGCAGGACGCCAAAATCCACACGGAAATTTTCGGCTCTGACCACTGTCCGGTCGAGCTGGATATTGACCTGTAAATCGTAGTTCTGCCCTGAAAAAACAATTTCACATTTTGCGTATTTGTAAAATCGGTTTTGACTGTTTGGCAAAGATTGTAGACAGAAAAAGCCGATTTTAGTATAATCTTAAAATCTTTATACTATGAAAAAAAAAGGGAAACCATAGTTGAAAGAAGGAGGAAATGAAATGAAAAATATTAAGAAAATTTTAGCACTCGTTCTTGTTGCAGTGTTTGCAGTAGGCGTGCTGGCAGCATGCGGCGGCGGAAATACTCCGGCTCCGGCAGGCAGCGGCGCAGCTCCGGCAGGCAGCGGAAGCGAAGCTCCGGCTGGAAAGCACTTCACCATTGCAACAGACAAAGGCTTCAGCCCGTTTGAGTTTGAAGATGCAGATGGCAACATCGTTGGTATCGATATGGACATCCTTGCAGCAATCGCTGAGGATCAGGGATTTACCTATGACCTTCATTACATCGGCTGGGATGCAGCAATCGCTGAGTGCCAGGCAGGACAGGCTGACGGTATGATCGCAGGTGCTTCCATTACAGAAGATAGAAAGGCTTCCGGCTGGATCTTCTCTGACGGATATTATGATGCAACACAGGGTATGGCAGTTGCAGCTAATTCTGATATTGCTTCCCTCGAAGATCTGAAGGGCAAGACCGTTGTTGTTAAGAACGCTACGGAGAGCGATAAATACGCTACAGCCCTGAGCGAAGAAATCGGATTCACGGTTGTTCGTGTTGCAACTTCTCCGGATATGTATCAGCAGGTTATGGGCGGACAGGCGGACGCTTGCTTCGATGACACCCCGATCCTGAAATACAGCATTCAGGCAGGCGAGCTCAGCATGAAATTTGTTGAAGGAACCGAGACTGATCCGGCACAGTACGGCTTCGCAATCTTCAACGCTGACAAGCAGGAACTGATCGATCTCTTCAATGCAGGCCTTGCAAACATCAAAGCAAACGGCAAATACGATGAGATCATCGCTAAATACCTCGGCTAGTCTCCGAACCTTTTTGAACATGTAAAACAGTAAGGGCATTGGAGAGTTTCCGATGCCCTTATCTAAATCAAAGGAAGATATCTTATGGTACAGATAATTACAAAATACGGAATGATGCTGGTTCAGGCGATGGGGCAGACCCTTCTCCTGGCTTTGCTGGGCCTGATCTTCGGTTCCATCCTCGGAGTCATTTTCGGCTTGCTCAGTGTTGTGAAAAACAAAGCATGCAATGTCATTTCCGTGATTTATGTTAACCTGATCCGCGGCGTGCCGATGCTCGTGCTTGCAATGTTTGTTTATATCGGTGTCCCGTACGCATTAAACCAGTTTTTCGGAGCCGGCGTGAAGCTGACCTCTCTGGCAGCAGGTACGATCTGCCTCGCTCTGAACTGCGGTGCGTATATGGCCGAGATCATCCGTGCAGGTATCCAGGCGATCGATCCGGGACAGATGGAAGCGGCGCGAAGCCTGGGACTGACATACTGGCGAGGCATGTTTCGTGTCGTCCTTCCGCAGGCGATCAAAAACATGATCCCGAGTATCGTAAACCAGTTCATCATCACGCTGAAAGATACTTCGATCCTTTCCGTTATCGGATTCCCGGAGCTGGTAAACAAGGCGCAGAACGTTATCGGTATTACCTTCAAATCGTTCCAGGTCTGGGCGATCGTCGGTGTCATGTACCTGATCGTAATTCTGATTCTGCAGAGAGTTGCAAAGATTCTGGAAAGGAGGCTGAACCGTGGCAGAAAAGCAAGATAAAGTTACGCTTAGCGAGATGAATGATCTTCTCTCTCACCATATCGAAAAGAAGGTGTGGGGGAATTCCAATAACGTCAAGATCCATGTGGATGACCTCCATAAAAGTTATAAGACGCTTGAGGTTTTAAAGGGCGTCTCCGTGGATATTACCGAGGGAGAAGTGGTCGTTGTGATCGGACCTTCCGGAAGCGGTAAATCGACGTTTATCCGCTGCCTGAACGGCCTGGAGGAGATCACTTCCGGAACCGTCGTTGTAGACGGGAAGAATATTGCGGATAAAAAGATCAACATCAATAAAGTGCGCGAGAATGTCGGTATGGTGTTCCAGCACTTCAATCTGTTCGCGAACATGAACGTGCTGCGCAACCTGACGCTGGCGCCGGTTGATCTTAAGAAAGCGACGAAGGCGGAAGCAGAGGAGACGGCGAGAAAAATGCTCGACCGTGTCGGCCTTTTAGATAAGGCAGAAGTTTTCCCGCATCAGCTTTCCGGCGGTCAGAAACAGAGAGTCGCGATCGCGCGTGCGCTCTGCATGCAGCCGGACATCATGCTGTTTGACGAGCCGACCTCCGCGCTTGACCCGGAGATGATCGGCGAAGTTCTGGTTATTATGAAAGAGCTTGCAGCGGAAGGTATGACGATGGTCGTTGTCACGCACGAGATGGGATTCGCCATGGAAGTGGCGGACCGCGTCCTCTTTATGGACGGCGGGATCATCATGGAGGAGGGAACACCGGAGGAGGTGTTCAAGAATCCGAAGAACCCGCGTACACAGGACTTCTTAAACAAAGTATTGGAAATCTGATCTTACAGCCCCGCCACCCGGCGGGGCGTTTTATACGAAATACGCATAAAAAATAGCAAAGAAAAAGCAAGTCGTGGCTTGTGCCAGCTTGCTTCTTCTTCAGGCCTGTATAGCTCGAGGCTATATCAAGAACTTTTGAATCAGAATCTTTTACTTTTCCAGAATGCCTTGGACTGATCAGGAACAAAACATTTTGAAAGTTCAAAAAAACTGATTTGAGATTCTAACTCCGACAACACAGGAATTTCAAAACTGATCAGGAATCAAAAATCCTATATGTGAAATCACAATCTCGGGGTGAACGAGGATCCCGTGCGTGAAGGAATCCGGCTATACGTGATACCTGCTCCTGATCATGAAACAGACACCCCGATGCACAGAGTCGATCAGTTACTGAATCGATCGTTCGGATGGAGGCGAATAACTTTCCGGCTGCAGTTTGCTCTAATTCCCCGAAGAGGACACGTTAAGTGAAAAATTCCCGGTCAGAAAAAGACTGCAAGCTTTTTCGCTATTCACCGATTGTCGGGCTTTGCCCAAACCCAACAGTCGTATTATACCACCATCTGCAGACAAATGCTACTCCAACTTGTCAATCTCTTCGTTGGAAAGCTCACCATTATTATACCGCTGAATCAAGGTTTTGATCTTGCTGGACGGATCCAGAAGATCGCTGATGGAGACATCGTGGTTCAGGCTTTCAATAATGTAGGAAATGTATTTCGACATATCTACGTTAATGAAATAATCCCTCTTCAGAAGCTCCGGATCCTGATACGTCAGGTTGGTCGTGCAGACACGGTCGATCAGACCCTGCTCAACAGCCTCGTCGAACTTTTTCATACCATTCGTAAACAAACCGAATGTGGCAAAGATGAATACGCGTTTTGCGCCGCGTTCCTTGACATCCTTAGCGGTGTCGATCATGCTGCCACCGGAGGAGATCATATCGTCGACAATTATGACATCCATTCCGTTCAGGTCAGTGCCCAAATACTCATGGGCGACGATCGGGTTTGAACCGTTTACAACCTGTGAATAATCACGGCGTTTGTAGAACAGTCCCATGTTGATCCCTAATACGCTGGCAAAATATACCGCGCGATCCAGAGCGCCTTCATCCGGGCTGATCATCATCAGGTGATCCTTATCAAATTTGATGTCCTTTTCGACTTTGCACAGGTTCTTAAGGAACTGATAAGAAGGCTTGATGTTCTCAAAACCGTTTAAAGGAGCGGCCTGGATTACCCGAGGGTCGTGGGCATCGAATGTAATTAAATTATCAACGCCCATATGATAAAGCTCTGTAAGGCCCAGCGCACAGTCAAGTGACTCGCGTCCGGTCCGTTTGTGCTGTCTGCTTTCGTATAAAAACGGCATAATGACGGTGATCCGTCTTGCTTTTCCGCCGGCTGCCGCGATGATTCTCTTCAGATCCTGAAAATGATCATCCGGGGACATCCGGTTCGGCTTGCCTGCCATGCTGTACTCTAAACTGTTGTTACATACATCGACCAGTAAAAAGAGGTCTTTACCGCGGATGCTTTCGTAAATAATGCCTTTCGCTTCACCGGAGCCAAACCGCGGTGTATCGGCGTGAATAAGAAAAGAATCCTTCTCATATCCGGCAAAGGCAATATTGTTTTTCAGTTGCGTCTCCCTGTTTTTTCTCCAGGTGGTGATGTAGCTGTCGATCTTCTGTCCCATCTGCTCACTGCTTTTCAGGGCAATGATGCCGAGAGGCCCCACCGGTACTGTGTTAATAGCAATCTCTTCACGCAGCATAATTAGTTGTCCTCCAGTTTTTTCTTCATGCGTATGTCGTCTCCGAGTAACTTGATAAAAGTGTATTTATTGGCAATGCGGGAAAAAATCCGTTCCGAATAATTTTCCTGCAGCTGCTTCAGTGAAAGATTGGTAGAGATTATTGTATGTTTTTTTCCGGCGATACGTTCATTTATACAACCAAAAAGCTGGGTTGTAGTAAATGAGTTTACCATCTCTGTGCCTAAGTCGTCAATGATCAGCAGGTCACAGTCATATATGTTTTTTATAACCATTTCTCCGGCACCGCCGCGGCCTGTGCCGAAGGTCGCATCCGAAAGAATATCAAAGAGTCGGATAGCGGAAAGATAAACGACAAAGCAGCCTCTGTCAAGTAATTCTTTTGCAATGCAGTTGGTAAGGAAGGTTTTTCCTACGCCGGTTGCGCCGGTGATAAAAAGATTTTCATCCGAAGTTTTGAAGTTGCGGATAAAATTCTGCGCCGTCGCCACTGCTGCCTGTGCCGCGCTTTTTGCCTGACCTTCCGGATAATAGCGGAAAGAGTAGGTGCTGAAATTTTCTTCCTTCAGAACGGTCTTCAGGTTGGACTGGTCATAGAGTACGTCCGTGATCCGTTCCTTAAAACAGCTGCACAGTTCGCTGCCGATATAGCCGGTGTCCGAACATTTTTCACACTCGTAAACAGCAGAAAGATCCGCCTCGCAAAAGCCGGCTTCTTTTAAAGCCTGTTCTTTTTCTTTGCTGAGAGCGGAAAGTTTTTCCTGATAACTGCTATCCGGCGCATTGTTTCGGATCCGGGCGATTGCTTCGGAAACCGAAAGAGCAGCGATTTCATTCTCAATCTCCTTCAGCCGGGGAACAGCTGCTTCGATCCGTTCCCTGCGCGCTCTTAATTCGCCGGCTGCTTTTAACTGCTTTGCGTCATATTCTTTTAAGATCATCTCAAACGCTGTCCGAGCTATCATACCTTGAATAATTTTTCCTCCAGTTCTGAATAGTCATAGACGCGCTGGTCAAAGTTGTTGAATTTATTGGAAGAAGCCGCCTTTTCTTTGCCTGCGGGGGCAGCTTTCTTCTTCACTGCAGATCTGGAAGCCTCTGCAAGGGCATTTTCGCGTTTTTCATCGAGAGCCTTAACTTCTTCCATAGAAGAGATTCCGGCCGTTTTCCAGCGTTTCAGGATCGAATCCGCATACTCAAAGCTCGGCTGGTGGATCGTGTTGATCGTCCGGTTGCAGGCTTCGAGGATCAGTTCAAGACTGAAGCCGTAGGAAAGGGTCCATTTGGAAACAAAGTCCGCTTCGCCGCGTGAGGGCTTTCTTCCGGTCAGACCAAAGGCGCGAAGGACCGGATAACACTGATCGGAATAGATACTGTTCAAGGTCTTTGCGGCCTTTAACGTTCTGATCCCCTGTTCCGACCAGCCGATCGCGGTCTTCTCTATATAGCGCATGCTCTTGTGTCCTTTGGATACACAATATTCGAAAAGATACTCTATCACGTCCACCGGAAGTTTCAGAGTGTCATAGAAGAAGAACACCGTATTCAGGTCTGTGCCTGTCAGAGCATGTCCCATATACTTCTGGATGCTGTATAACAGCAGGGTAACTTCATCTTTCTGTGAGAATGCTTCGATCTGGCTGGTCGAATACTGCTTTTTGACCGGCGGTGCGGAAGGAGCAGCAGCTGCTGTCTCTGCTTCCGGAGCCTTTACTTCGACCGTTTCTTCTGCAGCGATCTCTTCGGCAATTTCTTTTTCTGTCTGCGGCTCTGCTGCAGCAACGTTTACCGTGATCTTTTCTGTCTCATCCGTCATCTCGGCGAAAGAGATCATTCTCAAAGATGTCAGAGTTCCGTCTTCGAAGGTAAGTTTTAAAAGGCCTTTTTTCTCCCAATACTTAAGAGCGCGGATCACATCCTTTTCCGAATCCTCCAGCGCATCTGCGATCCTGGCGATCGAAAGTTCGGATCTGTTTTCCTCGACACATTTCAATAAGTATATGTATATCTTGACGAATTCCCCGGCGGCCTTCGGCATGTACTTTTCAATAAAGCAGTTCGGTATTCGTGTAGCCTGTGTGAATACGTCTTGTTGTAGCCTGAACTTACTCATGAATTACAAAACTCCCTGTTACATTTCCCCGTCTGACTCCTCGTTTTCCGCATCGAAAATCACCGCGGAATCATTGCGGAAGCTCGGGTGTATGAGGACTATAACACACAATTTTGGATTTGCAAATAGCCCCAAAATGCGGATAACCGCCAAGTGTTTATATGTGGATAGTGTGGATAATGTGGATAAAAAATTGGTTAAAAAAAATACGAAAAAAGCCACCCCGAAGGAGTGGCTTATAACAGGCATGTCAATACTTTTTTGCTGTTGATCTTTATAAAATACAATCACTTTTCAAGCTCCGGAAAATTTTGTGGATAAAGTGGATAACTACATTCCAAGGAGTTTTTCGCCTATAATATTAACATCTCCGGCACCCATAGTTATTAACAAATCTCCGTTTACACAATTTTCCAACAAAAAATTTTCGATCTCATCGAAGGTTTTGAAATAATGACATTCGATTCCTTTTTTGTCGATCCGTTCTTTGATGTCGGCAGAGGAGATCCCCAGGGTATTTTTCTCACGCGCCGCATAGATATCTGCAAGAACGACGGCATCTGCAAGGCTCAGAGCGTCCGCAAATTCCTCCAGGAATGCCTTCGTACGCGTATAGGTGTGAGGCTGGAAAACGACCCAGAGTTTTTTGTGCGGATACGCTGCAGCGGCTTTCAATGTCGCGCGGATCTCATCCGGATGGTGCGCGTAATCATCGATCACGGTCACGCCTGCAACTTCGCCTTTCAGCTGGAATCTGCGGTTGACGCCGGAGAATTTTCCGACAGAAGCTGCAGCGGCTTCCGGTGTCAGGCCGATCTCGAGCGCAGCAGCGATCGCTGCAAGGGAGTCGTAAACGTTATGTTCTCCCGGCAGCTGCAATGCGACGTGAGCGGATTTCTCTCCTTTGAGATATAAGTCATATTCGGCGCATGCATGATCATTATATGAAATGTTTTTCGCGGTCAGATCGAAGTCTCCGTGCAGACCGAAGGTCAGGACCTTGCAGGTCAGATCTTTTGTAAAGAAGGAAAGGTCATCGATCTCGCCGTTGATGATCAGAGTTCCGTTTTCCGGCAGCAGTTCGGTGTAGCGCTTGAAACTGTTGCGGATATCATCCAGATCCTTGAAGAAATCCATGTGGTCCGCCTGGACGTTCAGGATGATCTCAATGGTCGGGAAGAACGAAAGGAAGCTGTTGGTATATTCGCAGGCTTCGGTCAGGAACAGATCGGAGTGGCCGATCCGTACATTGCCTCCGATCAGTGGCAGAACGCCGCCGACGGAGATCGTCGGATCTGTTTCGGCATCGACGAGGATCTGGGAGATCAGGGAAGTCGTTGTTGTTTTTCCGTGTGTTCCGGAAACACAGATCGCCGTCTGATAATTCTTCATCAGCGCGCCGAGGAAATCTGCGCGGACCATCGTCGGGATTCCGGCTTCGCGTGCTGCCTTCAGCTCCGGATTGTCTTCGGAGATTGCGGCTGTATAGACGACGAGTCCGATATCTTCCTGAATATTGTCAGCTGTCTGTCCGATAAAGATCTGCGCTCCCTGGGAAGCGAGCAGATCGGTCAGCTCACTTTGTTTGGAATCGGAGCCGGAGACCGGAAAGCCTCTCGAAAGCAGGATCTGTGCAAGACCGCTCATGCTGATACCGCCGATTCCGATAAAATGGATTTTTTGTTTGTCGTTAAAATTGATCATAGTTGGGTCCTTTGGGAGAGTGAAAGAATAAATGCTTTCTATTCTGCGAGAAAAGTCGAAGACTTTTCTGATGCGTGGGAAAGTCCGGATTGCTTCGCACTTCGTGCTCAGGTACTCCATGTTCAGGTTCCACGCTGCTCCGTGCTTCGCACTCCCGCAGCGCTAAAAGGCATTCCGCATTCCGGGCTATTCGCCCTACATGCTCCATGTCTTTTAGACCGTCCGATGTACGTGCGTCTGGTCACATAAATGTGCCCATTCGCCCGTCCGCCGGACGGAACCTTTTTCACAGAATAATAGCGACAAGTGGCCTTGTCGCTGTAATTATTCTTTCCGGTTGGGGAAATGAGTACTTAGAATTCGGTGCCTAATGGTTCCTTAGCAGCTTCTTCTTCGTATCTTTCCAGGATGATACGCTGGATGCGG
>CAZOHB010000037.1:0-18004 GCA_964579345.1 uncultured Parasporobacterium sp.
TGATCATGGAAAATATCTATTATGATAAATGGTACTGCGGACATATCCATATCGACCGCGAGTATCCGGAATACAAGATCCGGGTGCTATATAACGGGGTCGTGAAATTAAAGTAGTCTTGAGTTTCAAAAACGGTGGGTTTTGCCCACCGTTTTTTTGTACAGAACGATTTAATCTGGATTATCGACGCATGAATTCATGCTTGACAGATCATGGGATTCTTTTTGATAAGTGCAGATAAAAAAAGAGATAACCGAAGTTATCTCTTTTTTATCAACAGCTCGTACGAGAATTGAACTCGTGATTCCGCCTTGAGAGGGCGGCGTCTTAACCACTTGACCAACGAGCCATGCATTTTTGCGTGCTCATGTAGTATATAGTAAACGATTCAATATTTCAAGTATAAAATTTGCAGGTTTTATGATTTATTTGAACTACTGTTTTGCCTGAAGCAGAGCAGAGCTTTGCAGGCCGTTTTATTCAACAGGTTTTTAAAGTCTGTTGGTAGACACATTTTCAATGATATGCTAAAATCCATAAGTTGATTAATAAGAAAAATGTTTCAATCATTTATTCAAGGGAGAGAGCTATGAAAAAGCCATTAAATCGTTGGGTTTTGGCCATTGTCGGTGTTATCGTAATGCTTTTTGCCGGTATGGTATATGCATGGACTGTTATGTCCGCACCGATTGCTGCAATGTATCCGGAATGGACAAAAGCGCAGCTTTCCACAACCTTTACCGTTGTTATGTTCTGCTTCTGCATCGGTGGTTTTCTGGGAGGTGTTTTATCCAAAAAAGTAAAACCCTGGATCATCCTGATCAGTTCGGCAGTGCTGTTTATTTTAGGATTCTTTATTGCAAGCCGTGCAACATCTCTGATCGTCCTTTATCTCGGATTTGGTGTGCTTGCTGGTCTGGGATCCGGCTTTGCATATAATGCGGTCATGACCTTTGTCGGAAAGTGGTTTCCGGATAAACAGGGGCTGATCTCCGGTATCCTGCTTATGGGATTCGGTATCGGTGCATTTATCGTCGGAAAGATCTACACGTCTCTGACACCTTCCGACGGAAGCCCGGCGTGGAGAACTTCTTTCCTGATTTTCGGTATCATCATCGCTGCAGTGGTTGCAATTTCCGCATTCTTTATTTCGCCGCCACCGATCGGCTGGACAGCTCCGGCTCCGAAGAAGGCAAGCAAAAAGAAGGTCGTTCAGTCGTATGAGGAAATTAATACGATTACCATGTTCAAAAGATCATCCTTCTGGCTGTTCTTTATCTGGGCTGTCTTTCTTTCCGCGGCTGGTCTGATGGTTGTTTCCCAGGGTACGCCGATGGCAATGGAAACCATGGGAATCAGCGCAAGTAATGCTACGGCTGCACAGATGGGCAGCATCGCTACGATCGTCGGTCTGATTTCCATCTTTAACGGAGTTGGACGTATTATCTTCGGTTATCTGTTCGATAAGATCGGACGTTTCTGGACAATGCTTCTCGGGGGAATCGTATTCATTGTTGCGATGCTCCTTGTACTTTGGGCTCTCAAGGGCCACAGCCAGGTGATCCTTGTCCTCGCATATATCGTGTCGGGCCTCGGATATGGCTGCGTTACTCCGACGAACTCGGCGTTCGCAAGTCTCTTCTATGGAATGAAGAACTATCCTGTAAACCTGCCGATCATTAACATGAACCTTCTGATCGCATCGTTTGGTTCTACGATCGCAGGGGCTGTATATGATTCAACCGGATCTTATGTGACTGTGATCATTCTCGTTCTTGCACTGCTTGTGGTTGGAACGATCCTTTCCTTCTTTATCCGCAAACCGAAGAATCCGCAGGGACTGGAACCGGAAGCGGCAGAGCAGGAAACTGCGAAGGCAGAATAAAACAGTTGCCTTAAAACGATCAGCTGCTGAACACGATTTTGTGTCAGCAGCTGTGATATTTGATGTAAGAGTATCCATATGAGAAAATCATTGCCGCGTCCTGTATATGCTGTGTTTGGTGTGCTGGTGCTTTTGTTTGCCGGCCTTGTCTATGCATGGACCACATTTTCAAAACCGCTTGCGAATATCTGGTCGCCGGGTGCCCTGACATGGACGTCCACGATCGTGATGTCGTTCTTCTGTATCGGCGGATTGGTCAGCGGGATCCTGCAGAAAAAAGGACTGAACATCAAGTTCATCCTGATCATCGGCGCAGTCCTGATGCTTGTGGGATTCGCGATTGCCGGATTCCTCGGGAACGCAACCGGTTCGATCCTTTTTATTTATATCGGATTCGGTCTCTTAGGAGGACTGGGGGCCGGACTTGCCTACAACGTGATCTTAAGTGCGGTGGGCGGCTGGTTTCCGGATAAACAGGGCTTTATCTCCGGCATCCTACTTATGGGCTTCGGGATCAGCTCGTTCCTGATCGGCTTTCTGTATGCGGCAGTTGTGGATCAGATGGACGGAAAGGGCGGTGTCCCCTGGTATTTCTGCTTCCTGGCGATCGGCATCTTCTGCTTTGTTTTTATTGTGCTGGGTGCCATTATCGTGAAGAAACCCGGACCGGACTTTGTTGCGCCGGCTCCGAAAGCGGGTAAGAAAGCAAAAAATACAACGGAACCGTTTGAAGATGTCCCGACGTCCGGCATGGTAAAAAGAGCGAACTTCTGGCTGATGTTTACCTGGGCGCTCTTTACCTCAGTTGCCGGTTTTGCAGTCGTATTCCTTGGAACGCCGATTGCGACGGCAGCAGTTCCTGCATTAAATACGAATGCAAGTCTGCTGGCGATCATTGTTGGTCTGATCTCGATTTTTAACGGAATCGGACGAATCATCTTCGGCAGCATGTTCGATAAGATCGGATACAAAGCAACGCTCCTGACAGTGTGCATCGTGTTCATCATTGCCATGGGCATTATCATTCTTGCCATGATAACAGGAAGCACGGTCTTCCTGATCATCGGATATATCTGTACAGGTCTTCCGTTTGGCGGAGTTACAACAAGCCAGTCTGCGTTCTGCAACAAGTTCTTTGGAGCGAAGCATTACGCGCAGAACCTGCCGATCATGGTTTTGGTTCTTTTACCGGCTTCGTTTGGAACCAAGCTGGTACAGGCGGTGCAGAGCGGACTCGAAGGCAGCAGCATGGAAGCAACAGACGCTTATATCGTCGTTCTTGCCGGTGTAGCCGCAATCTGTGTCATTGCCGGAATTGCAGCGCTGTTTATTAAAAAGCCAGCCTCGGCTGTACAGAATAAGCAATCATAAAACAATCGTATTGAACTTGAATTTATTAGTAGCAAAGGAGAATCATGAACAAAACTTTACCTCGTAGTGTGTATGCCGTAATGGGCGTAGTTGTATTGTTATTTGCCGGCCTTGTATATGCCTGGACGACGTTTTCAAAACCGTTGACGAACATCTGGAGCCAGGATCTGCTTACCTGGACCTCCACGATCGTTATGGTATTTTTCTGTCTGGGCGGTTTCTTTGGCGGCCAGATGCAGAAAAAAGGTATCAGTGTAAAACTGAACCTCATTATTGCAGCTGTATTGATGGTTGTCGGTTTCCTTGTTGCCGGTCTGGTTGGAAACCTGACAGGCTCAATCATCATTATTTATCTTGGTTTCGGACTGCTTGGCGGTCTCGGTGCGGGACTTGCGTATAACGCGATCCTGAGCGCTGTTTCCGGCTGGTTTCCGGACAAACAGGGACTGATATCCGGTATCCTTCTGATGGGATTCGGTATCAGTGCGTTCCTGATGGGTCTTTTATATGCATCCAACGTTGACCAGATGGATGGAAAGGGCGGAATCCCCTGGTACATCTGTTTCCTCGCGATCGGCATCGGCTGCTTTGTCTTCATTATGCTTGGCGCGCTGATCTTAAAGAAACCGGGCATCGATTTTGTCGCTCCGGCTCCGAAAGAAGGAAAGAAGAGCAAAAATACAACAGCTCCGTTTGAAGATGTAACAACTTCCCAGATGGTAAAAAGAGCAAGCTTCTGGCTGATGTTCCTTTGGGCGGTACTCACATCCGTTGCAGGACTTGCCGTCGTATTCCTCGGAACTCCGATCGCAACCGCTGCGGTCCCGTCTTTGAATGACAATGCAAGCCTTCTTGCGATCATCGTCGGTCTGATCTCGATCTTTAACGGAATCGGACGTATCATCTTCGGCGGCATGTTTGATAAGATCGGTTATAAAGCAACGCTGGTCATTGTCTGCGCGATGTTTATCATTTCCATGGGTATCATCATCCTGGCTATGGTAACGGGCAGCCAGCTGATCCTGATCATTGCTTACATCGTAACAGGTCTTTCCTACGGTGGTGTTACCCCGAGCCAGTCCGCGTTCGTTAACAAGTTCTATGGCGCTAAAAATTACGGACAGAACCTGCCGATCATGACAATGAACCTTCTGGTTGCTTCCTTCGGAACCAAGCTGGTTCAGGCAGTGCAGGGCGGTCTGATGGCAGGCGGCATGAGCAATTCCGGTGCGTACATTGTTGTATTAGCGGGCGTTGCTGTCATCTGCGTAATCGCAGGAATCATTGCACTGTTTATTAAAAAGCCGAAAACTGCAGAAGCGGCGCAGAAATAATTAAAAAAAAGATGAGTCAAAAGAACCGGCCACTTCCGTGCGCGGTGCGCGAGAGCGGAAGCTCCGCGGTGCGCGCGCGACACCCCATTTCCGTGTGCAGTGCGCGAGAAACGACTGTTTCCGCGGTGCGCGCGCGACTCCCTTCTTACTCATGGAGGATTGAAAAATGAGATATACATATAAGAATAAAGGCGTTTGCGCCGTAAGTGTTTCCTTTGATCTTGACGGAGATAAAGTCTCAAATGTTGAGTTTCTCGGAGGCTGCAACGGCAATTTAAAGGCCATTGCAAAGCTGGTGGACGGTATGTCCGTCGATGAGATCGAGGGTAAGTTAAAAGGAAATCTCTGCGGGATGAAAGGCACCAGCTGCGCGGATCAGTTTGCCATTGGTGTGCGCGAAGCTTACACGAAAGCACAGGCTGCAGGATAAGGTTTTTTTGCCCGATTTTGATGCAAAAAAAATGCAGAAAGCAGTTGACAAAGAAAGGGCGCATCAGTATAATACCAAGGTACGGCTTAAGAGAAGCCGTATATGCTATGAATGACAGGGAGGTGTACGAAAATGTCTATATGCCCTAAGAATAAAACATCCAAGGCCAGAAGAGACAAGAGAAGAGCGAATTGGAAAATGACAGCTCCGAATCTTGCAACTTGCCCGACATGCGGAGCATTAGTAATGCCGCACAGGGTCTGCAAGAGCTGTGGTTCATACAATAAGCGCACGATCATCGCTCAGGAAGAGGCTTAAGCGTTTTATTTCGAAACGAAAGAGAACCGGAAATCCCGGTTCTTTTTTATTATTCTTGAAAAAAACAGCAGGGGAGTTCCCCTGCTGTAATTGTATTCGATTGTTTATTGATTGATCAGCTGATTGCCACAAGACTCATCAGTACGATGAAGAGCAGAAGCTCGATCGAGATTTCAGGCTTGAACTCGGAATTCTTTTCCAATGGGACATCAATGGTGTAATGCTGAAGAGCCAAAGTCGCAGCAAGAACTTTACGCATATCCTTATTGATGGAAAACATACCGTAACCCGGCTGCTTTTTCAGGAAATCTTCAACCTCGCCGATTGCAGCGATCGTCTCATCTTCCGGAACTCCAAGCTCCTTCAGATAAGTCAGATCCGCAAATGCTCCGTAGATGGACATATACTGGTTTTTGCCGGTTGCATGTCCGGTTTCTTTTAATCTGTTATAGAAATCAATAAACTCATCCACTTTGACTTCCGCGGACTTACTGTTCGTCATAAGGACAAGAGTCGTAGCACGGGCGGATTCGTTCGTAAGCTGCATTCTTGCTTTTATTGCTTCAAAAATCTTTTCTTTTTCTTCTTCAAGGCGGATGTCCGCTTTTCCGGAAAGGAGCATCAGCGCAACATAAGCAAGTTCAGAAGCGCCGGAATGTTCCGGTTGGTCTTTTCTGAGATTTCCGTATAATTCCAGAACCTTCTCAGTTACAGCGTCAACATCCTGGTCTCCGTGCTGTTCTGTGATGATCACGGCTGAAAGAACAGAGAAAAGACCGGAAACGCCGGAACCTTTTTCCAGTTTTCCATAAGTGTCGATCACATTATCGATATAAGCAAACGGCTAAAGTGATACCGCCATTCTTAGGAGAAGCAGAGACTGAAGCACTCCGCGGAAATTGGAAAAGAACGCGTCTTTATTCTCCAGAATGCGTTTTACAGCATCAACAGAATCGTCATCTGCGTGGAGGTTTTGTGCGGTAAACAGCAAAGAGCCGACTTTGATCGAAGCCTCTGAATCCAGCGTTGACATGTTTCTTAAAGCTCTTTCGTTTTTAATCTGCCGATTGCAGCGATCCTGTAGTTTTTTATCCATAAAAATAACCTTCCTTCTTCAAATAGTTATCTTTATTATACATTTCTGCCCTTTTTTTTCAACCGAAACAGGGAAATCGGATATGCCCATGTAATGCAGTATTTTGATCAGATAATTCAGTTTCCGCATTTGAGCTTTTGATGAGGATTCAGTAAAGTGAAAATGGATTATGATGGAAAAGAAGCAGAAAGGAAGGATTGATTATGGGCTCAAAATATACACATGTTTTTCAACCGATCCGCATTCGCGGGATCGATTTCAAAAACCGGATCACGCTCGCACCGCCTTCTCCGAATCTGGCAAGCGAAGATGGTCTGGTCACCCATGATTTTGTGGATTGGTTCCGTATGTTTGCGCGCGGCGGCGTCTGCACGCTGTATGTCGGAAACTGTTCCATTGATATCACGGAAAGCAGGGATGAGGCATTTCAGCTGAACATGAATCAGGACAGAGCCGTTCTCCCGATGACGTGGTTTGCGGATATGTGCAAACAGTATGGCTGCCATGCTTCTTTGGAGATCTGCCATAACGGTGAGAACACCCGCTTTGAGACGGTCGGTCACGCACCGTTTTCCGCATCTCCGTACATTTCGGAGAACGAGAAAGTTGCGGCAATGATCCATCACCGCGATCCGATCCCGAGCATCGAAATGACAAAAGAAAAAATTGATGAGACGGTAGAAAAATTCGGAAAGGCTGCAGAGCGGATGAAACGCGCAGGGATGGATATTGTTCTTGTGCATGGCGGTCACGGAAATCTGATCAGCCAGTTTACCAGTCCGCTGTACAATAAGCGAACCGATGAATACGGTGGCGATACCAAAGCACGTGCCCGCTTTGCGATCGAGGTCTGTGATTCCATCCGCCGCCACTGCGGAGAAGACTTTGTGATCGAGTACCGGATCTCTGCGGACGAGATCGCGCCGGAAGGCATGCATTTTGATGAAACACTGGAGCTGATCGGCTATCTGAAAGACCACATTGATATCCTCCATGTTTCTGCAGGTCTGCATTCTGATTTCAATATGAAATACTTTAACAACTGGTGCCAGAATTATCTGACAGACCATTGCTTCAATGTCCATTTTGCGCGTGATGTGAAGAAACGGTATCCGGACCTTCTGGTAAATACCGTCGGATCCATTATGAGCATTGACTATGCGGAAGAGATCATTGCAAACGGCTGGGCTGACTTTGTTTCCATGTGCCGTCCGCTGATGGCGGATCCGGATATGCCGAAGAAATATGCGGAGGACCGGCCGGAAGACCGCAGACCGTGCCTGCGCTGCAATACCTGCATGAAGCATCTGTTTATTCCAAAACCGATCTACTGCGCGATCAACCCGATCTCAGCCTTGACGAGTGAGCTGAAAGACGGGCTGGTGCCCAAGGCGCCTGTGAAGAAGCGGGTTGCCATTGTCGGAGGCGGCCCCGGCGGTATCCAGGCGATGCAGACGCTTTTAGACCGGGGACATGATGTAACGTTGTATGAAAAAACAGGGCAGCTCGGAGGAAATGTGATCGGAGCAGCTGCGCCGCCTTTTAAGGTGGATGCACAGGATTATCTGAAATGGATGCTGCATACGGCAGATCAGTGCGCGGAAAGAGGCGCAGTGATTAAGCTGAATACGGAATGCACAAAGGAAATCCTGGACAGAGAGGCTTATGATGCTGTAGTCATTGCGGTTGGCGGTGACCCGATCGTACCGGAAAGTATCCCGGGCATCCATAAGCCGCATGTATCATGGGCACCGGATGCAGAGCTCGGTAAGGCGCCTGTTGGCGATGAGATCGTCATAGTCGGAGCCGGTCAGGTCGGACTTGAAGCTGCATTGGATTACGGAAGACTGGGAAAGAAAGTCACTGTGATCGAGATGATGGAATATGCGGGACCGATGTCCCTTTCCATGGCAACAAGAGATCTGCTGAAGAAGAAAGATGAGGAGCATGTGGAATTCGACATCCTGTACGGAATGGCTCTTTCTGAAGTGAAAGATGATTGTGTGATCGCGAAAGATGTTAAGAGCGGAGAACTGAAAGAATTCAAGGCAGACACGGTCCTTCTTGCAATGGGCATCCGTCCGCATTTTGAGCTGGTGGATGAGCTTCGCCATTCCTGTGCGGAGACCAGTGTGGCGATCGTCGGAGACTGCAACAACAAAGCGGGAACAATATCGGAAGCAGTGAATCAGGCTTTCCAGGCCTGCATCCATATCTGATATAGAAGCAAAAAACAATTTGCCTGCGGTCCGCGCAGTCAGTTCTGATGCGGACCGCTTCCTTTGTGTTCAGGGTTGCATGATTTCGGATTTATAGGTAAGCTATGTAAATAGAACACTTTAAACAATTACAAACAGTTGGGGGAAATGAATTTGGAGAAAATGGAAACGAATAAATATACGCGTCTTGTCAGCCACAGCCTGATGGGGCCTGAGAGCGGTGCGCTTTGTAAGGTCGATTGTGAGGACGGCAGAATCATCCGGATCAATCCTTACGAATACGATACCGAATATACGGATGCAAACTGCAATCCCTGGCATATGGAAGCGAGGGGAAAGACGTTCGATCCGCCGCAGCGTGTCAACATTACCCATATGGGGCTTTGCTATAAAACCAGAGTCTATTCTCCGAACCGGTTCCTGTATCCGATGAAGCGTGTCGACGGGGATCCGGACGGGGAACGCCATCCGGAGACAAGAGGCATCAGCGGATATGAGCGGATCTCCTGGGAGGAAGCTGCAAGGATCTGCGCCAATGAGATCAAGCGGATCAATAAGACTTATGCACCGGAAGCCATCCTCTGTGAATCCGATATGCATGGCGAAGGTAAGAATGTTGCACCATCCCATGGCTGCCCGAACCGGATGTTTTCCCTGACCGGCGGCTATACCCAGCAGATGCGGAACATGGATTCCTGGGAAGGCTGGTACTGGGGAGCGAAACATGTTTGGGGCTGCGAGCCGGTTGGCGAGATGGCGCCGCAGGCGAATCTGATCCCGGATATGGCGCAGAACAGCGACGGACTCTTTTTCTGGGGATGTGATCCGGAGGTCACGCCGCTCGGTTTCGGCATGAAAATGCCGACACTCCTTTGCTACTGGTTTACCGAACTGGGGATCAAGAGTATCTATATCTGTCCGGACCTGAACTACGGAGCTGCTATCCATGCGGATAAATGGATCCCGGTTCTTCCGAATACGGATACGGCTCTGCAGCTTGCAATCGCTTATCAGTGGCTGACGGCTGAAACCTATGATAAAGAATATATTGAAAAACACACCTACGGTTTTGATAAATTCAAGGCGTATGTCCTGGGAGAAGAAGACGGGGTTCCGAAGACACCGAAATGGGCGAGTGAAAAATGCGGAGTTCCTGTCTGGACGATCAAGGCCCTCGCAGATTACTGGGCGGAAAATAAGGTTTCCATCTGCCACGGCAACGGAGGCAGCTATATCCGTTCTCCATACGCAACGGAGCCTGCCCGCCTTGAGGTCATGCTTCTCGGCATGCAGGGGCTTGGTAAGCCGGGCGTTCATCAGTGTAAGCTGATCGAGTGGAACATGTGGGCGAAGAACTATCCGCTGCCTTATACACCGGAATTCGTTCCAGCCGTTCCGCATATCTGTGATGCAATCCGGACAGTTCCGGGAGATATCCCGTCCAATATCAAGATGAGCCGGTTCCCGCTCAGTGAGGATCAGAAGGAACGCGCTCCGGAGATCGTGGATCTGTTTAAAGTCCTTCCGGGACCGAAACAGTATATCCCGAGATGCCTGGTACAGACCGCCATTGTGGACAAACATGCCGAATGGATGGGAATGAGCTGTTTTGCGACAGCAGGAAATCCCCGCCCGGGAAACAACCGAGTGCCTACGGTCTATGATCAGTTTGAGAAAAATGTGTATCCGCGTCCGGGAATGAGCCGGATCCACATGATCTGGTCAACAGCGCCTTGCAACGTAACCTGCTGGAACGACGGATTTAAGTTCCAGAAGGCATACCGCGATCCGGAAATTGAAACCTTTGTCGTACAGCACCCGTGGATGGAGAATGACTGCTATTTCGCAGACCTCCTGCTTCCGGTCTGTACAAAGCATGAAATGCATGATATCGGAAATGATATGTCCAGCGGCACATATGTTTCTGTTTATAAAGAAGAGCCCTGTATCCCGCCTCGCGGAGAATCTGTTTCCGACTTTGATGTATGTGTGAAAGTGCTGGAACAGTTCGGTCCGGAATATGTAAAGGCTTATACGGGAGATCTGACAGAAGAGGAACGCGTACGATTCTTCTATAAAGCGTCCGGATGCGAGGAGCGCATGAGCTTTGAAGAGTGGAATGAGAAGAAGATCTTTGTGGTTCCGGTCAGTGAGACCGCAAAAGATGCAGTGCCGGGACTCGGTGACTTTGTGAAAGATCCGGAAGAATATCCTCTGGAAACGCCGACCGGTCTGCTGGAGTATTCTTCTTCCAACATCGAAAAGTTTATGCCGGATGATGAAGAGCGTCCTCCGGTTCCGCACTGGGTAGAAAAGGGACCGTGGCACGATGAGCGCCTTTCTTCGGAGCGGGCGGAAAAATATCCGTTGCTTTGTATGTCCAATCACGGCAGATGGCGTATTCACGCACAGTGTGACGATATCCCATGGAGCCGTGAAGTGGAGACCATGAAGATCAAAGGGGAAGACGGCTATCTGTATGAACCCTGCTGGCTGAATCCGAAAGAAGCGGAAAAACGGGGAATCCGCCACGGGGATATTGTAAAGGTATTTAACGAGCGCGGAATCGTCCTTTGCGGTGCATATGTCACAGAGCGACTGATCGAAAATACCTGCTACATTGATCATGGTTCCAGGCTTGACCCGATCATCCCGGGAGAAGTAGACCGCGGCGGCGCGATCAACAACATTTCTCCGACCAACCCAATCGGAAAGAACTCCACAGGAATGGCTACCAGCGGTTTCCTGTGCGATGTACAGAAAGTCACAGAGGAAGACTGGGCGGATTGGAAGAGAAGAGCGCCGTGGGCATTCGAACGGCATTATGACAAAGCGTTCGGTGTCTGCGTGGAAGGCTGGATGAAAGATTACGAGAACGGAGACAATTATCATGGCTAAAGTTTTTTGTGTTGATGTCGCGAAATGCAGCGGCTGCTATAACTGCCAGTTTGCATGTAAAGAGGAACACTGCACCAACGAGTGGCTTCCTTATGCTGCAAAACAGCCGATGACCGGCCAGTTCTGGCTTCAGGTGGAAGAGCATGTAGAAGGATCGAAACCGAAGATCCGGATCCATTATATTCCGGTCCTTTGCAACCACTGTGAAGATCCTGCCTGTATGAAGGCAGCGAAGAACGGGGCCGTTTACAAACGGGAAGACGGATTAGTGATCATTGATCCGGAAAAAGCAGCCGGACAGAAAGAGATTGCTGAAGCATGTCCGTATGGTGCGGTTTTCTGGAACGAAGAATTGTCCCTGCCGCAGAAATGCACAGGCTGTGCGCATCTTCTTGCTGAGGGAAGGGTGCCGCGCTGTGTGGATGTCTGCCATACCGGAGCTCTCCGTTTCGGAGAGGAAAGCGAATTCGCGGATTTTATTGACGGTGCGTCAGTTCGTTTGCCGGAGTCCGGAACCGGACCGAAAGTATATTATAAAAATATTCCGGGACGTTTTATCGGCGGAACGCTGTATGAGCCGGTTGAGGAAGTTGTTGTGCGGAATGCACGCTGCGTGCTGAGCAGGGAAGATCAGACCCGGGAAACCACAACGGATATCTTTGGAGATTTTTGGTTCAGGGATCTTCCGCGCGGAACGTTTGATCTTACCATCGAGGCGGATGGATTTGAACCTCTTTCGTTCCGGGCCATCGATACGACGGAAAACAGCGTGAACCTGGGCGATTTGCCGATGACACGCAAATAAGAGAATTCTGGAGGAAATCATGACAATAGAAGAATTATATCAGCAGATCCTGTCCGGATTTTATGCGTTAGAAGGCGCAGACGCTTTGCTTTCGGAAACTGTTTCTGTCACCGTTTCCGAAGAGCCGGAGCGCACGCTCCGCCCGGCCGATGAGCCGCTGTCTACTGTGGAATGTCCGGAATACTGTGTGACGGCAGTGATCCGAGGTACCTGTGGACAAGCTTATACGGAAACGCCCGAAAGCTTTCAGGGGACACTGAAAGAAGCTCTTGAAATCCCGCCAACGGAGAAAGGAATCAGTGCCGTAACGATTTCCGCTCTGAATGCGGCAATGAACATTCTCGGACTTGCCCCCGGAACCTTCCCGGAAGAAGAGCAGTCCCGCATCGATTATGCAGATGCCCTTTGCCGTTATGTGGCGGAAAAACACGGAAAGAGCAATATCATCCTTGTGGGATATGACGGCTATCTGGTGAAACGGTTTGTCGAGGAAGGGTTTGATTTCTGGACGATGGACAGAGACCCTGCCAATATCACGCAGAACCGTTTTCATCACGTTGTCGTGAATAACGCGAAACGCAACCGGGAGAGCAGCTTTGTCTGGGGAAAATACTTTGTTGTGACCGGCAGTACGCTCTGTAACGGAACGATCCTTCATTATCTTGACAGTGGAAAAGAACTGCTGTTTTACGGAATCACCTGTGCAGGAGCAGCCACCCTGCTGAATCTTCCCTGGTTTGCACCGGAAAAAAGATAAGAAAACGGCATATTATTCTGTGAAAAAGGCCCCGGTTCCCCGGGGCCTTTCTGCGCAGTTCTTTATTTCTTGACCGTAATCGTAATGACTTTCGTTCCGGCAAGATAAGTGCTGTTGCCTGCGGCTTTCACCGTGATCTTATAAATGCCTGCCTTACATTTTTTCGGAATCGTAACTTTGCCTTTTGCTGAAACCTTGATTTTCGCTTTCTTTGCTTTCTTGTTCAGCGTGTAGGTTACTTTGCCTTTTGCTTTCGTTGTTCCGATTGAAAATGACAGGGCTTTTTTCAGTTTGGCTCGTTTGATGGTCTTTTTCGAGACTTTGACCTTCAGAGGATTCGCTTTCTTAGGAACCTTCGGGATGATCTCTGTTCTGGTTTCTTTGCAGCGTTTGCAGGTAAAGGTCCGGATACCGGTAGCAGTTGTGGTCGCTGCTTTTGTAACGACTCCATTGTCCCAGTCATGTCCTAAAGCCGGAATTGCTGCCGGCACATTTTCTATTTCAGTTGTTAACGCTTCGTCTGCGAACATCTTTGTGCCGAAAGTCCAGTATGCTTCACTTAAGCCTTCTTCCTCACAGGTTGCTTCCTTCGCAGGATGATACAGCGGAATCTCGACAATTCTCTTATCCGGAGCAAGTTCATTCGGATAGATCACATAATCGGTTCCAAGTGTATGTGTGCTCAGATAATCACAGATCAGCTGACGTACTGCCTTTACATCCCCGCAGATGACTTTCTCAGGAGCAACGGTAGCGATATCAACTCCCTCGTTCGGGTCGATTGCCCGTACACCGAGTGCTGTCCAGGAATCAGGAACCAGGACGCCTCCGTTGTTCGCGTCATAGATCGGTGTATCTCCCAGTTTAATGGTAACCGGAGTTCCAACGCCTCCCTCATTCGTGTAGGTGATTTTAAGACCGGAGTACTGGAAGAAGGTAGCGGCTTTGAAGTTCTGAGGGAATACCATCTGAAGGGATCCGGTAACCAGATCTACGATATCCTGAGCGCTGTATTCCTGCTCGATGAGCGGAGTCGGGAAACTGATGATCGAAGCAATGTCAACTTTGGTCATCATCGTCTCCGCTTCAACGGTTTTGCGGAGGCAATAACCCGGATAGAAGGTGAAATCATAGGTTTTGCCTCGTGTTTCGGAAGCAGCTTTCAGGATCACATCGGTAATAAAGTCACCCATGTTCGTTTCTGCGCCGCGGGCGGATAATACCGGGGTGCTGTCCGCATTCAGGTAATACGGGGTTGTTAAAAGAGTAGGGCCGACGTCTTTCAATATACGTGCGATATCCGCATCGACCATTGTCTGAACGGCTGCATCCGGGGTAATTGCCGTAATCGCATCTCCGGTAAGAAGTTCCGCCGTTTTGTTGACCACTTTGCCTTCCTTCAGATAAAATTTCATGATACCGATGCATTTTCCAAAGCTGCCTGCCTGGTTCACAAGAACTTCATTCTCACCAACATAACAGCCGGCGCCATCGTTAATGACCAGATGTGTATGGGAATCGATCAGTGCATCCATATCCTGCACTTCCTTAGCAAGAAGCCATGCGTTGGTATCATTTGCCTGTGCAGGTGATTCATTGCCTTCACCCATCCATCCGGTGTGTGCGAGGCCGACGATCACGTCTGCATTTTGCTCTTTTAATGCACTGACAGCATTTTTTGCTGCCTGAATGGATCCCGGTCCCACATGTCTTCCTGCCATCTGGCCTTCTGTACAGCTGAGTCCGAACAAGCCGAGTTTCGTTCCCTTGCTTGTTTCGAAGATTGCGGTTGGAGCCCATGGAGATGTTTCTGCAGGAACGTCAGAAAGTTCAAGACCGGTAAAATCGAGGGAGTTATCTTCCTTCAGAGTGATCTTGTCATAAAGATTTGCAAAATCTTCACTGCCGATCGAAGGCTGATAACCGGAAAGATAAGCGGCCATATCCACGCCGTCTTTTAATGTCAGATTCGCGCAGATGGTTTTCGTGTGATTATATAATGCGGTAAGCAGCAGGTTTTGCTGGATACCATCATTAAAATCGTTATTGCCGGGGGCGATGACATCATAAACCTGATCAATGATCGCAGGAATCAGTTCTCCTTTGTAATAACCGGCAACTGCCTCTCCGCCGGAGTACACATCTCCTGCAGAAGCTGTCAGGACCAGAGAATAATCTCCGGATGACTTCATCTGATCAGCAAGTCCTTTCACAAATGGTTCCACTTCAATTTCACCGTGAACATCATTCGTGTGAATGATCGCGATGACTTCATCGTATGTGGCACCCGGTTCTTCGCCATCGGCAAAAACAGCGGCTGCGGGAAGCAGACTCATCAGGACGGCCAGCAGTAGTCCAACAATACGTTTCAAATACCTTTTGTTCATGTTGGTTTCATCTCCTTTCTGAAATAATAAAGAAACTAACTGTTTTGAAATCTAATTACAGTGTCAGTGCGGGAATAATTGGATAAAGCTGATAACGATTGTTTCGTGAAATAATGTTTGAAAAAAGATTAGTCAAATAAATAGTAACACCTGACGAAAGACGGAGACAATACAAAACAACGCAGCAGCTGATGCAAAAAAACTATCAGCTCATGCATTTTGACGGAGTTCAGCCTTGAATTCTTTTTTGTGCATTTTTTCTTATTTTTTTGAGGAAATGTGGGTTGACCTTGGAACAATTCCATAGTTTATATTAGGTGTGTAGACATATGGAGTAACACAAATTAATTATTATGAGGAGTGTGATTATATGGAAAAGGTATTTACTAATTTGACGACTGGAGGACCGATCTCCGTGTATGTCGAGGACGGCAAGATCACGAGGATCCGCCCGCTCCAGGTGCCGGAAGAGGATTACCCGAAACCGTGGACTGTTGAGGACAGAAACGGCAAAAAGTATTCTCCTCCAAAGGCAATGCGTGTTGCCCAGAACATTATGGCTGAAAAGAACAGACTTTACAGCGAGGACCGCATCCTTTATCCGATGAAGAGAGTTGACTGGGATCCGGACGGCGAGAGAAATCCTCAGAACCGCGGTATTTCCGGTTATGAGCGCATCTCCTGGGATGAGGCTGCAACGATCATCGCAAAAGAGATCGACCGCCTTGCACCGCGTGATGAAAACGGTGTATTTGACGGACATCAGATCGCAGCCATCACCGGCTCCCACCATAACTGGGGTATCGTCGGATACAAGATGGCACCGTTCGGAAGATTCTTCTCCATGCTGAACTATACGCCGATCCTTGATAACCCGGATTCCTGGGAAGGATGGATGTGGGGTGCTCCGCATATGTACGGATTCTCCTGGCGTCTCGGACAGCCGGAGCAGTTCGACCTTCTTCCGGATGCATTCAAGAACACCGACATGATCGTGTTCTGGTCTAACGATCCGGACTCCACACACGGTATCTATTCCGGACAGGAGTCTAACATCTGGCGTGTATGGCTGAAGGAAATGGGCATGAAGTGCGTGTTCATCGATCCTTTCTACAACTACACCAATGCAGTTATGGACGGAACCTGGTTCGCACCGCGTCCGGGTACGGATACCGCCCTTGCATGTGCGATCGCTTATCAGTGGATCATTGATGATACATATGATCATTTCTATGTAGAAAACAGAACTGAAGGATTTGATCAGTTCAAAGCTTATATCTTAGGTGAAGAGGACGGTGTTCCGAAGACCTGTGAATGGGCTGCAGAGAAGACCGGAATCCCGGCACGCCGTATCCGCGCGCTGGCAAAAGAATGGGCATCCAAACGCGTTGCGATCGCAGGCGGTGTCCGCGGCGGTGAAGGAAGTGCCTGCCGTACAGCGTTCGGAACAGAAGAAGCACGTCTCATCATCGCACTTGCAGCAATGCAGGGCTTTGGTAAACCTGGCGTTTCAATCTGGGGCACAACGATGGGAGCACCTGCAGACTATACCTGGTTCCCGGGTTATGCAGAGCCGGATTCCCAGATGGGTAAATCCCGTGCAGCAAACATTAAGTATCCTGCATCCAGCACGACCCAGCGTCTGTATCGTCTGAATTATCCGGAAGACATCATGACCGGACACGGTAAATTCATCGGTGAAGGTTTCTGCGGACAGGGCGTACATCAGCAGTTTACGGAGCATGAGTATCCGATCGAAGGAAAAGTAAAAATGCTCTGGCGTTACGGCGGATCCTTCATGGGAACCATGACCGAAACCAACCGTTATGTACAGCTGTACCGCCACTGCGGCGAGAATCAGCTGGATACCGTTATCAACCAGGACTGCTGGTTCGGCGGCGAAGCAAAATATGCGGACCTGATCCTTCCGGCATGCACCAACTTAGAGCGTAATGACCTTGGTGAGTGGTCCGTCGGCGGCGGCTATACCACCCACGCAGAGATCGGAAACAACTGGCGTGTGATCGTCCGTGAAATGAAATGCGTTGAGCCGCTGGGCGAGTCCAAGAGCGACTATGAGATCTTCCAGGAAGTTGCAAAGAAACTTGGTGTCTGGGAGCAGTACACCGATGGCGGCAAAACGGAAGACGAGTGGGCTGAGGCATTCTGGAATATTTCCGAGCTTTCCAAGAGATGCAGCTGGGAAGAGTTCAATAAGAAGGGCTATTACATCGTTCCGGTTCCGGAAGACTATGAAGAGCATCCGGCATTCCGCTGGTAATATGAAGGCCGCGACTGCGACACCCAGGATTACCTGAACCCGAACCTGAAAGTTGAAAATAATATGAACACCATGGAGCCGACCGAGAAATCAAAAGAACTCGGCACCTTCTCCGGAAAACTTGAGTTTGCATCCCGCAGCTTGAAGCATTACATGCCGGATGATGAGACGAAAAATATAAGCTACAGAATTTTCTTCAAAAATGGAATTTTTAACAGTATAA
>CAZOHB010000038.1:0-17825 GCA_964579345.1 uncultured Parasporobacterium sp.
ATAATTATTCAGATCCGTGATCATATCCGTATTGTTATTGAAGGAAAACAGAAGGATATTTTCATGCTGAAGGATTTCCTCGATCGTGATTTTCTCTGCTTCCAGCTGTTTATCAAAACTGCCTTCTTCAAGAAGTGACTTCCACCAGCCCGCACTGAACGGGGTAAAGAAATAATAAAAGGTGACTTCCGGATGATCATCGGCCAGATCCGTTACATTCTGCCGGATATTGTCAATCAGGATCTTTCGCTCCTCTTCCGTCATTGCAACAGGTTCGCCGTATTCTTTGAATTGTATACCGTCCGGATAAATACTCTTAATTCCGAATGTATAACGATTGTTCCAGAACATATATTTATCAAAAGAAGTAAAACCTGTTTCGGCATCCTCCTCTTTGCTCTTTTTCAGGATCGGACAAACGCGTCCAAAAAACACATCCCGGTTAAAAACATATTTTACGTCATTCAGCAGATTCTGATCATAGAGATAGGTTGGGTATTCGCCGAGGTCCTCCCTGATCAGATCCTTGTCCTCTATCAGCTTATTCAGATCCAGTCCGCGGATCACCATTTTCAGACCGGAATTCGCTTCCAACGCGATCTTAAGGTTATCATTTACTTCTTTAAACGAGGCGCCTGAAAACGGCACTTTAATAAAATGACCGCCAAACAGTTCCTCCGCCTCAGAGGTTTTGAAATTCTCCGTCATGGAAGTTCCCGTGATCAGAGCATCGTAATCAAAGCGTTTTACAATTCCGTTATTCTGACTTCGTTCATTATTCAACGGATAAAAATACGCCTCTGTATTCGGTTTGTGATAATGAAAGAAGGGGTCCACTTTTACTGTCAGACAGCCTGCAATACACAGAACGGCCAGACAGATGCTTCCCCATATGATAAGCCAGACTTTCGGATTTACTTTCATTCGTTCCCCCGATACTAAAAGTTAAAATAAACAAATACGGATTCTCCGCCAAGACACAGGAATCCCCAGATAAAAGCAGCCGCACACAGAATCATACCTGCTGCACTGCGTTTTGTTCTTGTTTTGTAATTATTCTCCGGCACAAGACAGATCAGAAAAGCTGCCAGAATAAACAGGATCATCGGCAGCCCGCGGACAGCCTCGAATACTTTTGAAAGGTGCAAAGCGTCTGAGAAAAAGGTGATCTCAGGCAGCGAAAACGAATCCAGAAGATCTGCACTCAGCGCCATATCCTGGAATTTAAACATTTTTTTCAGCATCGTAAACCATTGCGCGATGCTTTCCGATCGAAACAGCAGCCACAAAAGATTTACAAAGAAAAAGGTGTAGAGCCATCCGACTACAGCAAAGAGCTTTCCCCTTGCCTTATCAAATGCACGTTCGATCACTTGCAGCAGCCCGTGCAGGATACCCCAAAGCAAAAACGTCCAGTTTGCTCCATGCCAGAGACCGCTGATCAGAAAGACCAGAAGAATATTGACATAGGTCCGCACAGTCCCTTTTTTGCTTCCTCCAAGAGGAATATAAAGATATTTGGTGAGAAATCTGGTAAGCGAGATATGCCACCGCTTCCAGAAATCACGAATGGATACGGCTTTATAAGGAGAATCAAAATTCATCGGCAAATCAATATTCATCATGCCGGCAACGCCGACCGCCATATCCGTATAACCGCTGAAATCAAAATAGATTTCAAACGTATAAAACAGCATCACAAGAAACAGATCCCCGGCGGAAGCTTCTGACAAATGTTCAAATCCCCATCCAACTGCGCGCGAAAAGGTATCTGCAAGTATCATTTTTTTAAACAGACCAAAACTGAATATTTTGACTCCGCTCGCAACATTGGCCCAATTCACATGCATCCGGCTCTCTTCATTCAACTGGTCTATGATATCCCTGGGTTCTGCAAGAGGCCCCATGATGAGTTTCGGAAAATAAAGGATGTATGCAAGATAGTCTGTCACAGAGACGAATGCAATCTCTTTTCGGTAGACATTTACAATGTACATGATCTGCTGGAAGGTAAAGAAGCTGATCCCGAGTGGGAGCAGAAGATTTGAAACCGTAAGTTCTTTATGGAAAATCTGATTTACGGCAGTTATCGCAAAGCCGAAATATTTATAAAAGAACAACAGCGCAATATTAACAGCAATACCTGTGATCACAAAAAGCCTGCTGTATTTTTGAATCCTTGAGATCAGCACCGAAACAAGCAGATTGACAAGTATGCTGATCCCCAAAACTACTGCAGGAAGTATGCCTCCATAAAGGTAAAAAACAATGCTCCCAGCGATCAAAAACAGTTTTCCTGCAAGCGGTCTGATTTTACACAACACAAAATAGCCGATCAGAAAGACCGGAAGAAAAACCAGAATAAAAATATAGGAATTAAACTGCAACCTCTACCTCCGAAACAAACACAGTTACTGCGTGATGATGTCATCGTGGCTGGTTTTACTGTCTTCTAAAGTTCCTTCTGCATCATGCAGATCCTTTTTCATCTGACTGCTGCTGATTTCCGGAGTTCTCGGAAGATACACGACTTCCACCCCTTCTTCTTTCAGGAAGTCAAATTTTCCTTCCCAGTCATCGCCGATCACAAACGTATCGATGCGGAATTCATGCATATCGCTCTTTTTCTGCGGCCAGCTTTCTTCCGGGATTACAAGATCTACGTAACGAATAGCTTCCACAAGCGCTTTCCTCTGCTCGTAAGTGAAATAACATTTTTTATGTTTTTCATTCCAGTTAAACTCATCTGTTGAGATCGCAACGATCAGATAATCTCCCAAAGCTTTCGCTCTTTTTAAGAGATTGATGTGTCCATAATGCAGAAGATCAAATGTACCATATGTGATTACTCGCTTCATTTTTCTTTTTCCTTTACTATTTATTTTCCAATCAACTTTTTGACTTTTCGTTTCACTTTTGTCAGCGGACCATATTTCCTGTACTCGGCAAGTTCACGCTGCAAACGATTTTTTTCGTTCTTCTCTTTTTTTAATCTGGCCCGCAAATCTGCCTTGTCCTGCTTTACCCGCTGAATCTTCACTTCAAGTTTCTCGTTTTTCTTTTGAAGCGACTCCAGCTTTTGGGTGTAATAATCCGTCACATTTTTCTTTCCCAGCTGCTGAAACTCCGTCAGATATTTCAGTACCGGATCTGCGTTTTCCTTTCGGGGTTCCGTATAAAAGATATCATGGAACAGCTGATCCCACATGATTCCAATATCAATCTGTCTGAATTCCGACAGCTTTTCATTTCCTTCTTTTCCCATTTTAAGGATTCTTTCCGGATCAGCAAGAAGACGGCAGACCTCCTCAGCCATTTTGGAATAATCACCCTGGGGAACAGAGATGATTCCCCGCTGATCCCGGGAAAAAGCAAGCCATGGCATTTCATACTCTACGATCGGAAGCTCATAAGAGAAAGCCTCCGCTGTCGTCGTCGGGAATCCCTCAAGCAAAGAAGTGCTGATAAATACAGAGGCTTTCCGGTAGTATTCTTCGACATCCATCGTAAAGCCCGGAAGGATCACATGATCTTCCAGCGCAAGCTCCTGAATCTGCGTCAGAACCTCGGCGACCATTTTCGGTTTTCCTGTTCCAACCATATAAAGCTTTACCTGCGGTCTTTCATCAGAAACCAGTTTTACCATCTTCAGCACATCCGCAGGATTTTTCTCCGACGAGAATCTGCCTACCCATAACAGTGTATCCGGTTCTGATTTCTTCTCCGCCGACGCTTTCTTTGGAGCAATTGGATTAGGAATATAGCGGGCTCTCCCGGCAAAACTTTCGACATATGCCCGATCCATTTCAGACAGGGTAACGACTGCATCGCAAAAAGAATACATATGCATCAACCGCAGTGCTGCATCATTCTTTTGCAAAAACGGTGAGCCTAAAAACGAATGGTTCAAAAGAACAAATGCCGGATGAGATGAATGTCCTTTCACACTCAGCATATCCCATAACGTGCAGGTATTCGACCACATGCCGGTAACAACGATATCTATGGAATAAGTTTCTATGATCTTCATCCACGCCTGATAACGGGATCGATAGTTTTCCCCCGCGGAAGGAAAATACGGCGGAAGGAAAGCACGTTCGATCTCTGCGCTGACTGTATACTCTGGCAGATCCTTTGATTCAAAGCGGGAAAAATCGATATCGGCATCCGCCAGAAGCTCCCTGAATTCCTGCCGGTTTTTCTCATTGAGAAGAGCTTCCTTCTCTTCTTCTTCCGGATTGGACTCATCGGTGATCAGTACAATTTTATATTTTGCTTTCCCGTCTTTCTCTTTTCGGGAAGCCCAGAGATCTGCAAGCATTGCGGTAACCCGCTGTGCCCCTCCGTTAATAATATTACGGTAGTAGAGCGCGATTGTGAACGCCTCATCTGTTTTGCTTTTCGTGGTGTGGAATGCAGGAGAATGCTCCAGTCGTTTTAACACTTCAGTTCCCTGCTCCCAATACTCTTTTGCTAAAGTACAGACAAAGTCTTCCATACCGGAACAGGGATAGCCCTTGCCGATATAACGATCCATCAGCACATCTTTTTTCAGTTCCGGAAACAGATATTCTTTTCCGCCGGATTCGATAAAAGTGAAATCAACCGGCGCAACCATTTCTTTAAAACTCATGATTTTGCCTCCCATTTCCTGTCAATTTCTGTGAGGCAGGCTTCAAACTCCTGAATGCCGTCTTTGTTGTATTCATCAGCATCCAGTTCGTACCGATTCGGCACCTTGCCTTCCATAAATGCTTTTAAGCCTCCGTAAATATCATCGACACCGGTTCCGATCACAAGCTGTCCATCTTCGAAAAGGCTGTCCGCCACAGTCGCAAAGTTGGATACAATAATCGAAAGATGCAGCGTTCTGGCCTCCAAAAGAACGACCGGCATCCCTTCATAATGAGAAGGGAGGACAAAACAATCGCACTGATTCATAACCGCGAACGGATTATGCAGGCTTCCGGTCATGATCACTTTTCCAACCAGTTTTTTCTTCCGGATCAGTGTCCGAAGGTCTTTCGCAAGTTCTCCATCTCCGATCAGATACAGACGGGCATTCGGATATTCCTCATGCAGCCTTGAAAAAGCTTCCACCAGAGCCAATTGGTTTTTCTCATTGGAGAGTCTTCCCATTGTTACGAAATTGACGCAATGATCTTCCGGCATGGGAACAAAAGAAATCTCATCTGAGGTAGGGTCTATGTTGACAAAGTATTTTTTCCCATCACCAAGGTCAGCAAAAGAAGCTTCCTTACAGCCTTTCAGTACCGGCTGTATATCAAACAGGTTCCTTACCGCTTTCCAATTTGCATGAATGCCGCGCTCTTCCATCGCCTGTTTGTTTAAAAGCATCGTGGTAGGAGAACAGCTCACGCAGGCATCATACAGCGGATAAAGCTTCATAAGGCTGTTCATATTCACCATAAAGCGGAACGCCCCATCCACCTGCCGATAGTATTCTTTCATCAGCTCACTGTGCATCCAGATCAGTTTTTTCGTATCTTTCTGCATCGCATAGAGGTTGGCAGAATGACAGGAGAACCCATTAAAATAAATAATATAATCAAACTTGGCATCACCAAACATTCTGCGAAACTCTGTCTGAAAAAATCCGGCAGGAAACAGCGGTGAGTCATCGGCCGCAGTAACCGGATGATCCATACAGTAAGACACCTTCGCCCATGTTTCCGTGTTGGCTACGGAAGCTCCTATACGGGTCATAATCCGGACTTCCGGGCGGAACGTCTTAAAATACTCTCTCAGCTCATCCTTCTCACCCATCGTAAAGCAGGTGACATCATATTTTTCATAATCCAGATTGTTGATCAGATTTTTGGCTGCTGAGGATATGCCGTTATTCATATAAGGATCCTGATGGATCAGGAGTTTTTTCTTCTTTGACGGAAAACCCTTGCAATGGGTCTCATCCCCGAAGAAAACCGCATTCACTACCCGTTCGGAAACATTTCCATCTTCGTTTGACGTGAATGTATCTTTAAAAGTCTGATACTTCTGATAATCAAAGTATTCTTTATAATGATCAATATCTCCAACCCATTTGCCGATCTGTTCCAAATCGCTGCTTACAGGCCCCGGAAGATCCTCGATCGTCATGTACAAGCCTCTTTGTTTCTGATAGTTTTCCAGATCCGTAATGTAAAATAAGATCGGTTTATCTGTCACCAGATAATCAAAAAAGATACTTGAATAATCGGAAATCAGAATATCGGTTACACTGAGAAGCAGGTTCGTATCCACAACTGCCGGAATGAAATTATCCTGCAGAAGTCCCTGCCGAACAAGTGCGTTATAAACGATCTGATGAGGTTTAAAGAGAATCTGATATTCGTTCAGATCAACATATCTGCCGATCGTTTCTATGAAACGGTTGTATTCCCGTATATCGATATCCGGGTCTGCATACTGCTCGCCCCGAAAGGTTGGCGCATAAAGAATCAATTTCTTTTTTGGATCATAACTGACCCCGTATCGTTTTAATTCTTCTGCCAGCTTGTCCGGATCCGGGTGGAAGGTGCCGTCGACACGGGGATAACCGGTCTCAATAATTTTTCCAGGGAGAATCCCTTCCAGTTTGTAAGTTTTTCGGAAAATTTCGGTCATATATGGAACCGGACTGATCAGATAATCAGCCATCAGAAAATTCCGGACCACGTTTGCTGACTCAATATTTCCATCCGGCGTATCGTATCCTAATGTTTTCATTGGAATTCCATGCCACGTATGTACGAGGACCTGTTCTTCCTTTTTGATAAAATAAGCCTGATACGTTACATTGTTGATCAGATATTTTGCAGTAGAAAGATATTTATAATACTCTTTTGTAAACGGTTCTACAAAAATTACATTCGGATGATTTTTATACTTTTCTATGATTGCTGAACGAAAAGCACCTTCTTCCAATGTCCACACATGGGTATAATCTGCAAATCTTTCATCATCAAGAAGATAATAAAAAAGCGCCGCAGGATTACAGGTAATTCCACGCCCGAAGAAAGCCTCATACATGATCATCTTTTCATCTACAGCATTCTGCAGATACGCATCATAGTATTCGCTTCTTTCATAAAAAGCAGTTCTTTTTGCATATTGTTTTTTTGCTTTTTTCAGATAATCCTCATATGTGAGCTGATTAAGCTCATCGATATAGTTCTTAGCCTGCTCAGCAAGGGATAATTGTTCCTTTTCTTCCATTCCACGCCGATCCTTAAAAAATTGTTTTTTCATTATATCATACATTCCCGCTAACGCATCCTGTATTTTCTTATTTGTCCATAATTGCAGGTCTGTAGAGAGCTCCTCTTTTTTATTTGTTTGAAACATCTGATAACATTTCATCCGGACTCTGTTATAATACGAAAGAATTCCACAAGAGGAGCATAATTCATAAAGATGCGCATCAATGGACGCAAATATCATTTAAAAAGAATATGGCTCATCCTGATCAGTTCGTTTCTTGTTCTGACCTTTCTTCCCTTCTCTGCTTTCGCGGATTCTGAAACGGATCCCGCGCAGGAAACGGTTGACGTCCCTGCAGAACCGGAAACGCACGCCTATCTCTTTATCGGAAACAGCAAAACATATTACAACAATCTCCCGGGCGTTTATGCGAATCTTGTGCGTGCAGGAACCGGAGATGAGATCACATACAGCACGATTACTTACGCGGCCCGCAGCGAGTATGAACACGGCAAAGCGATCCGCGCGGTCTTAAGGACCGGCGGTGATATGCAGGAGCTGACGGACGAGGAAAAAGCATACTTCGCGCAAGGCGGCGTTAAGGATGCGGAATCCTTTCTCGAAGCAGTTTATGAGAATTACAGACAGGCTCTGTTTGATGAGGAAGGAAATCTGAAAAGATACGATTACATCGTTGTGCAGCTTTACGCCGCGGAGCTGGATTCCGATTCCCGCAAAGAAGGCCTGCTGGACTGTCTTTCCGGTATTTCGGATGAGAACACAAAAATCCTGATCAATATTCCGCAGGGAAAAGTGACTGCAAAAAATGTTCCCTTCCATCTCTCGGATACAACGTATGAGAAAGAAGAAATGCTTCAGGAGATCCTGCCGAAGTTAAAAGAGGCTCTGTTTTTCCAATCGATCGACCTGGTATTTACCGGCCGGGCAACATGCAACTACTTTCTTTCAGACGGAACAGACCGCGCGCAGCTCGAATCTCCGGAGGATTTCGCCTTTTATGAGGAGACCGATTCATATCCCGTGAGAAACGATCTTGTCGTTCATGACAATTCCCATCCGACACAGCTGGGCACTTATTTATTTGCCTGTGTCTTATACACAGCGGTTTATCAGAAGAACCCTGCAGATACCGTTCCACAGTACCATGCAGAGGTTGCGGATTCCATTCTCAATATCAACAATCTGAAGCCGGGAAAGAACTATTCTCTGATGCATGGTCCCTTTCTCTCGGAAACGGTTTTACAGAGAGCTGCAGACCTCGCATACCGGACGCAGACCGGCCAGCTTGCACTTCCCCTTTCCGTCCCTGCCATCAAACGTGTCGTCGATAAAGGTACGCTGATCAGGGTCTCCTGGGAGGCGGTCGAAGGCGCAGAATCTTACCGTGTATTCCGGAAAACCGGAGAGGAAGAATGGGAGGAACTCGGGGAAACCACGCGTTTGTATTTCAAGGATCAGACACCGGTAAGAGGCACGATCTACCAATACGGCGTCAGCTGTGTGTTTGAAAAAGGAAGAGCGATTTCCAGCAGATACACGTCAAATAAGAAAAAGATCGGCTTTCTTGAAAGTCCGGTATTGAAAAATGTAAAAGCCGTTAAAAGCGGTGTGAAGATCTACTGGAAAGAAGTAACAGGCGCAAATCAATACATCGTTTACCGGAAAACCAAAGACTCCGATTGGAAAAAGATCGGAACCAGTAAAATGACAAGTTATACTGATACGAAAGCAGCCGGAGGAACTGCGTACGATTACACGGTCAGTTCCTATTACAACGAGGACGCGAAGAGTCCGAAAGATGAAACCGGTCTTCATATTTTTTACCTGAAAGCCCTGTCAAAACCTTCTGCTGCTCCGCGGAAAAAGGAATTCAAACTGACATGGCTTCAGCCATCGGAACGCGTGGATGGATACCGGATCGAATACAGCCGTGATTCTTCTTTTCCGGAAGGATCCACAAAATCCCGTACGATCAAAGACCCGAAACGGATTTCCAAAGTGATCCGGAATTTAAAAAAGAAAAAATACTATTACGCCCGTATCCGGACTTTTAAAAAGGTCAAAGGAACCACCTGGTATTCCGCCTGGTCGACGAAGGTCCGTGTAAAAACAAAATAAGATGGAGGAACAAGTTTTATGAAAATTACAGTTGCCGGTGTCGGCTATGTCGGACTTTCCCTGGCTGTGCTTCTGGCACAGCATCATGAGGTCACCGCGATCACAACGACCCCGAAAAAAGCAGAGAAATTAAACAGTCTGATCAGCCCGATCCAGGATACGGATATTGAACGTTTTTTTGAAGAAGCAAAAGAAGGCAAACGCACGCTTCAGCTTCATACAACAACAGATAAAGAGGCTGCTTATAAACATGCGGAACTGGTGATCATTGCCACGCCGACGAATTATGATGATGAGAATCATTTTTTTGATACCAGCGCCGTTGAAGATGCGATCGAGACCGTTCTCCGGGTAAATCCGGACGTCTTAATGGTAATCAAATCCACGGTGCCGGTCGGATATACGGACTCCGTCCGCAAAAAATATAATATTAATAATATTATTTTCAGTCCGGAATTTCTCCGTGAGTCAAAAGCGTTGTACGACAATCTTCATCCGTCCCGGATCGTTGTCGGGGCTTATGAAGATCAGCAGAAAGATGCGGAACTGTTTGCTGCTCTTTTGAAGGAAGGTGCGGAAGATCCGGACGTAAAGGTCCTTTATGCGCATCCGACCGAAGCGGAGGCCATCAAGCTGTTTGCCAATACGTACCTTGCCGTACGCGTTTCCTACTTTAATGAGCTGGATACCTATGCGCAGATGAAGGGGCTGAACACACAGCAGATCATCGAAGGCGTCTGCATGGATCCGAGGATCGGCAATCATTATAACAATCCGTCTTTCGGCTATGGCGGATACTGTCTTCCGAAAGATACAAAACAGCTCCTTGCAAACTACAAAGATGTTCCGCAGACAATGATTGGCGCGGTTGTAGAAAGTAATAAAGTCCGTAAAGAATTCATTGCAGACAGCATTATCCGGAAGAATCCGGGAACCGTTGGAATCTACCGTCTGACGATGAAAAGCAACTCGGATAATTTCCGTGCATCCGCGATTCAGGGTGTGATCGCTCTGATCAGAGGAAAAGGAATCCCTGTCATTATTTATGAGCCGACGCTCGAAGATGGCAGTACATTCGAAGGACTTTCCGTGATCAACGATCTTGATGAATTCAAGAAAAAGAGCGATGTGATCCTTGCAAACCGTTTCGACGAATGTCTGAAAGATGTAGAAGAGAAAGTCTACACCCGCGATCTCTTCCGCAGAGACTAAGTCAGAAGGGAGTCGCACGCGGGTCACATCTGACTTAGTACACAACAACCTTCGTTCCATCCGGAATATTGTCGTAGATCCACTTCGCATTCTTGATCCGCATGCGGACGCAGCCATGGGAAAGTTCCTGTCCGAGGCCGTTTGCCGCTTTTGTCAGAGTCTTTGTGCCGCGCTCATACAGCTGGGAATGGAAGAGGTACGCATTGCAGAACCGTGTCCAGTAATACAGCGTATGTCCGTCACTGTCCTCAAAGGAATAGCCTCTGGACACCGCATTGCCCCAGTTCGAATATCCGACATAGAAGGTGCCCTTCACGGTATCATTTCCGACTCTGGTATCGCCGACCGTACTGAGGATATTTTTAACGACCTCCCATTTTCCTTTTGATCCCTTGTAAACTTTTGTTACTCTTCTGTCGCAGTCCACCAGGATCAGGTACTTCGTATTGCTGGAAAGCTTTGCCGCTTTTTTATCCATCGAAGTCGTTTTGATAAACTTGCCGTTGGTACGGAAAACTTCAAGACGGCCGTTGACCTTTACGGTCTCTGTTGCCATATTGCCGGTCTTTTTAAAATAGTATTTTGCACCGTCAATTGTTTTCCATCCGGTTACAGCTTTTCCGTTTTCAATATAATATTTCTTCTTTCCGTTTTTATACCAGGCGGTATAGGAAAGATCGCATTTGCCTTTTTTAAACAGATATTTGATGCCGTCGCGTTTGACGAACCCGTTATATTTCCGGTCCCATTTGCCGTTTGTGATGTAATGGTAGCAGCCCATCCGATAGACGATTCCATTATACGTCGGGTCCGGTTTTCCATCATACAGATAGTACCATTTTCCGTCAGAGGCTTTCGCAAGTCCCGGTCCTTTTGCCGGATATTTTGATACAAACATCAGCTCATCTTCTGACGTATCGGAAACCTCTGAGTCAGTCACATCTTCAGTCTTTGTTTCCACTGCAGCAGAAGTCTGAAGTTTCGTTGCATCAGGGGTCTGAAGTTCTGCCGCTGCAGGAATCTGCGTCAGCGCTACAACACATCCAACGATTGCTGCAAGGATGACCAGTGTTATGATCCATTTGGCTTTTTTCATGTTCTTCCTCTTTTCTGTATGCGCTCCATCTGTTTCACTGATATTTCCTCAGCCTTCATTCAAAGCCCTTTGGGAAATGGATTTATAGTGTCCAAGCCTTCGAAGAACCCGGTATTTTTTCTCAGTGATCTTCGCGATCAGCGGCGCGTTTTCCATCAGGTCTCTTCGGAAGCGAGCCGCCTCCTCTCTTCCGGATTTTTTATCCGCTCCGCTTGTGATCAGATACACGTACTGATGCACCACGATCCTTGAAAGTCTTTTTCGCAGGAACTCATCTCTTGACTTCCCGATCGGTTTCACGGACTCGTAATAATCCACGCTGTATTTGATCGTTTCCGGAGGGATCGTCGGCGTTTTTCTGATTTCTGAATTATACTCACACAGGATCTCCGGAATAATGTAAATGCTCTCTGCATGAATAAACGGCAGCGTCGAAAAGGCTTCCTTCGAAGACAGCATCTGCACACCTGCTTTTTCCAGAACCGCATTCAGAAAAGAGCGGTCAAAGCAAAGAGATGCTGTATCCAGACAATCCTTAACCTTCTCATATTTTTCCGCCAGCTTGATCATATCGATCTGGCGTCGTACGCAGCTGCAAAAAGGCGTATGATCAACAGACGTCCCTGCGGAAGGATGTACCTCCCTGCAGCCGGTAATAAAAACATCTGCTTCTGATTGTTCAAGTTCCGTAAGGACCTGTTCCAGCGAATCCGTAAGAAGGGTTTCCCCGTCCCAGAGAATCTTTATATATCTGCCCTCTGCCGTTTTTACTGCTTCCAGCAGCGCGCCGAGGCTTCCGGCGCTTCTTACTTCGATCCGCTCTTCCGATGCAAAAAACGGTTCCGGCGATTCTGCACCCAAACGGTCCCCATACACAAGGACTGTTAATTCTTTCATCCTTTTTCTTCTGCTTCCTCCGTAGCTTCTTCTTCGACCGGATAATCCATGGCCGTGATCGCGCCTGTAGTAATACCTGCAGTGCTTTCTTTTGAGAATAAAACTTCGAATGTTGCGAACATGATCTGGATGTCCGTCAGAATACTCATATGATTAATATAGAGAAGGTCGAACTCAAGCTTCTCATATGGATCATTGTTATACCGTCCGTATACCTGTGCATATCCGGTCAGTCCGGCCTTGACCTGAAGGCGGAGCTGGAAATCCGGAAGCTTTTCGCAGTACTGCTCTGCGATCTCAGGACGCTCCGGACGCGGTCCCACAAACGACATATCCCCTTTCAGGATATTGATCAGCTGCGGAAGCTCATCAATCCGGCATTTGCGGATAAAGCGGCCGACCGGTGTGATCCGGTCATCGTTTTCACCTGTGGAAAGACGGGCGATTCCGTCACTTTCCGCGTCGACTCTCATGCTGCGGAATTTCAGGATCTTAAAGGATTTTCCGTCTTTCGTTGTCCTTGTCTGTTTATAAAGCGCCGGGCCTCCGTCATATAATTTAACGACCAGCGCGGTCACCAGGATCGCAGGGCTCAGGATCAGAAGGAAGATCAGAGCGATCACAAAATCAAAGATCCGTTTGAAGATCCGGTACTCCGGATTGACCTGTTTCCGGTTGACATAAAGAACAGGGGAATCGAAAGACTGGATGTGCTCTGCCCCCTGCATAATAACATCACCAATATGTGGAAGGAAAAATCCCGGGATACTTCTTTCCTGGCAGTATTTCAGGATACCATTCCGGCACCGGGAGTTAACGCCGGCAACAAAGATTGCCTCAAACCCTTCCAGTTTGTGGCGGATCTCCATGAAACTGTCTCCTTCATACTGAAACTCTTCTACAATGTCATACAGACGCTCGCTCGGCTTTCCCTTGATCGATCCGAATCTTCGTTTGTCAATCAGGTTTCGATAGATCAGAAGCGTCTTGCGAGGCGGATACAGCCGGAAATAAAACCAGTTGCCGCAGTAGGAACATAGAAGATCGAGAAACAGCTGGAGAACCAGCATCAGAAGAAAGATCGTCGGATTTCGCCATTTCGCCCAGCTCAAGGATACGATCACATAGACAACGACCAGACTAAACAACTGGGACAGGAATTCCGAAAACAGCATATTTCGTATCCGGTTATAGCCGAACAGATAGGAATTGTACGTTCGGTTGAAAAAGAACAGGATCACAGCATATGCGATGACCATGAAATAGTTGTAACGGAAACCGATCTCTCTTACGGTTACTGTTACATGGTGATAACGGAACAACATCCAGAAGATATAAAAGAGTCCCACTGAAATGATGAAATGCAAAAACTTCACCCCTAACAGGGCGAGCTGCTTATTGTATTCTCTTTTATGATGTCTATGATCCATTTTCCGTCTCCGGTTTCCAAAAATGAAATTGGCTTATTGTACCACAAAACCTATTGGGAAACAACTTTTCGATATCCCATGCTAAATCTGAGGAGAGATTTTCTCTGCTTACCGATTTGCCTTCAATCTTGCGAACAATTTCACATTCTTCCGCTTGATAAACGAGATGATCTTGCCCTCAAGGTAGGTCAGGTTCACATTGCCCTTGCGAATCGGTGAAAGCATGATCTTCATGTAGCGGGATCTCGGCTTTGCGATTTTCAGGGCTTCTTTTACAGTATTAAGAGAGATGATCCTGCGGATCTCTTCTTTTTTCTCACTCTTTGTCAGAGTGCAGTTCCGGTTCGTCACGTTTTCTACGCAGCCAACGATGCGCTCCACATATCTGCGGGCGATAAACTCACGGTCGTCATCCGAAGGAAAGGCAGGAGCCTGCGGATCTGCTTCGCGTTCCGTTTTGTTCCAGTAATCGTACAGTTCCAGAAGCCATCCGTTTTCTTCCTCCCGTTTTGCGTAGAGTCCCGGATTATATTTTTCCGATTCCGATTCCGCCCTCTTTCTGAGGAAATGATAGTATCCTTTTTCGGTTACGGCTACCCGTTCCACATCTCGTACAACAAGGAGATTGAACGGGAAATCATCCCAGTGTGTTTTCGGGAAACGAATGTTGTTTTCTTTGATATAGGCTGCCTCATAAAGCTTATTCCACGGAGTGTACAGAAGATTCCTGTCAAACAGGGTATGAGCATCTTGACGGAACGCACGTCTGCTTTCATAATACTTGGACGGAGCAGACTGTTTCTGCAGATAGAATTCAGTGTCCGAATAATAGGTCTCAATATAGTAACCGGCGATCAACAGCTGCGTCTTATGCTCTTTAGCCGCTGCCACCATATCCGAAAGCATCTCCGGTTCCGCCCAGTCATCCGCATCCATAAAATACAGGTAGTTTCCGCCGGCTTGTTCAATGGCGACATTTCTGGCCGCTGCCGCACCGGCATTTGCCTGATGGATCACGCGGATCCGCGGATCCTGTGCTGCATAGCGGTCACAGATCTCACCGCTTTTGTCCGGTGAACCGTCATCGACGCAGAACAATTCCCAGTCCTGAAATGTCTGATTCAGAATGGATTCGATCGCTTTTCCTACATATTCTTCAACTTTATAGACCGGAATAATGATACTGACTTCTGCCATTTTTCTCTCTCCGTAATCGTTTTTGAAAATTTGATATCTGCTATTTACCGGGTGCACAAAACCCGTGTGTTGCTTTTTTTACCATTTTTAGCAGTATTTCCGCTAAAAATCTTATCCGCCCATTTTTTTTACTACACTAGATAAACAGAAAAGGAGCGACGTACAGCATTTTATGACCAAGCGAAGAGAACCTCTCAATTTAAAGACTTTTACTTCCAACGCCAATAGGCTCATTGCCTACCAACGGCGTCTGAGAGACCTGCGCACAGATCATGATTTGAAGGAACATCATCTTGCCTCCCTACTGAACATATCACAAAGAACCTATGCGGGTTACGAACTCGGAGAAATTCGTCCTACGATTGAAGTCCTTGTCACCCTTGCGGAGTTCTATGACGTCTCACTTTACTATATTCTTGGGCTGACTTCAGAAAAAGGATCCTTCAACCCCTAATCTCTTTTCAGGATCACATCAAGATCCACTGCGGGTCCGATGCCGTCCACATGGCCTTCGGATGAGAACTGCCATGCCTGAATCTCATAAGGATAATTCAGTTCATCCGCATATTTTGCCAGCCAGATATCATACTGCTGCAGCTGCATCAGATCCATCGTATTGCACAGCCACATCTGATTCGCGTAAATACCCGGTGTATAGCCGGCTTTTTTTATGTACTCGCAAAACGCGATCGCATTCGCCGTCAGTTCCTCTCCCGAAAGAGCATCCGTTCTTGCGGAATCATAGGTGATGGCTTCTGTATCATAATAGATCGGAAGATCAACATCGAACGCGCTGAGCATATCCAAAACAAACTGGGCCTCCTCTTCCGCCTCAGCCTCGCTGACTGCCTGTGAGAAGAAATAGACACCGGTTTTCACGCCTGCTTTCTCTGCCTGCTTCATGTTCCAGTAAAAGCATTCATCCGTTTTAATGATACCGGATCCATAGGTCCGGTAGCCGGCTCGCATGATCGCATACTCCACACCTGCTGCCTTCACCTTTTCCCAGTCGATGACATCCTGATTGGAGGACACGTCGATCGCTTTATAGGAACGGTAGCCTTTTCCTTTGTAGACCATGAATCCGTCTTCATTTTCCCAGTCCTCATCGTTCAGGTCATTCATATCCGCATCCGGATACCAGGCAAGCTGGATAAAATTGCCGTCCGCATCAAAAGAACCTGCATCGAGCGGATTCTCTTCCGGCTGCGCCTCTCCCCTGCTTCCGCAAGCGGAAAAAGCAAGGATCGACGCAAGGATGATCAATACTGTAATTCCAGTTTTCAGTAATGACTTTTTCTTCACTTTGTTTCGAGGATTCCCTGTTCCAGTTTTTTAATAAAATCGTCTGCCTGCTGCTGGCTGTCGCCTCTCACACCAATATAATACTTGATCTTCGGTTCCGTTCCGGAAGGCCGTACACAGACCCAGGCATCCGGAAGATTAAAGTACAGCACGTTGGATTTCGGAAGACCGGTCGTCTCCGGTTTCTCATAATCCAGAAAAGAAACAACCGGAAGATCTGCAATGCTCTTCGGCGGATTGCTGCGCATATCCTGCATGATCTTTGCAATCGCTTCCATCCCGTCGATGCCCTTCATCGTAATGGAAATCGTCTTTTCCTGATGCACGCCGTAGGCAGCATAAATATCGTTGACTGCATCCCAGAGCGTCTTATCAAGTGATTTATAGTAGGTGCACATCTCGCACAGCTTCAGTGCAGTAACACAGGCGTCTTTGTCTCGTGCATAGGTTCCGGCAAGGTAGCCGTAGCTTTCCTCATATCCGAAGAGATAGGTGCCTTTTCCGGTCTCCTCGCTCTTCAGGATCTCTGCGCCGATATTCTTGAATCCGGTCAGCACTTTCTTTGACTCGATGCCGTAATGCTCTGCAATCTGATCAAAGAGTCTGCTGGATACGATGGAACGAACGACATAGCCGTCTTCCGGAAGAGTTCCCTGTGCTTTTCTTCTGCTCAGCTCATATTCGCAGATCAGGCAGCCGATCATGTTTCCGCTGATTGCATGATAAGCGCCTTCTCTGTCCTTCACATGCATGCCGATCCGGTCAGAGTCAGGATCGGTTGCAATGATAATATCCGCATTCTTTTCTTTTCCCAGCTGATCCGCAAGTGAGAAAGCTTCCGGCATCTCCGGATTCGGGAATGCAACGGTCGGGAAATTGCCGTCCGGTTTTTCCTGCTCCGGAACGATGAACAGGTTCGTAAAGCCAAAGCGCTCCAGGAGCTTCGGAACGATCATAACGCCTGCTCCGTGAAGCGGTGTGTAAACGACCGTCACATCCTTCGCATATTTTTCAATCACTTCCGGCTCTTTCACCTGTGCGGAAACAGCTTCCATATAAGCTTCATCCGTTTCCTCACCGATCGTTATATAAAGGCCTTTTTCGATGGCCTCTGTCTTATCCATCATGCGCGGGGAGGAAAAGTTTTCCACTTTATTGACACAAGCCATGATCCCGGTATCATGCGGCGGAGTTACCTGCGCGCCGTCTGCCCAGTACGCTTTGTATCCGTTATATTCTGCCGGGTTGTGGCTGGCGGTAATGTTTACGCCTGCGATACAGTGAAGATGACGGACCGCGAAGGAAAGCTCCGGTGTCGGACGAAGGCTTTCAAACACATACGATTT
>CAZOHB010000039.1:0-17628 GCA_964579345.1 uncultured Parasporobacterium sp.
TAACGCGCGACCTTGCCAAGGTCGAGACCGCGGGTTCGAGCCCCGTCTATCGCTCTAGGTTAAGTTCCCAGAAACGTTGATTTTTCAAGGTTTCTGGGGATTTTTTTTGCTCTGAATGAGCAGATTTGAAGCACTTTTTTTAAAAAGTTGAAGCACTTTTCTCATGACAGCTCCTTTTGTTCAGAATCGAGCGCAGAGTTTCAATGTTTTCTCCGACATAGTAATGCTTCCGGATCGTCTCCGGAGAGTTTCCGAACATCTGGGCAGTAAGGACGAAATTTCCGTTAGAATTGTTTACCACTTCTGTTATTGCATTCCTTCTGAAGGCATGGGTGCCCCGGATACATTCCTTGCTGACCTTGATCCCGATCTTATTGCACATCCTGTGGAAATACTGGTAGACCATGTTGTTGGTGATGCATCCGTTCTTGCTCTGTGCGGGAAAAAGATAGGGACTATCAGGATAATACTTTTCGTCGATCTCTTTCAGCTTTTCCAGAAATTCTTTTTCCAAGTCTGCAATCGGATAATAACGGCTTTTCCCATTCTTTGTGTAGTTGCAGATATATTCTGCATCGGCCTGCTTCTTCTGCATGCTGATCTGTTCCCTGTGCACATAAATCGTTCCATGCTCAAAGTCTACATCCGTCCAGAGAAGCGGCGGTATTTCACCTCTCCGCATTCCTGTCAGTATCTGGAATTCCAGGGCAAGAGCAGGAGTATAGGATGGACGTGACTTCTGGGTGTTCGCAATGTAGTTCCGGATTTTTTCAATCTCATCCTCGCTGTAGCCCCTTTCGGTAACCGGTGTGGGCTGCCGCTGGAGTTTCTTATAGTCCTTCCAGATGATCCTAGCTGCCGGATTTTCCTGAATCCAGTCCATGTAGGCAGCGCGTTTGAACGTCATGTTGACGATCCCGCGGATGGATTCCATTCCCTTTTTCGTGAGGTCATATTTTCTCATGGTGTTCCGGACCATGGAGTCGATATCCCTGAGGGTGATGTCTTTGATCGGATATCCTGCAAATGCGGTTCCTTCAAAAAAACGTTTGAAGTCACTGGCATTTTTGCTGATGGTGTTGTTCCTGGATTGCTGTCTTTCTTTAGAAACGTTATGTTTCTCAAAATCCTGTGCAAACTCAAAAGCGTCCTGGAAGGAAATATAATCCTTAACTACCGGCAATCCTTTTTCGTAGCGGTAAACTTTATCTATCAGATTTTCAAGGTTCTTGTCACGAAGTTGCTTTCTTCCTGTAAGAGCAAGGTCGTCTTTGACATAAACACGGTAATAACCCTGCTTATCCGGCTTGGAAGGGAATGTGTATTTGGAAAGCACATTATCTCGTTCTAATTTCATAAGCATTTGCCGAACGCCATCTTCTGTAAGGTTGGCCCCCAAACCACTTTTTATTAAATCATCCAGGGATGGTTCGGTCAATGATTCATATGGAACAGAAGCTGAGTTGTTTGTTTTATCTTTAGTCATATGTGAATCTTCCTTTACTATTTATTCACATAAGAACTTCTTAATTGTTCCCAAAATAGACGAAAAATTGATTGCACAAAATAAATGCATTCTTTTTTCGTCTATTTTCGATTTTTTTCAGCAGTTCCTATTCAGGGACAAACAATTTTCCAAAGCACTTTGACAACTGAATATGCAGCTACCGGTTACAGATAATGATACTTCCGTCCAGTCACAGCACGTGCTATAGAAGCCAGTTTCATGGTGAGGGAATAGTCCCACGCAATGAGGGCGGTCCGGAGAGATCCTCGGGAGGGTTCAAATCCCATGATAAGTGCCACAGGGCTTACTTAAACCGTATAGCTCCCAAATATCCGGGATGTCGGGGACAAATAGGATATTCGTAAAGTTACTTAAAGAAATGAATGGTGGAGACATGCCGGAAGGTGAGTCTCCACAGGAATAGGAGATAAATGATGTTAGAAATTGGAAAACTTACAGATGCGCAGTATGACCTGCTTAGCGCATGTTTTAAAAATGGATTCACTTCTATAGCTATAAGCGAATTTGCTGGAATCTCTTATGAACGGGTGAAATCCGAAAGAAGACGTTGGAGACTCTGCAACCAGATCAACAATCTGGAGGTGGTCATAAAGCCGACCTGGAACAGAACCCATCCTTCTAATTCCAGCAAGGTTTTCAGTTACTGATTTTATGTGAATTAGCAAAACCCATGGAGGAGATCCATGGGTTTTGAATAAATAAGTAAAGTTTACTGGTCTTCTTTTTGAGACTTGAACGAAAGAGCTTTTTCCATCTGTTCATTACGGACAGCTTCTGATTCCCGGTCGAAAGTGTAGTATCTCAATGTTGTTTTTTCATCGACATGGCCGGCAAAGCTTCTGACAGTATTCAGGCTGACTCCGGCATTCACCATGCTGGAAAGAGCTGTCTTTCGGAGTTTATGGCTGCTTCGGTATGGAATATCCACCCGCTCACAATAACGTTGAAGGTATTCATTGATCGTCCTTTCAGGGAAAGGGATCTCGGTAGTCGAGAAAATGAATTCTGCACAGTTTATATGGTGTGTTTTTCTAAAATCTATCGTTGCATCAATGATTGTCTTTGCTTTTTCTGAAAGATAAACTTCCCGTTCTCCTTCGTATCCCTTTGTACGTTCCCGGACCTTTCCGGTATCTTTTACAAGCATACGTTGGACATGGATTTTTCCGCTTGGAAGGATATCTGAATACTTTAGGGCGCAGACTTCGGAAACGCGCATACCGGTATAAAGCTGGAATAAAACAGCCAGCGGTGCTAGCCGGTAAACTTTCCGCCCTTTCTTGCGGAAGTCTTCCCAAATCTCTTTTTCCAGAGCCTGGATTTCTTCATTTTGATAGATCTGGGTCTCATCCGGGGGTTTTCTAACTTTCTTAAAGAGTTTGCTTAACTTCTTAGTTACCCTGTCAAACGTATTATCCTGGATGAGATCTGCGTCATATGCATACTGGAAAATCTGACGGATGATCAGCGATGCATTGTAGTAGTTGGTCCTTGTCATGTTATTGTCTCGGATCAGATGCAGAACCCAATTCTCAAGCTGGATCTTATTCAGGTATCTGATCGGAATATCTACGATTGGGTCGTTTTCGTAATACTTCTTCCAGTCGCTTTGGATCCGAGGGACATATGTTTCAAGTACCATAAGACTTTTATGTTCTAACCATTTTGGATAGAGATTGCGGATCGTTGCCTCTCCGGTCAGTTTCTGATCTGGAAAATAGAACTCCATAAGCCGTTCAAAGAGTTTTCTTTTCTTTTTGCTGGATATCAGGCGTCTGTTTTTAGGCAATTGTTCGTCTCTTATATAGGTAGTCCAACGGCCGTTTTTCGCCTTCCAGATTTTATGGGGATGAATCTCTGTTATTTGCTTTTCAATGCTGACTTCTGCTGTCAGATCCTGGATTACATCCGGATCAATGATGTTTCTTTCTTGTAGAAGCCTTAGCAGTTCTTCAGCGGATAGTGGAACTGTATTCAGTTGTTTTTTCTCTTCATTTAGCATTCTCCGATTTTAAAAACCCCTTAAAACCAGGTCAAACCTGCAATTAAGGGACTTCTAAAACAATTTCTAAAGATGATTTCCCATGCGTGTGGAAATCAGAAAAGATAACACGCACGACCAGAGCATATAAGGAGAGGAGCTTTGTATGTTCTGGTGGATCAAACGATTCAAATAAAGAAGAAAGGAAAGGAACCAATGGACAACTGTAAAGTGATCGCGGTCACGAATCAGAAGGGCGGAGTCGGAAAGACTACGACAGCCGTGAACCTTGGGGCAGCACTTGCAAAGCAAGGGAAAAGCATCCTCCTTATTGATGCTGATCCCCAGGGTTCTCTTACGGTAAGTCTTGGAATCCGGAAGCCGGACGAGCTGAACGTTGCGCTTGCAACCGTGATGCAGAACGTGATCGAAGACAGACCGTTTCTTCCGAACGATGGAATCCTACATCATGAAGAAGGAATGGATCTGATGCCATCCAACATTGAACTTTCCGGACTGGAGACAGCACTTTTTAACGTCATGAGCCGTGAGTCAGTTCTAAAGAAATATGTAAACAAAGTGAAGGGGAACTACGACTACGTGCTGATCGACTGCATGCCTTCTTTAGGAATGATGACCATCAATGCTCTTGCTGCAGCTGATAGTGTGATCATTCCCACGCAACCGAGCTTTCTTTCGGCAAAAGGCATGGATTTGCTGTTCCGGTCGATTGCAAAAGTAAAGCGCTCCATCAATCCGGATCTTAGGATTGACGGTGTTCTGATGACAATGGTGGATGGCAGAACAAACAATGCCCGGGATGTGACAGCATCCTTAAGGGCAACCGTGGGACAGAAGATCCGCATCTTTGATACGGAGATCCCGCATTCCGTAAGAGCGGCAGAATGCAGCCAGATGGGAAAGAGCATCTTTGCACATGATCCGAATGGAAAGGTTGCCGCTGCTTATGAAAACCTGGCAAAGGAGGTGAACCGCATTGAAGAACGATCCTTTGATCGACCTGGGAATGAATGGGCTCGATGAGATCTTCATGGACAGTTCGGAACTGGAAAAGAACCGGCTGCCGAAGATCTTTCAGATTCCGCTTACGGAGATCGACGATTTTCCGGATCATCCATTTAAGGTGAAGCTGGATGAGGACATGGACCAGCTTGTAGAAAGTATTAAGGAGCGGGGTGTCATTACTCCGATTACCTTGAGGCAGAAAGAAGACGGTCGATATGAGATTGTCTCCGGACATCGAAGGAAGAAAGCCTGTGAGATCGCAGGACTGGAAACCGTGCCGGCAGAGGTCAAAACCCTGACCAAGGATGAAGCCATCATTCTTATGGTAGATTCTAACCTGCAGCGCTCAACGATCCTCCCGAGTGAGAAGGCCTTCTCTTATAAGATGAGATTGGAGGCAATGAATCGTCAGGGACAACGGGCAGATTTAACTTCGACACCACTGGGGTCGAAGTCTCGCAGCAACGAAGAACTAGGTGATGCAGTTGGTGAAAGCCGCGAGCAGATTCGCCGTTACATCCGCCTCACCGAACTTGTTCCACCTCTTCTTGACATCGTTGATGAAGGGAAAATTGCGATGAGGCCCGCTGTCGAGCTTTCGTACCTTAAGAAGGAAGAACAGGAATATCTTCTGGATGCAATGGCTTTTACAGATGCGACACCTTCCCATGCACAGGCAATCAAGATGCGAAACTTCTCAAAAGAGGGAAAACTTACACCGGAGGTCATTGATTCTATCATGTGCGAGGAGAAACCAAATCAGAAAGAGAAGATCAAACTGAATTACAGTCAGGCAAGAAAGTATATCCCTTCTTCTGTCCCGTATGAGAAGACCGAGGATTATATCTACAAGGCGCTGGAATTCTACCAACGGCATCTTGAGAAAAAAAGAGATGTAAGGTAAAGGGACTTCTGCCATCAGGGAGTGGAGGGGAGTGTTCCTCCTTTCTTTCCTCTACTTAATCTCTTACTAAGTACTAAGTATACTGACTGAAAAGGAGTAGTTATTGTATTAATAAACAATACTTTACACAATTGTTTTTTCAGTAAGTAAGAAGTACTTTTTCCCCGGAACTGTTTGTAAACAAACTCTGTAAACAGAGGCAAAAACAGGACGGAGGAGAAGATGAAAAAGAAAAACAGGAGGAGAAATCTTGTCATCGTTTTTGTGTCATCGATCATTATGATTTTGCTTGGCACATTGCTAATTTGCAGTGGAACCCAGACAGGCACGGCTGCAGCAAAAACACAGGAAATAAAAACTGTCTCCAAAGCAGGACAATCAAAAACAGAAATAAGCAGAGAGGTTTTTAGTGAGAGTGAAACGAAGCTGTCCGAAGAAACAAAGCAGCAGGAGACTCAGCTACAGCAGAACACTGAGAAGATGAAAAATGCGATACCGTCAGTTAATTCTGATACACGGCTGAACTCGTCTGCTGATACTTCGGAGATGCCGGCTGAAACAAAATCTAACGCGGAATCAAAGCAGGAAACGAAGTCACATAAACATTCGTACCAGCTTGTGGATACCAAGAAAACAGATCATCCTGCGGTCACTAAACAGGTGTGGGTGGAGGATAACGCTGCATGGGATGAAGTGATCCGGTCCGGATATCACATGAGTGTGGTCACCTGCCATCAGTGTGGCGCGCAGTTTTCAGATCCTGCGCAGGCGAATGCATTAGAAGCCTGGGGAGATCATATCGATGCTGCGCATGAAGGAGACGGAAGCTATGATATGGCGGCCAGCTATGATGTTCCGGCCGAGACTGTGCATCATGAAGCGACCGGCCATTATGAGCAGAAGATCGTATCCGCCGCATGGACGGAGTACATCGATACCTACTGGTGCTCTTGTGGAGATCAGTACACGAAAACGAGATGAGTAAACAGACAACTGAATATGGAAACCCGAAAGAGATGTAGGAAACTGCATCTCTATTTTTTTTGAAAACGAAAGGACAAAACCACATGAAGAAATTTAAGAATTTCATTCAGAGGGCAGTGGTGATACTGGTTGCAGTTATGACCGTATTCCAGACTGTTCCCGCAATGACATTTGCGGCAGAAGCCGCTCCGAAAACGGAATCGGTCGTGGGGATCGATGTGGAAGAAAGCTCTACCGCACCCCGAAAAGAGAGCAAAGAGGATGCCATCGTAACGGCAGTTGACTCTTACCTTGACGGGGCGAAGGAAGAGGTAGCGGAAGAGACTGCGGGAAGCCAGATCGAAACCTCTGTCCAGACTGAAGAGAAAATTGAGGCCGCACAGGCCAATGAAGGACGACCGGCAGCAACAGAGGAAGAAAACAAGCAGGATAGTACGCAAGATCAGAAAGAAGAAATAATCGAAGGAGAAACGATCGAACTGAAGCTGGCAACATCCAATAAAGCGATGCTTGCAGCCGCTCCTTCCAGCAGCATTAACGTTCACACCTATGAGGAATACGGTGACGCGGACATGCTGTTTTACACCAATGATTTTGCCGACACCTATGGATCCGGCTGGCCGGCGTACTGTATCGACCATGGAATCCCGAATCCGCATGGACAGAGTTATTCCCTGAGTTCCAGCCAGAACAATGCGCTCGGATACATCATGGAGCATGGCTATCCGAATGAGAACTGGGGACTGAACTGGGATCAGGCGCAGTACCTGACACAGGCAGCTGTATATGGAATCGTATGCGGACACAACTCCATGTACGAGATCACAGACGGACTGCACTCTCCGGCATGGATCTTCGCTTCCATGACCGGCGGTTCCTATGAAGAAGGCAGCTGGAGCGTCAATGGCAACTTCAAATATGCGGAGAATCTTTATCAGGCTGCAGTTAAAAATGCAACATCTGCGGATGCCCAGTATGCGCTCTTTTATACACCGAATGTGAGTGGATACCAGAGAATGATCGTTCCGGTTCCTGTTCCAAAAACGGAAGATGTGACCGTCAAGAAAACGACATCCAACAGCACCTGTTCCGAACAGCTGAAAAACAATGCGATGTACAGCCAGAATTTCAGCGGCGCACAGTTCACAGTAACGGTAGACGGATCTTCTTGGGGAACCTATACCACGGGCTCGAACGGAAGCTTTACCGTAAAGGATGTTCCAATTGATGCGTATGTCAGCGTGAAGGAAACGAAGGCTCCTGCCGGGTATCTGCTGAATTCCAAAGCAGCCGGCATTACCGTGAAGAAGGGCGGGGATAATACCATTACTGTTAAAGACGAGCCGACCTTTGACAGCAAACGGATCTCCGTTTACAAAGTCGCATACATCAACAATAAGATGACTCAGATCCCGGTAGAAGGCGCAGTGTTCAAGATGGAGTATTTTGACAATCTGAATTGCTCCGGAAATGCGACAAGAACATGGTACTTTGCGACAAAGGCAAACGGCAGATTTTATTATGCAAGCAACTGGCTGGCATCCGGTTATAAAAGCGATGCGCTTTATAAAACACCGGGTGGAGACGAAGACCTTCCGGTCGGATCCTTCCGCATCACAGAGGTATCTTCTCCGAAAGGATATAAGCTGACCGATACGGTGCTGAAAGGAACCGTTTCCCAACCGTCCAATGGAACTCAGGCAACGAGCAGCTGGGTGAATGCGACGAGCGGAAACATTATTGTTGCTTCCGACGGAAATGCATCCTATGGCAACACACCGAAGTATGGCGCAGTCGTCGTTGAAAAATTTGATGCGGACCTGAAAGAGGTGACATCCGGCGATACGACATTCGACGGCGTCGAAGTACAGGTCATCAATGCCAGCGGCGCAACGATCTATCTGAAAGATGGCGCAGAAGTCAAGAATGGTGCGGTTGCTGCAACGCTCACGTTTGCTGATGATTCCCACAGCGTTACAACCGGCAACATTCTGCCGATGGGAACCTATACGATCAAAGAAAGCAAGACCAATGAGTGGTTTGAAAAGAACAGTTCCTGGTCAGAGACTGCAACCCTGACGGATAACGGAGAAGATGTCCTTGCAACCTCCTACAAAGCAGGACCGGGCAAGGCAGAGCTTACCGAGACGCCGCTCCGCGCCACCATCTCCCTTCAGAAGATTGATAAGGAGTCCGGAAAAGCCAAGCCGCAGGGTGAGGGCACTCTGGAAAATGCAGAGATTTCCATCTACAACATTTCCAGAAATTCCGTCAAAGTAAACGGAACCGTTTACGCTTCTTTCAAGGAAAAGGATACGGACTGGATTCGCGAGAACGGAACGCCTTGCTGCGTTGTTTACACGGATGCATCCGGAAAGACAGAAACGCCGAAGCTTCCGGGCGGAACATATCTTGCTCTGGAAACCAAAGCTTCCGAAGGATATCTGGTAAATACGGAATGGGCACCGGTCATCACTATTGACGGGGCTGTCCTGAAGACCGGAAATGTGAAATGCGAAACTCCTCTGGAAGAGCAGATCATCCGTGGTGACCTCAAAGCGATTAAAACAGAGATCAATGGCCACAAGCGCGCAAATATTCCATTTGCAATCGACCGCATTGAAAAGCAGGCGGACGGAAGCTGGAAGACCGTTGAGACCCATGTCATCGTATCCGATGCAAAGGGTATCATTGATACCTCCAAAGCACGTGGCACAAACGCAAACAGCCTTGACCAGTATGAGAAATACGGCATCTTTACCGATGACAGCAAGCTAGATCCGGCAGTCGGCGTGTGGTTCGGTGAGCAGAGCGCTGTTAATGATGAGTCCGGTGCGCTTATCTACGGAACCTATCAGATCCGTGAGCTGCAGTGCGAAGCCAATAAGGGTGAAGACCTGCTCCTCAGCAATCCGATTGAAGTGAAAACGGATGCACAGACGGAAGAGTATGATGATATCCTCGTCGATCTGTCCGTGGAGCTTACCTCTGTCCTTATGGATAAGGAAAGCGGAACTCACTCCATTCCATGCAGAACCAGTGTTGTCGTTGAGGATCTGATCACTTACACCAATCTCAAAAACACCATGACCTACACTATGAAGGCGGAAATCGTTCTGGCAGAGGATCCGGCTGTTGTGCTTGGAACCTTTACAAAGGATTTCAGACCTTCCGGAACCGAAACGGCAGAGACAGTCAACTCCGGAAAGATAACGCTGTCCGGAACGATCAACACCTCCGGATATGAAGGGAAAGAGATCGCATCACGTGTCACGCTGATCGAGCATATCAGCGGCAACAGCATCATGATCAGCTCCCATAACCAGGCACTCGATGATGAAGATCAGAGCGCTTATATCGTAAAGATCGGTACTATCGCAAAAGATCTGGCAACAGAAGATAACGTCGGGGCAAAGTCGGAAAAGGATAAGATCCAGGATACGGTCCTTTGCGAGAACCTGGCACCGTCCTCTAAATATGTGCTGCAGGCATCTCTTGTGGATAAGGAGTCCGGTGAAGTGCTGGAGACGGTGGATAAAGTATTTACGACCGTAAGATCCAAGGAACACTACATCCCGGAAACTGAGATCACAATGCCAGAATTCACGATTGATTCTTCCGCTTATGGCGAGAAGACACTGGTGGTATTTGAAAAGCTGTTCCGCTGTGAAGGCACAAACGGAAACTATACGATCATTGATGAGGAACCGGTAGATGTTCATGAAGACCTTCTGGACGAAAAACAGAGCATCCATTATGTGGATGTGCAGACGGAAGCTGTTGATGGAACCACCGGAGATCATGTCGGAACTGTAGCAAAAACTGCAACTGTTATTGATCACGTATCCTGCAGAAACCTGATCGTTGGAAAAGAGTACACCATCAAAGGTGAGCTCATGTATCAGGATGACTTCACGGATGCAAACGGAAAGTTCCATAAGAAGGGCTCCGGCTCAGGTGTGACGTCCGAGATCACGTTTGTCGCTGAGGCGAAGAATGAAGTCCATGATATGACTTACACCTACGACACTTCCTTCCTGGAAGGCGCAGCCATGGTCGTGTTCGAAGATGTTTACCACAACAACGTGAAGATCGCATGGCATGCAGATCTGGAAGATGAAGGGCAGACCATCTGGTATCCGAAGGTACGGACCACTGCAGCGGATGTTGATACAAACGATGCAACAGGCGTGTACAAAGAAGATGCAGCGATCACGGATAAAGTCTCCGTAAACAACATGGTTCCGGGAATGACCTACACTGTGGAAGGAAAGCTTGTATTTGCCAAAGATTTTACGGACAAAGACGGCAACGTCCATAAGGCAGGAGAAGAAATTGCGCAGGAAGGCATTGTCATGACACCTGTCACCTTCACCGCCGAAAAGAAGGATGAAATCCACGAAGTACACTTTACCGGTATTGATGCAACAAAGCTGGAAGGCGCATCCCTCGTCGTCTTTGAATCCCTGTACCATCCGGAAAACAATGAAGGGGAAAACAAACTGGTAGACACTCATGAGGATCTGAAAGACGAAGATCAGACGATCCATTATGCGAAGATCGGAACAACGCTGACCGATCCGAAAACCCATACCCATCAGGTAGAAGCAAAAGAAGAACTGACACTTGTTGATACCGTCCGTTATGAGAATCTGGTGCCGGGAAAGAAATATACATTCAGTGGCATTCTCTATGATAAAGAGACAGGAAAACCGCTTCTTGATGCAGATGGAAAAGAAGTGACATCAGAACTTGTGGATTATGTTCCGAAGAAAGCGGATGGAACGGTTGATATTACATTCACATTCAAGAATGCGAATATGAAAACACACTCCATCGTTGCTTATGAAACGGTATATCACGAAGGAATCGAAGTTGCAGTACACAAGGATCTTTCTGATGAAGACCAGACGGTAACAGTTGTACCGCCGCAGGATCATCCGAAGACCGGTGATGTGACGGGATTCTGGATCTGGGCGCTGATTTTCTGCGCAGCAATTGCGACGGCAGTCGGTGCACTGACTCTCATGAATAAGAAACGTAAGAAAGATAAAAACAAGGCAGATTGAAATAATTGAAGCATAAGATGCTCATAAGGGCACCGGCAGAAAAAGCCGGTGCCTTTCTGCCGGAAAGGAGAAGAAATGACAGTAAAGGTATGGATTATGATCGGCTTGGCAGTGGCGATCGTCGCAGGGAATATCATTCTCTGGGTAAGAGGGAGGAAGAAAAGATGATCATTGATGTAAAACGATTTAACAGAGTAGATAACGGAGGAAAAGTGAAAGGCTTTGCCGATGTCACCCTGGAGGACACGATTACCGTGCGTGGTATTCGGCTGATTGAAGGACCGAACGGCCTTTTTGCGGGAATGCCAAGGAGAAAAGAAAAGGACGGTTCTTACCACGACATTGTTATGGTAGAGCTGGCTCCGTTCCGCCAGGCACTCACGAACGCGCTGATCCGCGAATATCAGAAAGAAGACCAGTACATTCCGGAGGAATGGAAGGAAGAAGCATATGGAAATTTTCAGTAAGTAAAGGAGAATAAGAACCATGAATTTTGATGAATTTGTAACCGAGATGAAGGAGAGAATCAAAGACTATCTCCCGGAGGAATATGCCGATGCAACCATAGAGATTGCAGAGACCAGAAAGCTGAACGCGGAATATCCTGCGCTGATCATCAGAAGGGAAGGTCAGATGATCGCACCTTCTATTGATCTCGATACACTGTACCGCCAGCTTGAGATTTGCAGCATGGAGGAAGTGCTGGAGCAGACAGCGGAGATCGCGCAGCGCAGGCCGGAAGGACTCAATCTGGACGTCTTTACCGATTATGAAGCTGCAAAGGACCTGCTCTTTATCCGAATCAGTGACGCAGAGAAGAATAAAGCAGTCCTTGCAGACGTACCGCATACGGAAGTGAACGGACTTGCAATCACCTACCACGTAATGGCAGAGGTGGAAGAAAACGAAATGGGTTCTTCCATGATCACGAACCAAATCATGGAGAAGTTCGGCATTACAAAGGAACAGCTCCATGCAGATGCAATGGCGAACAGCCCGCGCATCCTTCCTCCGCATATCGAATCCATGGAATCCATGCTGAGCAGCATGATGGGATTCGGAGCAGCAAAGGCAGTGCCGATGTCATTTGCGGAACAGCTTGCGGATGTCGAAATCAACAGAGACGGCGGTATGGCCGTTCTTACCAACAGCCAAAAGGTAAACGGAGCCGCCGTTATGTTTTATCCGGATGTCATGGAACAGATCGGCGATTCCCAGCAGGTGAATATCTTCATCCTGCCGTCGTCTACCCATGAAGTGATCCTTGTACCGGACAACGGAAGCATGAAGCTTAAGGATCTGGAGGATATGGTGAAGAGCATCAACACGTCTGAAGTAGCGCCGAAGGACCGTCTTTCTGATACGGTCTATCATTACGATTTTAAGGAGAAACTTCTGGAGAAGGCTTCCGATTATGAAAACCGTACACGAGACGATGTTTCCGACAGCGCAGACGCACCGAAAGCAAAACAAAAAAAGGAAAAAGACCGGGAACGATAAGTTGTTGCCGGAACAGGGCTGTCCCTTAAACCGGACAGCCCGTAATTGAAAGGAGAAGAGAATGTTTGGAGTGAAATACTGTTGCTGCTGTGGCCAGCCAATCTTAGAAGAGGATAATTTCTTTTACTGCGGAGAGTGCACGGAAGCGATCGAAGAGGAGAAGAAAGAAAATCCGGATTATATCCGTGATTACCTGAAACAGTACTGTCTTGGAAAAGAGAACGCGGAGTTTAGCCATGAGATTGAAAAACGATTCCTTATCTCCGGGCGTGACCTGCGCCGGATCATCAGCTCCTTAAGAGAAAGGGGCGAACCGATCTGCAGTGATTTCCATCATGGTTATTATTACGCGAAAAATCAGGATGAAATCAATAAAACTGTCCGGGGATTGAATGAACATGTAACCGGCGTTTCAAATACCATTTCGGACCTCAGAAACGCAGAATTGAAGAAAAAAGCCGGAGCGCCTATTATCAGGAAAATCGTAATTGTGATCAGCCCGGAAGATGATCCGGAAGAAGAGCTGGTCATGGAACTGGTATAAGGAGGATGTTATGGCAAAAGAAATCATTTTTATTGACACAGAGACTTTAACAGAAGAAGAGCAGGAGGTGATCCTGCAGGAGGAGGCAGATGGCAAGACCGAAGGATAAGGATGAATTCCGAAAGGAAATCGCAGAAAGCTTTGCGCACATCCTGGAGGAAAAAGGACTTGAGTGGAAAAAAGAATGGCATGGCAGAGGCGGCGGAGCGCCGCAGAATGGCGTTACAAGATCGAACTACCGTGGATGCAATGCCTTCTGGCTTTCACTCGTGGCCATGATGAAAGGATACCAGGATCCGAGATGGGTCACTATGTATCAGATCCAGGATCCGAAGAAGACGTACCATCCGAATGAGAAGTGGCACCTGAAAAAAGGATCCAAAGCAACATGGGTGGAATACTGGTATCCGTTTGATAACAAAGAAAAAAAGGCTCTGAAGTGGGACGAGTACAGACAGATGCTGAAAGACGGCAGAAAACCCGAGGAGTTTCGCTTCTCCGCCAGATACTCAGCGGTTTTCAATGCAGATGAGGTCGAAGGAATGCCGGCACTGGAAACAGAGCCGGTTTTTTCTAACCCTGAAATCTCAGAGGACGAGCTGATCCGTGCTCTTTCCGAAGGCATGGGCGTAGAAATTTTAAATGATGGCGGAGACAGGGCATACTATTCGCCGATGCAGGATAAGATCCACCTTCCGACGGCAGAAAGCTTTACCAGCGAATATGCTTATAACGCGACAACGCTCCATGAACTGGCGCATGCGACGGGACATCCGACAAGGCTGGATCGTCCACAGAATGCGTTCTTCGGAACAGGGCAGTATGCATATGAGGAACTGGTTGCGGAAATGTGTTCCTGCTTTATGGCATCGGAACTGAAAACAGAACTGACACCGGAGCATATGGATAATCACAAAGCATATGTGCAGTCCTGGATCCAGTCAATCCGGGAAAAACCGGAGACTCTGGTAAAAGCGATCCGTGACGCACAGTCTGCAGCCAACTACATGGATTACAAGGCCGGTCTCATTTCCGAAAAGGAATATGAAAAGGCCAAAGGATCTTCCATGGAGATCAAACCGAAAGAGAAAGAGCGGGAAAGATAGACTGCGGGAGTACATTTGACTTCTGCAGATGTTGATGTGGGTCTGACCACGATCAGGAATCAATATATGACCTGGCTGAAATCCAAGGATTCTTGAACGCTCTTTCTGACAATGATAAAATCAGAAATGTAGTTGCAAACGGAATTGAAGATACATGGAGCGTTAGTATGAGTATTATAGCGGTAGGAGCCGGAGGATTTATTGGAGCCGTACTACGATATTTAATCGGATTGATCCCTGTTAGTGAAAGGGCTATCTTTCCAGTCAAGACATTTATCATTAATATCGTTGGTTGTCTTGCAATAGGTCTCATAACAGTTTTAGTTGCAAAACATACGCAGATTGATCAGCGCTGGATTCTATTTATGAAAGTTGGTCTGTGTGGAGGATTTACAACGTTTTCTACCTTTGCACTTGAAACAACAGGACTGATTAAAGATGGACATGTATGGGTCGCAATTGCTTATGCTTTGCTGAGCGTGATTGTCGGATGCCTTGTGATTATAGGGACAGAGTTATTAACTGCTAGGTGAACCAGTCAGAAAACATAACAAGCGAAACGAGATTCGCACATTTTTCTTTTTCAGAAAGTCCAATTATAATCATGGCTGACAAGGAGGTCGCGGTTATGAGACGGAAAAAGAATTATTATGTAAATCTGACCTATGAAGAACTGAAAGTTCTCCGGGCGGGAATGCTATGGTTCCGGAATCAGGTGATCCGGGAAGGAAAGCCCACAGAAGACATTGATGAACTATTAAAAAGAATATGGAAATAAGAAGGCCGCAGGAACAAAAATCCTGCGGTTTCTGTATGTAAGGAAGGAGGTGGTGACATGCCTTATATTGAAGCAGAAGCCCTGCAACAGGCAAGGCGGGTGGACCTGCTTTCCTGGCTTCAGGCAAATGAGCCTTGGAATCTCGTGCGGATATCCGGAAACAATTATTGCACGAAGGAACACGATTCCCTAAAGATCAGCAATGGGAAATGGTACTGGTTTTCCAGAGGATTTGGCGGGGCATCCGCACTGGATTATCTGATCAAGGTAAAACAATATACACTTCCACAGGCGGTGGAAATGATCATGGGCGGAGCTGCCCTTCAGGAGCCCGTCTTTTATTATGCTCCGAATCCGGAGCCCAAAGAACTTGTCATGCCAGAGCTGGAACGGAATCCGAAACGGGCTGTGAAATATCTGGAGTCCAGAGGGATCCAGCCGGAGGTCATCAGTTACTGTAAAGACCACAGTCTGATCTTTGAGTCCCTGCCTTATCACAATGTTGTCTTTGTTGGCTATGACAAAGCAGGAATCGCCAGATATGCAGCAACCAGAGGAACGATCTCTTCCTATAAGGGAGAAGTTGCAGGGAGCGATAAGCACTATTCTTTCTCAATCACCGATCCGACTGAAGCCGGTCATCTTCATCTGTTCGAATCAGCCATTGACCTTTTAAGTTATGCAAGCATGGAACTTCTGGACGGAAGGGATTGGAAAAAGGATTCCATGCTTTCTCTGGCAGGCGTCTCCGGTTCGCAAAATGGCACAGTTGTACCCGCTGCATTAAAACAGTATCTTGAAGATCATCCAAGGATCCATACACTCCATCTGCATCTGGATAACGATGAGGTGGGGCGAGCTGCAGCAATGCGGATCTGGGAAGGATTAGAAGGCAGATATAAAGTTCTGAATGAGCCAGCGGATGCAGGCTGCAAGGATATGAATGACCAGCTTAAGAAACGGCTTGGCATTGATCAGAAAAAGAAAGCAGTGCCGGAACGATGAAACGGAAAAACAATAAAGTTCTTTTGCGGATCATTCTGACGCTTGCCGTAGCGGTGTTTCTAGTATCCGGAGTCCAACTTTACCGGATGGCGTTTCGCTATTATGAGGGCAGGGAATCTTACCGTAAGGTAGAAGAGGTTGCTGGAATTTCTGAAAGTGTTAAGCAAGAAGATTTGGGATTTACGCCGGACCTTGAAGCATTAAAAGAGATGAATCCGGATTGCGTAGGTTACATCTATTGCGAAGATGTTTTGTCCTATCCGGTCGTCAGAGGAAATGACAATTCCTATTATCTGACCCACCTGTTCGACAGAACGGAGCATATGGCTGGAGCGATCTTTATGGATGCAAGCTGCAATGACTTCAACGACAGAAACTGTATCCTGTACGGACATAACATGCTGGATGGTTCGATGTTCGGAAGCCTGCATCGTTTTGCGGATGAAAGCTTCTGTAAAGACCACCCAATCTTTGATGTGTTTACAGAAGGTGGACATGATCAGTATCGCGTCCTTACAGCGTACCGGACATCGGTTGACGGAGTCGCATACAAAACAGACTTTTCTCAGGAAGCGGATTTTCAATCTTTCCTGAAAGAGACAGCGGGACATAGTTCTTATGAAAATGTGAATCCGAATCTGCAGGATGCGAAAGCCGTCCTGACCCTTTCGACCTGCACCTGGGATTCAAGTGATACAGAGCGGTTTGTCGTTGTGTGTGTCCGTGAAGAGATGCCAGATTAGATAGCTGCAGATTAATTAGAAAACCAAAACAGAAGGGAGGGAGAGCGATGTCAGAGGTTAGAATCCTGATGGCGTATCAGAAAAAGATCAAAGCGATCAAGCATTAAGATTAAAACTGAAACATTAGAAAAAGGCAGAGCAAAGGGTTTGGTTCAGACTTCGCAAGCATCGCCTTTGAGAGTTCAAAGGCCACTTGTTGGGAATTCCCAAACCCTTGTTGCTGCAGAAAGGAGAATATGGGAAAGCGTACGCGAAGCGAAAGACTCCAGGTCTATCTGACTGAAAAAGAAATGAAGGGACTAAATGACAGAATCAAAAAGACGGGCCTAACAAAGAGCGCATATATCAGAAAAATCATAAAAGACATCCAACCGAAGGAACGCCCGCACGCAGATTATTTTGAAGTGTTGAAGGTGCTCCGTCAGATCAGCATCAACATGAACCAGATCGCACTGAAAGC
>CAZOHB010000040.1:0-17511 GCA_964579345.1 uncultured Parasporobacterium sp.
GGAGTTCTTGTTCGCGCCGACGGTGCCGTCTGCGCCGAGACCCCAGAACTTGCAGCAGATGATGGAATCCGGAACTGTAACAGGATTATAGGAAGTATCAAGAGACAGGTTTGTAACATCATCTTCGATACCAACAGTGAATCTCGGTTTTTCTGTATTTCTTAAAACTGCGATGATCTGTGCAGAGTTGGTGTTCTTGGAACCTAAACCATAACGTCCGGAGAAGATCTCTACATTATGGAATTTGGATCCTCTGAGAGCTGCAACAACATCAAGGTACAGCGGCTCACCAAGAGCACCCGGCTCTTTTGTTCTGTCAAGAACGCTGATCTTCTTAACAGTATCCGGGATTGCATCGATTAAGTGTTTTGCACTGAACGGACGGAACAGACGTACTTTTACGATACCGTATTTCTCGCCCTGTGCATTTAAGAAGTCGATTGCTTCTTCTGCGGTCTCGCAGACAGAACCCATCGCGATGATAACGTGTTCTGCATCCGGAGCACCATAATAATTGAAGAGACCGTAGTTGGTTCCGATCTTTTCATTTACTTTGTTCATATACTCTTCTACGACTGCCGGAAGCTCATCATAAGCTGTGTTGCAAGCTTCACGTGCCTGGAAGAAGATATCCGGGTTCTGAGCAGATCCCCACTGGCATGCTCTTTCCGGATTTAAGCTTTCTGCTTTGTACTTATCAACTGCATCAAGATCGACCATATCTTTGAGATCTTCATAATCCCAGACTTCAATCTTCTGAATTTCGTGAGAAGTTCTGAATCCGTCAAAGAAGTTGATGAACGGAACTCTTCCTTTAATTGCGCTGCAATGGGAAACCGGAGTTAAGTCCATAACTTCCTGTACACTTGAAGAACAGAGCATTGCGAAACCGGTCTGACGGCATGCATAAATATCGGAATGATCACCGAAGATCGACAGCGCATGCGTTGCGATCGCACGGGCAGAAACATCGATAACTGCCGGCAGTCTCTCTGCTGCAATTTTGTACATGTTCGGGATCATAAGAAGAAGTCCCTGAGACGCGGTAAACGTTGTTGTTAACGCACCGGCTGTTAAAGAACCGTGAACAGCACCCGCAGCGCCTGCTTCAGACTGCATTTCGGTAACTGAAACTTCTCTGCCGAAAATGTTCTTAAGTCCTTCCGTTGCCCACTTGTCCGCCAGTTCTGCCATAACGGATGACGGAGTGATCGGATAGATTGCCGCTACATCGGAATATGCGTAAGACACATGAGCCGCAGCGGTATTGCCATCCATTGTTTTCATTTTTCTGGCCATAATAATCATTCCTCCTGAAATATGATATTGCTATTAATAACCTTGAATTTATGTATTTTTTTCCATACAATTGCAATCTATTATACCATCCGAAATCCCGTAACACAAGAATCGTATTATTTTTAGTAAATATATGCAAAGAGCTGCGTAAAAACGCAGCTCTTTTCGTATAAAATGTTGTTTTTCTTCTGTGTCAAGAAATGTAAAAATAAACATTGTATTCTTCCTTTTGCATTTTTTTGCTTTTATGTTATAATGCTTGAGCACGCGCCCGTAGCCCAACGGATAGAGCGCAGGCCTCCGGAGCCTGAAATGGCGGTTCGATTCCGCCCGGGCGTATGAACAAAGGACCCGTCTGAACACAGACCGGGTCCTTTTAATTGTTCGTTTACATGAACAGTCTCCCCATTTGACGTGAGAAAAGATAGGCATGGTCGGAAAGAATATCTGCGGCATTAAGTTCACTTTGATTCACCTCCCGGATCACATGATTGAGTTCTCCCGGAGAGACACCGCCCGCAGGCACCAGGATCACTTCGTGCACGCTGGAAGGAAGCACATAAAGATCGCTCTCGAGCATATCAGCCATTTCCCTGAGCGCATCCTCATTCAACATGCATACCGCTCCGTTCCGCTTCCAGAGATTGGATAAAATATACATCGGCATCTCATTCGGCTCCGGATTCGTATAGACTGCATGCAGGTTTTCAAGGAGTTCTGCGATCACATCCTGCATCGGTCGGATACACTCCCCCATAATATTGCGCGTATTGCGCATGGCATCCTCGCAGAGTGTCGCGACATCGATGCCCCATTTCCGCATCATATAGTTCGTAATATAGATTTCGTCTTTCTCCGGATCATGCTCTTCGAAAAAATAAAACACCAGCGAGAGATCCAGGATCTGTCTGCTCGGAACAAAACTCAAAAGTTCCTGGTTCCTGCCGGTATTGATCAGTTTGGCAAACACCAGATTTCGCATCTTATCATAAGATTCCAGAGTTTCCGGGCATATCGTATCGCTTTCCGCATAAAAATAAGTTGTTCCACAGAGTTTCATATTTTGTCCTTTCTGCCTGCCGTTTTCGTCCTTTTCAGCAGGTTATTCCGAATCCCGGGTATACGGAACAGAACCTGCGCAGATTTGTGTGACAAAACCGCAAGCTAACTTTTTATTTTTTAGGAAATTTTCTGTCCGGAACCGGACAGTTTAGGAAATAATTAAATCCTGCAAGGCTCATGATACCTTGCAGGATTTTGAATGTCAAAGTAAACAAAAGTAAACAAATTTAAATTTTTGTTACGGAAATTAAGCTCTGGATGAATACTCTCCCGTACGGGTATCGATCTTGATCATCTCGCCCTGCTCGATGAACAGCGGAACCATAACCTGCGCACCGGTTTCAACGATTGCCGGTTTCTTTGCGCCTGTTGCTGTGTTGCCTTTGAAGCCCGGCTCGGTTTCGGTTACCTCAAGCACAACTGCGATCGGCGGCTCTACGGAGAAGACATTTCCTTTATAAGAGCATACTTTAACGATCTCGTTCTCTTTTACGAATTTCATGGATTCAGCAACATCCGCATGGCTGAGCTGGATCTGCTCATAAGTCTCGACGTCCATGTAATTGTACATATCGCCGTCATCATACAGATACTGCATGTCATTCCTGTCAATATGAGCGTTCTCAAACCGTTCTGTCGGGCTGAATGTTTTTTCCACAACACCACCGTTCACGATGTTTTTCAGTTTCGTTCTTACGAAAGCTGCACCTTTGCCCGGTTTTACATGCTGGAACTCAAGGACCTGATATACATCGCCTTCAATCTCTACTGTCAGTCCGTTTCTGAAATCACCTGCAGATACCATAAATTTTCCTCCTTATGCTTTCATGCACTCTCTTGATTTGCACATACCCTGAGAGTACATGCCTGTTTTAATGTTTTTCTTAACTAGAATATTTTATAGTGTAAACCCTAAAGTTTCAACTATTTCTTTACAGATCTCATCTACATTCTTATCGTCTGTGCTGATCACAATATCCGCAACCTCCAGATAAGCCTCCTCACGCGACTTCATAAGATCCCGGATATAGCCCAGATCAATGTGCTCTCCCATCCAGGACCGGGTCGTATCTTTGCGCATACGCTCGGCGATCGTTTCCGGCTGTGCAGTCAGAAGAACGATCACGCCATTCTCCTTGATCAGCTCAATGTTTTCATTCCGCAGAACGATGCCGCCTCCGAGGGAAATGACCTGATAGCTTTTTTTCAGGACCTGCCTCAGATGCTTGGTTTCCTTGTCACGGAATCCGCTTTCGGATTGTGTCGCAAAGATATCCGCGATACTCATATGTTCTTTCTTCTCAATATAGGCGTCCAGATCGATCTTATTCAGACCATAATTCGTAGCCAATGCATTTGCGACCGCTGTCTTTCCGGTTCCCATAAATCCGACAAGAAAGATCTTTTTATAATTATTGTGGATGATATCCAGTACGGCGTCCAGACTGTCGATATGGATCTGTCCCGGCGCGGAAGACTTCGTGATCGCCGCGAAGGTGATCGCACTTTCCATAAACTCGCCGAGGATCCTTGTGATCATTCCGAGATGGCCCAGCGAGATCGCAACCACAGGACAGGACTCATACGCGCTGGTAATATTTTCCGTTGCCGTGATCAGATTCAGCACATCTTTTTTATTGTTCGGCATATAGGCAGCTTTTACAATGTCCGCCCCGAGATCCTGCATGTCGAAGAAGTTGCGGATGATCTCTTCCTGCGTCGGTGTTTTTACAAAATCATGCTTGGAGATGATGACAAAAACGCCGTAATCTTTCAGTCTGTCCACAAAGGAAGGATCATCCTGGATTGCAGAAGCCTCGACGTCGATCAGGTCCGCGTACCAGTTCTGCGCAACGACCATGAGAAGTTTTTTATAATACTCAAGTTCGATCGCAATCTTTCCGCCTTCCTCTTTTCTGCGGAAGGTAAATATAATCGGTTTCCGACAGATTTTCCGGATCTTTCCGAGGATCGTTTTTGCAGCGTCAAGATCGGTGATCTTTGCATAGTGATCCGCGCGGAACTCGATCATGTCGCAATTCTCTTCATTTGCACGTTCCGCGAGATTCAGGATTTCCCGTTCGGTTTCACCCAGTACAATGGCGCAGATCTTTGGTCTTCCTCTTCCGATTTCCAGGTTGCGGACCCGAATTGTCTTACCCATATTTACCTCCTCCCTGTGCATGCCTCCGCGATCAGAGACACCATTTCGTCAGTCATCCAAACGCCTGTCATTTTTTATAACAAAGCATTTTCGGATCTTATGCGCTCTCAAACTGTGAGTTGTAAAGGTCTGCATAGAATCCGCCCTGCTTCATCAGCTCTTCATGATTGCCCTGCTCTATAATATCGCCGTCTTTCATGACCAGGATGAGGTCTGCATTTTTGATCGTTGAAAGACGATGGGCAATGATAAAGGAAGTTCTTCCCGCCATCAGCCGGTCCATTGCATCCTGGATCAATTGCTCGGTACGGGTATCGACGGATGAGGTTGCCTCATCCAGGATCAGGAACGGAGCATCTTCGACCATCGCACGCGCGATCGTGATCAGCTGTTTCTGTCCCTGGGAAACATTTGCTTCCTCATCTAACACAGTGTCATATCCTTCCGGCATTGTCATAATAAAGTGGTGGATGCCGGCCATCTTTGCAGCTTCGATGACCTTCTCGTCGGAAGCTTCCTTGCTGTATTTAATATTTTCACGGAAGGTGCCTTCAAACAGCCAGGTATCCTGAAGAACCATGCCAAAAAGGGCATGTACTTCTTCTCTTCTCATATCGGTGATCGGATGTCCGTCAATCGTGATCTTTCCCGCATTCACTTCATAGAAACGCATCAGCAGATTGACCATGGTCGTCTTTCCTGCACCGGTCGGACCAACGATCGCAACCTTCTGTCCTGCTTTCGCCTCGGCACTGAAATCGTGAATGATCACTTTATCCGGATTATAACCGAATTTTACATGTTCGAATGCAATATCGCCTTTTGCTTCACCAAACGGGATCACGATCGGTTTATCAAGGTCATACTCCAGTTCCTCTTCCGCCAGGAAGGAGAACACACGCTTGGAAGCTGCTGCTGCACTCTGGAACTGGGTAAAGACCTGTCCCAGCTGCTGGAGCGGGGCCGTAAACAGACGAATGTAGATCATAAATGCAACAACGGTTCCGAAAGTGATCGTTCCATTTGCCGCCATAACAGCACCGACAATGCAGACCGCAACATATCCCAGGTTCCCGACAAATCCCATGATTGGAGGCATTGTGGAACCAAAGAACTGTGCTTTCCATACCATGGAGCGAAAACTGTTATTCAATTTATTGAATCTTGCATATTCTGTCTTTTCAGCATTATAAGCCCGCACAATCGACTGTCCGGAAATGATCTCCTCTACATGTCCGTTCAGCATACCAAGTTCCTGCTGGGCCCGGTCAAAGAACTTCTGTGAATTTTTCATAATGATCATCATGAAAATAAATCCGATGATCGCAGCTCCGATTGCCACCAGTGTCAGCACCCAGTTGGTAATGAACATGATGATCATAGCGGCGATAAACTGTGTTCCCGCATGGAACAGGTTTCCGACACTCTGGTTCAGCGTCATCGCGATCGTATCAACATCATTTACAATTCTTGAAAGAATATCACCGATCAGATGATCATCAAAATATTTTAATGGAAGATTGTTGATCTTCCGGCAGAGATCTTTACGAAGGCCGTAAGCGGTTCTCTGTGTAACTGTGTTCATAATGAACGACTGGAAGTAAGAAAAGACCAGTGCACAGACATAGATAATGATCAGGAAAACTCCGATCTTTACAACCTTTGTCAAATCTACGTCAGTATAAAAACTCGAAGACAGAAGATCCGCAATCTGGCTGACATACTTCGGTCCGATAACCGTACAAAGCGTACCGATCACAGAGAAAAGAATTGATGTCACCAAAAGTGCTGTATTTCTGCCAAGATACTTAATCAGCGGAGATAAGAATTTTAATTCCGCGCGTTCACCATTTCCTCTACGCATTTTTCAATTCCTCCTCCGATAACTGTGAATATGCAATCTGACGATAGACTTCGCAATCCTTCAGCAGATCTGCATGCTTGCCTTTGCCTACCATCTTGCCTTCATCTAAAACAATGATCTGATCCGCATCTTTGACGGTTCCGATACGCTGCGCCACGATCAGCGTGGTTGCGTTTTTCGTCTCTTTCTTCAGCGTTGCACGAAGAACTCTGTCGGTTTTATAGTCCAGCGCGGAGAAGGAATCATCAAAAATGAAGATTTCAGGATCTTTATATATCGCGCGTGCGATTGAGATTCTCTGCTTTTGTCCACCCGAATAATTGCTCCCGCTCTGCGCAACTTCTGCATAGATTCCTTTCTCACTCTTTGCCAGAATATCTTTACCCTGTGCGATCTCCATCGCGCGGATCACTTTCTCATCCGTCGGTGCATTTTCTTCATCTGAACCATAGGCAACGTTGGAAGCAAGCGTTCCTTTAAACAGAATCGCCTTCTGGGAAACATAGCCGATCTTTTCGCGAAGATCATGCTGTGAGTATTCACGGACATCTACACCGTCAACCAGAACCTGTCCTTCGGTTACATCATAAAAACGCGGAACGAGGTTGATCAGCGTACTTTTCCCGGAACCGGTGGAACCGATGAATGCAATGGTATCTCCCTTTTTCGCAGAGAAATTGATTCCCGAAAGAACCGGTTCCTCCGCATCCGGATATTTGAATACGACATCCCTGAATTCGATGGTCCCCACTTCCGGAGCTTCTTCCGTACGATCTCCGTCATGGATCTTTGTTTCCGTTTCCAGCACCAGATTGATACGTTCGGCAGAAACCATCGCTCGCGGAAGCATAACAAAGATCATGGAGATCATCATAAACGCCATGATGATCTGAACCGCATACGCCATAAAAGTAACCAGTTCACTGAAGATGGCAATACGAGTCATCGCATCCGCGGTGTTACTGATGATAACTGCACCTACCCAATAGATTGCCAGCGATGTTCCGCTCATAACAAACTGAATCGCAGGGAACAGATACGCCATGACTCTTCCGGTAAACAGATGGTTTTTCATCAGCGCTGTATTTGCACCGTCAAATTTTTTTTCCTGATACTCTTCTGCATTGTAAGCTCTGACAACGCGCACACCGGTCAGATTTTCTCTGGAAACCCGGTTCAGATTATCCGTCAGGATCTGGATCCGTTTGAATTTCGGGATTACCAAAATCAGGTTTGAAACAAGGACCGCAAGCAGGATCAGAATCGCGATTCCTGTTACGATCAGCCACTGCTGTCCTTTGCCCATAATCTTAATAAATGCCCAGACAGCAATGATCGGAGCCTTTAAAACAGCCTGCAGACCCATCGCGATCACCATCGTGACCTGCTGAACATCATTCGTGAAACGAGTCAGAAGAGAGGATGTGGAAAAGCGGCCAATCTCTTCCATTGAAAACGAAGTGATTTTCCGATACAGTCTGTCTCTCGTAGAAGCAGCAAACAGGGAAGATATCTGCGAGGTGAAAAATCCGACAATGATCGTACAGCAGAGATCGCCTACTGCACATGCGAGCATGATCCCACCGTATTTCCAGATATCACTCATCGCACCGCCGGTTTCTACCAGCTGTGTTACTTTTGTCATGTAATCCGGCAGTGTTAAAGTACACCATACGGAAACGACAACAAAAACAAGGACTATAAAAGCATATAGCCATTGTTTTCTGGTCATAGTCTTAATCAGTTTGATCATGTTGGTCTATAACTCCTGTATTTATTTTTCCCCATAAATATAATTCTCATGATAAATTCTAAAGCCTTTTCCGAAACATTACAACCACAAATATAATAATGATTGTGAATTGCGTTATTTTATAATAGAATAGCTTCAGTTTTTTGGAATTCGAAAAGGAGAGCTCATGAAAAGAAAAATTGTTTTACTTCTAACTGCCGCACTTGTTTTCAGCATGCTTTCTCTCACATCCTGCGGAGAGGGCGAGGTAACGAAAGAAGAGCCCGTTACGAAATATCTGGCTTCCGAAACTCTGGAGGTCCCTGTTTACGAAATCACTCAGAATGAGGAGAAGAAAGACGTGGTAACACAGTCTTCTACCGTGGTCCGCGGAAGTTCTCTCAGTGTATACCCTACTCCGGTCGTTGTGGATGAGGTGAGCTACGCCCTGATCGATGAACCGGTTCCGGAAGATACGGAGGAAGAAGTGCCTGGGCATTATGTCCGCGCGGATGCGCTTGTAGATTCTGTCGAAAGCACCGTCCGTGAAAAAGAATGCTTTGTCCGCACTCCGGTTACCGTATATGAAAACCCGGACACCCCGGATATTGCATCCTTCTTCAAAAAAGGCACAGCGCTTGAGATCACCGGTTTTGATACCCTCAGAGAAGACGGAACGGTGGAAATGTATAAGGTAAAATCCGACGAGAAGGAAGGCTATGTCTACAGCAAATACCTTGTCTTCAGCCAGGAAGAAGCGGATGCCAAAAACGAAGAATATTATAAAAAGAACAAAAACAAAAAATACAGCAGCGAACTTTACGGTGGAAAGGCAAAAAATCTCGATTACTTCCCGTATGACAAATCCTTCGACACCGACAAGGAGATTCCTGCAGAGGCAAGAACCTTCTATCTGAATGTCGGAACGATCGATTACATTGATGAATATATCGAATGTGCAAAGGACTGTGGCTGCAACGCTTTCGTTATTGACATCAAAGACGGCGGTCTTGCATACCATGCAGAAGTGGCGAAAGAATATTCCAAGACCGCTTATAAAACTTCTTATCACGACAATTCGGATTACAAAAAAGCCATCGATAAGGTGAAAGAAGCCGGAATCTGGACGATCGGCCGAATCGTTGTATTCAACGATGAACATTTTGCAAAAGACAATCCGAAAGAATGTATTTACAACAACGGCGTCAATCAGGAATGGCCGTCTGCTTTCTCCAGAAAAGCATGGGAATACAATGTAAAACTGGCAGTTTCCGCGGTTGAGGAAATGGGCTTTGATGAGATCCAGTTTGACTACGTCCGTTTCCCGGAGGATACCTTCTTTATCGAGCGCGACGGAAACGGTGATTTCCAGAATAAATACAAAGAAGAAAAAGCACAGGCAATTCAGAACTTCTGTTTCTATGCCGCTGACCAGATTCATAAAGCCGGCGCATATTTCTCGGTTGATGTATTCGGCGAATGCTCCAACGGCTATGTTACGGCATACGGTCAGTACTGGCCGGCGATCTCCATGATCGTTGACGCGATCAGCTCCATGCCTTATGTCGACCACTTCGGAAGAGATGTGGATACCTGGACAGACTCCTACAGCACGGTTTATAACTGGGCCGTTCAGGCAGCTGATGCACAGAAGATCACGCCGAATCCTGCAATCGCACGTACATGGCTGACCTGCTACAGCGTCCCGCACTGGGATCCGGTAATCCCTTGTGACTCCGCTTTCCTTGGCCAGCAGGTGCAGGCACTCTGGGATGCAGGCATCGGAGAGGGCGGATTCATCACATGGAATGCAGCTTCCGCAATCGGAACCTACTACGATGTTTCCGACGCCTTCTCAAGAGAATATAAAGCAAAATAAGCTGCTAAAGATCAGCTGAAAGATCAGGAGCCTCTGACACGAAAATGAGTCAGAGGCTCTTATTTTTATCCTGATCAGGATTCCGGCATTGCTTCCTGTTATGTTCGCCGCTTCATCATCAGGAGGATCTCATGCAGCAGCTTTATGATCTGCGCGATCCCGAGGACCAGCGTACCTGCCGCAAATGCTCCACCCCAATAAGGAAGCGCATAGACCGGATGAAAGATCTGCGTGGCAAAATCCGCATACGCTTTGCTGACCCCAAGGATAAAGCCAAAGGCATAGATCAGGATAGCCAAAATGTTCAGCAGCACCGCGACCGGATTTCTGGAAACCCGGCGTTTTTCAAAGGGCCGCTTCTCTGTTTTGAAAGCTTTCAAGGGCCGCTTCTCTGCCTCCTGCTCCGCAGCCCGGATTCCATCGCTCTCCGAATATCTCCTTCGAATCCACAATTCTATGTCATACGCCAGTGCCTCTGCACTCTGGTATCTTTTTTCCGGATCCTCCCAGGTACATTTCAAAAGGATCTTGGCCGCGTCCTTATCTGCGATGGTTTCTGACACCTGCCTGTGAAATTCTTTTTCCGGCAGGACCCCTGTCAGGAGAAAATACAATGTCTTTCCGAGTGCATAGATATCAGATCTCACATCGCTTTGCGAGATCACACTGCCAAACTGTTCCGGAGCCGCATAACGGGGCGTCCCGAACTCTGCGGTATCGGAATCCGCCCTTCGTGTAAATTCCCTGGCGATGCCAAAATCAACCAGGACGGCTCTTTGTCTCTCCGGCATCATAATGTTTGCAGGTTTGATGTCCCTGTAGATCACAGGCGGATTCTGCCCGTGAAGATATTTCAGAGTATCACAGATCTGCAGTCCGATCTGCAGCGCCGCCTCTGCAGCAAAAGGACCGTTTTTTTTCACAAGCTGTGAAAGGTTCTCCCCACCCAGATACTCTTCAACCAGATAAACATCCCCATCCAGCTGAAAGGAATCCAGATACCGGACGATTCCCGGATGATCCAGCCTTGAAAGCAGGGACACTTCCTGCCCGCTGCTGCGTTTGACCGCAACCCGTTCTCCGGTTTTCAGATCCATGGCAGCAAAAACAGCGGACATTCCTCCGCTTCCTAAATGAGCCTGCAGCTGATAACGCCCGTTCAGAATCTGCTCTGCCGTGCTTTTCTTTTCCATATCGATTGTTCGGGAGTGCGTGAAAAAATGCGTAGAGAACGCGCATGGGATCAGGACATCAGATCGTCCGTAATCCCGTAAAAAGGTCAAAGAGAGAAATTTTTTCACTCTTTGATTTATGGGAACAGGAAACCTGTACACAGATTCCCTGTCCCCGTATTATCTTTCATTAAAAAATTATTCCTGCGGATTTCCTTCCGAATCAAATACAGGAAGCTTTTTCAGGAAAATGATATCATCTCTGTCGGCAGCAGCGCCCTCTGCAAGGATTGCCATACGTCCGACAATGATTCCGCCTGCTTCATTCACAAGTTTTTCAACTCCTGCAACGGATTCGCCGGTTGAGATCACATCATCAAGGATAAGGATACGTTTTCCTTTTATTTTCCTCGCATCCGCACCATCCATATACAGCTTCTGTTTCGCTGCTGTTGTAATGGACTGCACCTCTGTCTCAAAAACGCCGTCCATGTACAGTTTTGGAGCTTTCCGTACAAGGAAATACTCATTGCGGCCGCTCTGTTTCGCCATCTCGTGGATCAGAGGAATCGCCTTTGCTTCCGGAGCAACCATGTAATCAAACTCCGGTGCCTTCTTTAAAAGCTCTGCCGCACAGGCACAGGTCAGTTCCACATCACCGAAAATAACAAAACCTGCGATCGTAAGCGTGTCCGAAGCTTTGCAAAGAGGAAGTACTCTTTCGCAGCCTGCAATTGTCATAGGATATCCAGTCTTCATAATAGTCTACCTCAAATTTTATTATTATTCTTCGTCGTCAAATTCCACATCCGTAAGCTGGGAATGAGACGCAAGCTCTTTCACCCAGGAGACGGTCGCTGTATCAAAGGTCCATTTCAAAACCGAACACGGAATGACACAGCTTCCCTGATCGTCAAAATCAACCACACCCATGATCGTGCTCTCATTGAGGCTTCGGGCCGCAGAGATCACTGTATCTGCATCGAGAGCCATCGCCAGCTTTACAGCCGCGACCGCAATCTCTACGCTGGTATGCTTGAAGCCGGCCAGTTCCGAACTCGAAGAGAGGAACCGGTCTTCCCACCAGAGGCCGAGGACCGAACCATCCTCACCGGTCAGAGAGGATTTCATCGGATATTTTTTATCCCAGCTCGTCAGCGTATAAAACTCTTTGATATCCACGCCGCGTTCGATGGATGCGATATCCTGTGGGAACAGGGGATCCGTCATCAGAATACACATGGAAAGATCCAGCTTTTTAATACTGCCCTCTTCCCAGATTCTGGAGAAGGTTGCCGTATCCATACAGCAGATCACCGCTTCCGTCGCTTCCCGGTCCAGTTTTCTCACCGCACGCTGAATATACCGATCTTCGGAATTCACACCGATCGGATCATCCACATACACGTCGGTTTCCATGCAGTACTCTGAGAGACAATCCGCAAAGGCTTTCGACCTGGTTTTACTGGTCGTGAGAATGCCGACAGAGGAAATGTCGTTTTCCATCCACAGATCATAAAGCGCCTTTACTTTTGATGTGTTGTCCGGAGCAAAGTTGAAGCTGCAGGTAAATGGTCCGTTTGCAAGCCAGGTATCATTTTCACAGCCGACCGCAAAGAACGGAACGTGCTCCGCCTCACAGATCTGAGCGGTTGAAAGGATCGTCATATTGCCGCTGCTGCAGATCACAAGATCTACATTTTCATCTTTGATGAGCGAAGTTGCAGCTTCCATCGCACCTTCCTGCGTAGACTTGGAATCTGCCACAACAAAGCGCACTTTCAGTTTTCTCTGCAGGGTGTCAATATAAAGACCGCCGTCTTCATTGATTGCTTCTACTGCTGCCTCCTCCGTTTCCAGTGTGCCTTCGCCGTATTCAGCAAGCACACCGGTCAGCGGACAGACGCAGCCGATCGTTATAAAGTTTTTCTGTGTTGCATACTTTCCGCTCTCTCCGCAGGCAGACAAAAGCAGCACTGCCAGCAAGGTCACGGAAAGCAAAACACTTATGATTTTAACATTCAGTCTGTTTTTCATATATATCACTTACTGCATCTGCGCAATGGTGTTCACTGCATCTGCGATAAAGCCGTTCTCGATCAGTTCGAAGCTTCCTTTATCTGCAAGTGAAGCAAGCTGCGGCATGATCGGCATTTTACCAAGTACCGGAAGATCCATAGCCGCTGCTACAGAGTCGATGTGGCTTTCTCCGAATACCGGGATTTTTTTGCCGCAGTCCGGGCATTCCAGATAGCTGTAGTTTTCGACAATACCCAGTACCGGAATATTCATCTCTGCTGCCATGTTATATGCTTTTTTCACGATCATGGTAACCAGATCCTGCGGACTCGTCACGATCACGATTCCATCCAGCGGGAGCGACTGGAAAACAGTCAGCGGAACATCGCCTGTTCCGGGAGGCATATCCACCAGTAAATAATCAAGCTCTCCCCAGACAACATCGGTCCAGAACTGTTTTACAACGCCAGCAAGGACCGGACCTCTCCAGATGACCGGAGTTTCTTCATCTTCCAGAAGCATGTTGATGCTCATGATACGGATCCCGTTTGCCGTTTCTTTCGGGTAGATGCCGTTCATATCTCCTTCTGCCTGTCCCTTTACACCGAACATTTTCTGAATCGAAGGTCCGGTCAGGTCGGCATCCAGGATTCCGACGGAATAGCCCTTCTTGGACAATTCAACTGCAAGGCTTCCTGTTACAAAAGATTTTCCAACACCGCCCTTGCCGCTGACAATACCGATAACTTTTTTAATATTGCTGTACTGATTGGCTTCTTCTATAAAGCTTTTCGGTCCACCCTGTGCACTCGGGCAGGAACCTGCGCTTGCACAGCCTGCACATGCCTCCGGTGAACATCCTTCTTCCGGTAAATTTTTCTCATCTGCCATTTCAATAATCCTCCAAAAAACTAATGAGACGTTCTTATAAACGTTCCTGTAATGATAACATTATAGCATTGCTGCGTGCAATGAATTTCGACATTTCCTCCGGGGTCAGCGGCTCATTGCCGAGTTTTGCCAGATCGTAAAGCTGCTCCAGTACCATATCCGGATTTGCAGTGTCTTCATCATTGATATGATTCAGCACATACTGCACCAGATCATGATTATTGTTCAGCACCAGAGTGCCTGGCGTTTTAAACTGATCCATTGCAGAATTATCCATTCCCATCATGCCCATCTGCATCATCATATCTTCCATTCGCTTGGATTCTTCAGATACCGTAAGAACCGACGCCGTATCGATATTCTTCAGATTCTGCAGTTTGACTTCGATTTTGTCATTGCCTTTCAGCGCACGCAGCCGTTCCTGGATCTTTTCGGCTTTCTCATCCAGTACTGCCTGATCTTTCTTGGAAGTTCTCTTTGTAAATGCCTTATCCAGATTGGTATCAATGCGCAGGAACTTCACGCCTTCATTCTTCATTTCAACCTGCTGGATGTACGCGGAATCGATGACATGCTCCAGATAGACAGCGTCGATCTTCGCCTTTTTAAACATATCAATATACTGTCCCTGCTGCTGTCTGTCGGAAACATAGAAGATCGTATTCTCGTGCTTTTCCTGATTCTCTTCGAGCGCTTCTTTCAGAGTCAGGTACTTGTCGTCCAGATTCTTAAACAGGACATAGTCGTTCATCTTCTCTGCGAACTTCGCGTCTCTGAGGCAGCCGTATTTAATGAACGGGCTGATGTCATCCCAGTACTTCTCATATTCATCCTTTTCGACCTTGTACATGCCGCTCAGCTTATCCGCCACTTTTTTGGTGATATAATCCGAAATTTTCTTTACAAAGCCGTCATTCTGCAGAGCACTTCTCGAAACATTCAGCGGCAGATCCGGACAGTCGATCACACCCTTTAAGAGCATCAGGAATTCCGGAATGACCTCTTTGATATTATCCGCAATAAAGACCTGGTTATTGTACAGTTTGATCGTTCCCTCGAGTGTATCATAGTTGTTGTTCAGCTGCGGAAAATACAGAATGCCCTTCAGGTTAAACGGATAATCCATATTCAGATGGATCCAGAACAGCGGTTCTCTGTAATCATTAAAGACCTTGCGGTAGAAATCGATATAATCCTCTTTGGAACAGTCATTCGGATGTTTCGTCCAGAGCGGATGCGGATCATTCAGAGGCTTCGGCTCTTCCGGCTCTTTTGCTTCGCCTTCTTCGCCTTCTTTCTTCTCCTCTGCCTTGCCGATCGTGTCTGTATTTACAAAGTAGATCTCCTCCGGCATGAAGCTGCAATACTTATTCAGGACTTCTTTGACGCGGTACTCATTACTGTATTCGTAGCAGTTCTCATTCAGATAGAGCGTGACTTCTGTACCGACATTCTCTTTATCGGAATCTCTCATCTCAAACTCTGTACCGCCGTCACATTCCCAATATACGGCCTTTGCACCTTCCTGGTAGGATAACGTCTCGATCGTAACCTTATCCGCAACCATAAATGCAGAATAGAAGCCCAGACCGAAATGTCCGATGATCTGGTCGTCATTCGCTTTGTCTTTATATTTTTCAAGGAAATCCGTTGCACCGCTGAATGCGATGTTATTGATATATTCTTTAACCTCATCTGCGGTCATACCGATGCCGTTATCGATAAAGGTCAATGTTTTCTTTGTCGGGTTGGCTACAACCTGGATCTCAAAATGCTGATCCTCCGGAAACTGGTATTCACCCATGATCTCCAGCTTTCTCAGCTTTGTGATCGCATCACATCCGTTCGAGACCAGTTCTCTTACGAAGATGTCCTGATCGTTGTACAGCCATTTCTTAATAATCGGGAATATATTCTCGCTGCTAATCGATAAGTTTCCCTTTTCTGTTGCCATATTAATCACTCCTTTGTTCTCGACCTGTCTTGTAACAAGCCATTCTTTTAAAACTTCAAGATATCTCTTCTTCTGTTCTCAAAATCCTAACACATATATTAGCACTCTTTTTCGTTGAGTGCTAATACTTTTTTATGAATTCTTCGTGAATTTCAGATTATGCGAGTTCCTGAACCTGATTCAGGAACTTTTCGGCATATGCATCCCATGCATGTTCGAGACTTTTATCCAGAGAAAAAGTTTTCAGAGAAATACCGGTCGTGCAGACAAGTTTTCCCTCCTGATAATTAACATTCAGAAACAGCGCATTGACTTGTGCAGGATCAAACGCAAGATCTGACCGTTCCAGAAAACGGCGGACCGCTCCGGATGAAAGCATAAAGACAATTTTAAAGCGGAGAGGCAGTTTTTTTCCTTTGATGATCTCAAAGCACAGCGGACGCACCTTCTTCCAGAAGACAATACCCTCTTTATTTTCCGGAAGCAGAAGTTCATCTTCACTCAGATAATCCGGGTTGATATGACCATCCAATGTGAAATCCGTTGCCGTGCTGAACGAAGCTTCTGTTGTCAGGAAGCCATCGAAAGTCTCACGGGTGAAGAGATGTGTCGTAAAAGATTTCTGGTTTTCAATCGTAACTGCTTTCATATTCTGATCGTTATTTCTCCGTTTTTTTGCTGGTAAAAAGTATCCTAACACCTGATTTCGTATACAGCAAGAGTATACAGAAAAATAGTTTTTATACATTTTTTGCATTAAAAATAAAGCGCATTTTTCCTCAGACAGAATACAAAAAAAGGAATCCCTTCATACGGAATTCCTTTTTTGAACTCAAGCCACAAACGGGATTTGAACCTGCGACCCCTTCATTACGAGTGAAGTGCTCTACCGACTGAGCTATTGTGGCCTGTGCGTTTGAAACGCGCTTAAATAAAATATCACATAACGAATGATATTGCAAGAAAAATCATTGAAAAGATGCAGGCCAGCGGATTTGAACCTGCGACCCCTTCATTACGAGTGAAGTGCTTTATTCTACTTCCTCATACTCGCTGGTTTCCGGAGATACCGGGCCTTCATGCGTCAGTTTTCCGTCGCTTCCGCAGTCCGGGCATTTTCCGAACTCATCGCCGAAATCGCCGATCAGGTCAACCGCATATTTGTATTTTTTGCTGCAGTTATTGCAGACATAGCACATGTACTGAGCTCCCCAGGTCATGTTACTTCTCCTCTCTGTTCTGCCTGCACAAAGTGTGCAGTTGTTTATCTGTCTTATGATAAATCCGATGTAATCCCTGTTTGAAGAAACGGACCGGAACAGAAGTCCGGTCCGGTTACAGTTTTAGCTAATTCAGATTGATTCTAAAAATCAATTATGCCTGGAACGGAGGCATATAACGACGGAAACAACCTGTTTACCTCCCTGAAGATGGAGGACGTGAATGAAAGCCTGGCGGAGCTGAAGAAAACGGCC
>CAZOHB010000041.1:0-17432 GCA_964579345.1 uncultured Parasporobacterium sp.
GGACCATCCACGCGTTTGCACAGCTCGTATTCGTCATACTGCTCTCTTCGACTGCTTTCAGGACGAAGGCGGTGGCTGCGGAGGAGGAGCCGGTATTGGCTTCGTAATGTTCCTTGATCAGGCGGGTGATGTCCCAGTAGATATAAGTCGCGACCGTATTGCTGCCAAGGAGCCGCACATCGAGCGCCGTAGAGGAAAACGACGGCTGGTTGTTCCAGGTCAGATGGCTGTTCCAGGTCCAGCTTCCGCTGACCGGATACGCCGCCACCGGCATCTTTGCCATTTCCGTATTGCTGTAGTTTGTCTGTGCATAGTAACAGCATGCCTCTGTTAAGATGCTCCCTTCCGGGATCTCCGGGAGCCTTCGGAACTGGACGAACATCCGCATCTTCTTGTTGCCGGAAGAATCATAGCCGATTCCTCCGGCTCCCCAGCCGGTCGTCGAAGTGTTCGGAGCCCCGCTCATCACGTACTGGTTCTTGACGATCCGGCTCTCACTTCCCGTGCTCGTGCTTTTCGACCACAGGGTTGGATCAAGTGTCACCGGAAAGGCGCGTTCTTCTGCGTTCATCCACTCCGGGTCGGCGGAGATAGACAAGGTGTAGGTATGCTGTACCTGCTCCTTCTCATTTTCCAATACTTCTCCGTTTTCGGGCTCTGTCTCTTCTCCTGGAGCAGGCTCCGTTTCCCGCTCCTGTTCTGCTTCCGTCTCCGCGGTTTCTTCCGTCTCCGGTTCAGGTTCACCTTCGATATCGACAGGTTCCTTTGTTACTTCCGTCAGTTCTGTTATAACGCCATCCGAGACCCTTCCCTTGCTATCATACAGGTACATCGCAGGCATCGTAAACAGGACTTCCCTGCTCTCTTCTTCGATAAAGCGATAACACAGATCCCCGGCTTCATCTTCTCCTTCTTCAACCGTCATCCCGACAAGGTCGATCCGGAACGTATATTCATACGTTTCCTGAGGTTCGTTGATGATCAGATTTTCTTTCAGGTCCGGGCCGGTAACTGTATATGCAAGGTCCGTCCCCGGCAGGATCTCCCTGTACCGGATCCCGGCGGATGCTTTCTCTGCTTCCAGGAACCCGGGAAGGTTCTCTTTATCTGTTTTTTCTTTTTCCAGGAGCTCTGCGTTTACCGGGTTCCTCTCCCCTTCTAAAGAAAAACGCAGGGAGGCCTCTCCCCGCGCTGCTTTTACCAGATAATCGTCTTTTCCTTCCTCCTCCGCTGCAAAGGCATAGCGGACAAGGCCTTCGGTTGTTTCATATCGTTCTAAAGGATCTTCTTTATCGCCGGCTGTCTTCACCAATGTATTATCGATCTCTTTCCAGCTGCCATCCACTGCAGGATAATGGACTGCCGTTTCATAGCTGACCAGAAGGTGGTCGCCATTCGTCATAAGGAATTGCTTGGAGGCTTCATCACGCAGCGTTTCATCCTCACCGGCGATATCGGAAACGTCCAGTGTCATCCCCGGATCGTCTTCTTCACCATCTGTAATTGGAGGATCGGAAGTGACCATCTCAGGATTGGATTCTTCTTTCAAATCATAAGCAGATCCAAAATCCTCCTGTGAGGAAGGTTCCCGGGTATCTGCATAGGAATTGATTGGAAGTGATGTGAATACTAAAGCTATGGCAAGAAGGATAGATAATATAATCGATATAATTCGTGTGGATTTCATGTTCATTATCTCCTAATTCAATTCAATCTATATGCACTCTAAAGAAGGCAAAGAACCCCTTCATCTTAACTCCGGTAAAAAGCATATTTCTCAGCATGTCTGAGTGTTTCTTCATACCAAACTTAAATCACTTTTTCCCACCTTATTCGAATACAATGTCATACTCTCATTCCTGCAAAGAAGTACTGTTTGATTAATATTCTCTGAAAAACTTAGGGTGATAGTATCTTTTGGTTCCTGTATAATCTGAGTAATACCTATAGCCATTAAAAGAATGCTGGGCAAATTTTTGATTTGCACGGTCTACGCATATAGCGCTATGATCGTAAGTACCATCACTCGTAAAATCGACCTGCATGACATCTCCATTTACAAGATTTGCGTATGTTGTTTTGTTTACTCTTGGGCCGGCCAATCCGGTCTTTGCTTTTCTCATATATTTCCAATGCTTCCCAACATTTTCCCATGCTAAATAACCGCCGCCAGTACCAGCGGACCATCCAGTCGATGTATTTCCTGTAGTTACCATTCGATAAGAAGTATTCAGAGAATAATCAGTTGTATTCCCAAAGCCGTATGATACACATTGCGATACAAAGTTTGTGCAATCAGACGATGTATTATAAAAATGGGAATTGGGAGTTTGAACAAATTTCTTTGCATATTTAACTGCCCTGCTTGAAGAATACGAATAATCTGTATATGGTGCTGCGTTAGGTTCATTGATTTCATTAGATGTATACATTGACTCTGGAGTCATACATATTTCATAATCCGCCTCTAACTCAAGTATCACCGCTTCCTCATCAAATATAATGATCTGATCTATTGATTTTTCAAACAATGAACAATCATTATAAGCGTGTGAAGTTATCTTCCATATACCATCTTCTTTAGTTAATAGGAACTGATTCTCATCAAGTGTTACAAATGCTGGATAAGCAGGCATTCCTTCTTCTTCCCCAGTCAGATTAACTGATACCTCTGCATGCTGTCTATCAGAAGAAATATTAATGGATTCATAATCAAAAAAAATCTCATGTCTTTCACGCTGTCCTGAATAATAACCGTGCTCAATAATATAATTCCATTTAAAGATATTCTCTTCCATTGCTGTCAGAAAATTGTTCATCTGCACTGAATTCATGTCTAATACGGAACTAAAATCCTTAAGACGTAAACCCCACCACGAATCATATCCAAGTTCATAATACTGTTCAATGGTAGCTTGGATTTGCTCCTCTTCGGATAGTTCCGCCGCAGTTGCCGGAACAAGAAACATTGTTATCAATAAAGACAAACTAACGAATAATACTATAATCCTTTTCATTTTCTCCCTCCAAAAAGCGCTTATTCTTTGTCTATTTCTTCTAGACAGTTTGTAGTCTATCAGGTATAGACAATTTAGTCAAGTTATTCTCCGCGTCTATAAATGATTTGCACTTACACTACTATTTTCAGTGATATTTTCTCTTCCCTTCTGCGCAAAGATTTCTGCACAAGAAGGATGTTTCTTTTGTGAATAATCATGAGTTTTCTTGGAAATCTCAAGGTTACTTGATACAATAGAATTTGTTCAAAATAATTCTCACCGGAGGTTTACGATGAAATCTCAAAAGATAAAGAAAGGGCTGGCTGCAGCTCTGTGCATAATCACAGTGTGCGCACTTAGCGCCTGTTCGCTCCCGCATTTTCCTTTTGGAAGGCGCGAGGAAGAGCCGGCTGCAACACAGGAATATACTCCGAAGCCGCAGCAGACAGCTGCGCAGTTACCGGAATATTATCATTATGACGTCGGATCGTTTTATGAAAACTGTGACGTAATGCTCAATCAATATGGATTGGGAAACACCGATCAGGCCTTTCAATATTATAAGGATTTGTCTGATGATCTGCTGGAACTGGACGAGCTGCAAAGCGTTGTCTATGTAAAGTACTCCGAAAATGTAAACGACGAGTATTATTCCGGCGAATACAAATACATGGATGAGGTCGTAACAAGCGCTGCGGACCGTTTTTTCACCGCGTGCCATACGATGATCACAGGTGCTTACGCAGATAAATTCCGTTCATTCATCAAAGACAAAGTATACATTGAGTATTACGAAGAGTATGAACCGATGACGGAAGAACAGCTGGAGCTGAATAAAAAAGAAAATGAGCTGGTTCGTCAGTATTATACCCAGGCGGACGGCATGATGGATACCAGCTGTACGATTGGCGGAAAAACATATACACTCGATGATGCGCTCGGGGATAAAGGCAATAAACTATACGCCCTGAATCCGGACCTCTATATGGAGGTTTATGAGACCTGTCTTGCTGCCTATAACAGCCTTGTCGGAGAGACGTATCTGGATCTGGTGGATGTCCGGACGAAGATTGCAAAATCTTATGGATATGATAATTATGCAGACTATGCAGACAAAGAGATCTACGAGCGGGATTATACGACGGCTGACCTCGAGGTTATGAAGAAAAATGCAAAACTGTTCGGGCGGGATCTGCAGGCCTATTCTTATGGCTTTTCCGACTATCTGGATTTTTCCTATACGAATATCGACGACCTCGTTTCAAGAACCGGAAGCATACTCTCCTCGATCTCGCCGCTTGCTGCGGAAACGTTTGAATACATCTATGGAAACAAACTTTATTCCATTGGTAATGAGGATAACCGCATGGACGGCGGCTATACAATCTATCTGTCCAAAAGCCTGATGCCTTATATGTATATCAAAACATCCGGCACCGCACAGGACGCTCTGACCTTTGCGCATGAATTCGGACATTTTACCGAGTTTCATACCGTTCCCCTTCCCTATCCGACGATCGATTCCGGAGACCTGGATCTGGAGGAGACACACTCTCAGGGGCTTCAGCTGTTATTCAGCGAACGGGCAGATGATCTGTTTGGAAAGAATGCGGATTACATCAAAGCCTATAATGTTGCTCGCGTATCCGGCGCCGTGATCGACGGCTGCATCTTTGATGACTGGCAAAGAGAAGTTTACGAAAATCCGGATATGACACTGGAGGAAGTCAACGCCTGCTTTAAGGAGATTGAGCTGGAATACGGAACCGCCGAGTATCCGGGGCTGGAATATTTATGGTGCGATGTGCCCCACAACTTTGAAAACCCGATGTACTACATCAGCTATGCGATCAGTGCTTTCGGCGCGCTTCAGATCTGGAGCATGAGCCAAAAGGATTACTCCGGAGCGGTTTCTGCATGGGAAAGCCTGATCACGCAGGGCGCCTGCCAGAATGATTATGAGGATGTTATGAAAAATGCGGGATTAAAGACCTTTGATGATTCGGACGCGACGTATCAGATTCTGGAAGATACAACGTACTTCCTGATACAGGTCTACTATAAGATGAGGTGATTCAGAAATTGCGGCACTGCTCCTGAATGCCGAACTATTTCGTAAAAAGCTATCCACATATCAATGTTTCTCAGCCTTTTTTACGAAATTCTTTAGTTCGAAGCTGATAATTGTATCGTTTACGCTCTTTTTAAGCAAATAGAAAGCCCGATTAATACGCCAGAGGTATTAATCGGGCTGTTTTTCGTAAATGTCTGTGTAAACATATTGATTTGTGGATAACTTTTACGAAAGCCCCAAATATTCCTAAGAATAATCTTCGCTTCAGAAAATTCAACGAATCAGCTTTACCTCCTGAAGATTCGATGAATCAGCTTCAGCTCCAGAAGATCCAGTTTACGATCGCGCCGGCAGCTGCCGCAAGCAGCGTAAACGGAACACCGATCCGCATGAAATCTTTTGTGGAAACTTTATATCCCTCTTTCTGGAGGATACCGATTCCCGCGATGTTTGCTGAAGCTCCGACCGGAGTAATATTTCCGCCGAGCGTTGCTCCGATCAGAAGACCGAAGTACAGCAGATACGGCTCTACACCAAGCATTGTCGCAATCCCCTGTACAACCGGAAGCATCGTCGCGACATAAGGAATATTATCAATAAAGGCACTGAGCAGTACCGATACAAAAACGATCAGGACGTACATCAGAAGGACAGAGCTTCCACCGATCTTGACGAAAATCTGGGCGATTGCGTCAATCACGCCTGCTTCCGTTACACCGGCGATGACAATAAAAAGACCGGCCAGCAGGATCAGCGTTTTATAATCCACCTGTTTAAGCGCTTCCAGCGCCGGCTTGAACGATTTCCCCCGGATCGTTTCATAAATCAGTCCGATCACTGCAAGGCCGCAGCAGATAAAACCATTCGTCAGCTCCGGTTTATTCGGAAACTGGGAAGCCACGATCAAAAGAACGATCGTTCCGAGCATCAGGAATGTCGGGACCAGGTTGGTAACCTTTACCGTATCGACACTTTCGATTTTTGCAGTTTCCTTTCGGAAAAGGATCAGCAGTACCGGGATCGTAACCAAAGCACCGACTTCTACTGCAAAGAAGATTCCCGGCCGTCCCAGGAACCAGAAGAAATCGTTAAAGCTCATCCCTGCATAACCCCCGAGCAGAATCGATGTCGTATCTCCGACCAGAGTCGCCGCACCCTGCAGGTGGCTGGAAACAGCAATGGAGATGATGACCGGCACCGGGTTGATCTTCAGCTTTTTGGAAACCGCAAGCCCGACCGGGGCAACCATCAGTACCGTTGCAACGTTATCTACGAAAGCAGAGATGATACCGGAAAACAAACTCAGCATTACAACCGCCCACTTGACATTCGGAACGATCTTCAGCAGTTTTTCCGACATCAGTACGGGCATTTTGCTTTCTATAAAAAAGGCGACAACGACCATCGTACCCGCAAGCATCATGATGACGTTCCAGTTTATGGACGTCAGAACGTTTTTAAGCGGCAGGATGCCTAAAATAACAAACACTGCCGCTGCTGCAAGCACGGTAATCCATCTATGATTGGAAAAGATCAGCAACAACACATACATTGTTACAAAAAGTATTATCGCTAAAATCATCGGGTTCATAATTCAGGATTCTCCGTTATTCTGTTTTTCTGTATTCTTCGGATTTCGCTATCCGCAATCAAAGGCTGTGTCCTCCGTTTACCATTTCTTGATAATGGCGCTGATCCATTTGACCTCGCCTTCATCCGTCTCCTGGGTATACGGTTTTGCTGCTACAATCTTCATACCGCCAACGGTATTGACCAGATTAAACAGCTCGCCTTCGGTCAGGTCGGAATAATACCGGCCATCGCGCATTCCCTCAAAGCTTCCTTCCTTAAACGAGACATACAAAACGCCGTCTCTCGTCAGAGCTTTGCGCAGTTTTGCAAACATACGGATCAGATCTTTCTTCGGAATATGGAGCAGGGAAGCATTTGCCCAGATTCCTGTATAGATTTCCCTGTCATTCAGATCCAGAAAATCCATCTGGCGGACATTGATCCCGGTATAACTCTCTGCTTTTTTGCACATCTCTTCCGAACCGTCGATTGCGGAAACGATAAAGCCTTTATCTTTAAAATATTTCGTATCACGTCCGGAACCGCATCCAAAATCCAGGATTCGGGTACCGGCCGGAAGATATTTCTCGAAGAAACGGTATTGACCGCTTAAGTCTGCGCTGATCGTGCGCTCTGTATATTCATCTGCATTCGCATTATAATAATTCAGAGTCTGATCCTTCGGCTCACCTTCTTCTGTAACCTCAGGCGCAGTAAACAGATCGGTGAACTCGATCTGATGTGCAACCTGATCCTCTTCGGAAGGGATCAGATCTGCTTCCGGCAATACTTCAGGAAGTTCTTCCTCCGGAAGATCCTCTTCCGGAAGCTCTAAGGTTTCTAAAGAAAGCGCATCTGCCGGGAGTTCTACGATCTCCGGCTCCTCCGCATCCGCTAAGACATCCATATCATCCGGCTCCGCATTTACGATCTCCGATAAGTCTTCGATATCATATTCCGGTTTTTTCTTATTCTTATCGCTCATAATTTCCGATTCCTTTCCGTGCCATTATAAAGCATAGCAAAGGGAAATACAAATCACTTCCTGCGCGCAACTCCGCTTTGAACCGCAGCCTCGGCAACCGCCTTCGCAACTGCGTTTCCAACACGCGGATCAAATGCCTGCGGAATAATATAATCTTCGTTCAGGTCCTCATCGCTGATCAGGTCTGCAAGCGCATGTGCTGCTGCGATCTTCATCTCTTCATTGATCTGGCTTGCATGCACATCAAACGCTCCGCGGAAGATTCCCGGGAACGCGAGAACATTGTTGATCTGATTCGGGTAGTCACTGCGGCCGGTACTTACGATTCGGGCGCCGCCCGCCTTTGCCTCATCCGGGAAGATCTCCGGGGTCGGATTTGCACATGCAAATACGATCGCGTCTTTTGCCATCGTCGCGACCATTTCCGTCGTCAGCATGCCCGGAGCGGATACGCCGATAAAGATATCCGCGCCTTTTACCACATCCGCCAGAGAGCCCTGCAGCATCTGCGGGTTTGTGATCTCGGCGATCGCCTCTTTCGCAGGATTCAGGCCTTCTCTGCCCTTATAAATCGCGCCCTTTCGATCACACATCGTAATATCTTTGATCCCGTAATTCAGAAGCAGTTTTGTAATCGCCGTTGCGGCAGCACCTGCGCCGCTGACCGCGATCCGGACATCTTCTTTTTTCTTTCCGACAACTTTCAGGGCGTTGATGATTCCGGCAAGGGTAATCACAGCAGTGCCATGCTGATCGTCATGGAAGATCGGGATGTCACATTTTTCTTTCAGTTTTTCTTCAATCTCAAAACAGCGGGGAGCCGAAATGTCTTCCAGATTGATCCCGCCGAAGCTGCCGGAGATCAGGTAGACCGTGTTTACGAACTCGTCCACGTCTTTTGTTTTTATACAGATTGGGAAAGCATCTACGCCGCCAAACTCTTTAAACAGTACACACTTGCCTTCCATAACCGGCATGCCGGCTTCCGGACCGATATCGCCGAGTCCGAGTACCGCGCTTCCGTCTGTAATCACGGCACACATATTCCATCTGCGGGTCAGCTCATAAGATTTTTCCGGATCTTTCTGGATCTCCAGACAAGGCTGCGCAACTCCCGGGGTATAAGCAAGGGAAAGATCTTTCGCATCCTTGACAGGAACGGTAGACCGGATCTCGATCTTACCTTTTTTCTCATAGTGTAAAGCCAGGCTCTCTTCTGCAATCGTCATGTTGTCTGTTTCTCCTTTTTTTGTACAATGACAGAACCTGCGTCGCAGCATGAACCCACGGGCTTTCCTTCCGGCAGATACCTGCTTTTCCGAACCGGCTGCCGTTTAATTGCAGCAGCTTCGGACGATCTCCATCTCTCCGCCGCCGTAAGTCTCATACATTTCGGCGACTTCCGCGGATTCGTACATCATCTCTGCCAGCGCTCTGTCCCAGAATTCATATTCGCCGGAGCGAGGTCCTTCATCAAATATTCTTACGATATATATTTTCTTCATACTGCACCTCGTTTCATCTGCCTGATGTTTTGTTGCAGTATAAAGATACATCCTTATGTGTCCAATAAAACTCCCAGTATCCTAATACGCGGCGGCGACGTCCCATGCGGTTATGATCCCCGTCATACGTTCGGACGCGCGTCCGTGCTCCGTCACAAAGATCATACCGAGCCGGCGGCCGGCATTTTCTGCTTTTTCAAACAGCTCGCTCAGCTCATCGATCGGCGTTTCCCGTCCGGTAAACAGAAACTGTTCCGCATTATTGCTGTCCAGGGCAAGCTCCTTTTCAATTTCCTTAATCGTCGTGTGCTCATCGATCTGAATCCCGGAGGTCATACAGCGAATAAACACACTGCTGCTGAACACACCGCATACACGTCCGTCGTCCAGCACCGGGATATGGGAAAACGCTTTGTCATACATCTGTTTCAGGACCGGCAGAACAAGGTCATCCCTGCTGCAGCTCAGTACCCGATCCGTTTTCACCATGATGTTTCCGGCGATCGCAGGTCTTTCTATCCGGTCGATCACTTTCTTCAAAAGGTCAACCATCGCTTCCGACGGCTCGACCATATAGCAGTCTGCAATCTTCGGACGGTGTGACAGGAGATTGCGAACGTCACGGATATAATCCAGCTCCTCACGGATCCCGCGGAATTCCGCCCGTTTTCCGAGCTTTGCAACCGCTCCGCCTTCTCTGAATTCCCCGTAACTGCTGGCAGCAACGGCCTCCAGTTTTCTATATAAATCTAAAAACTCTTCTGCTCTGGACATATTGCTTATTTTGCAGCCGCTTCTTTGATCACTTCCACTGCTTTTTTCAAAAGATCCATCGGAATATTCAAAGCCGGGAGCAGACGGACTTTATCCTTTGCCGTTAGACAGAGAACGCCGTTTTCCATGCAGGCAGCTAAGACTTCTCCTGCAGGTTTTTCCGTTTTGACGCCAATCATAAGACCAAGTCCGCTTACGCTTTCGATACCCGGAGCTCCGCTCAGTGTTTCAAAGATATACGCGCTTTTTTCCTCCACTTCTTTCAGCAGGGTTTCATCGATCCGGCCGAGGATGCTGATCGCTGCTGCCGCGCAGACCGGGTTTCCGCCGAACGTACTTCCGTGATCGCCGAAGCCAAGCACATCCTGTACCTTTTCACTCATCAGCGTTGCGCCGAGCGGCAGTCCGCCGGCAAGTCCCTTTGCCGTAGATACGACATCCGGTTCCAGCCCCAGCTTCATGTACGCATATAACGCGCCGCTTCTTCCGTTGCCGGTCTGAACTTCATCAATGATCAGTATTATATCATTTTCTTTCACAAAGGTGGAGAGTTCCTTCAGATAATCCGGATCCAGTACATTGACGCCGCCTTCTCCCTGTACACATTCGATCATAACAGCAGCGATCTTCGTCGTTTCCGCAAGCGCTTTGAGCTGTTCGATGTCATTTGCGTCTACATAGGCAAAGCCCGGAGTCAGCGGCTGGAAGAGCTCGTGGAAATGATCCTGTCCGGTCGCCGCAAGGGTTGTCAGGGTTCTTCCGTGGAAACTGTTTTTCAGAGTCACGATCGTAAAGCAGTCTGCGCCTTTTTTCTCCGCCGCATATTTTCTTGCGACTTTGATCGCGCACTCATTTGCTTCCGCTCCCGAGTTGGAAAAGAAGACCTTCTTCATCCCCGTCCGCTCGCAGAGCATTTCCGCCAGGCGCGCGCACGGCTCCGTATAATACAGGTTTGACATATGCTGTACTTTGGAGATCTGCTCGGTCACGGCTTTCTGCCATTCATCATCCGCGATACCGAAGCTCGTAACCGCGATGCCGGATCCCATATCGATATACTCTTTTCCGGCGCTGTCCTTTACCAGACTTCCTTTCCCGGAAACGATTTCCACCGGAAACCGCTTATAAGTACCTGCTACATATTTCTGATCGATTTCAATAATGCTCATAATATCCTCTTTCTATTTTTTGATCTGGGTTCCCGCACCTTCATTCGTCAGCAGCTCCATCAGGATCGCATGCGGTACGCGGCCATCTAAAATTACAACACCTTTGACTCCCATCTCTGTCGCATTGATGCAGCAATCCACTTTCGGGATCATACCGCCGGAGATCACGCCGGAGTCGTAAAGTCCTCTTGCTTCCTCAACGGTCAGCTCACGGATCAGGGAATCCGGATCTTCCGGATTCTCCATGATGCCGGAAATATTGGTCATCATGATCAGCCGCTCCGCATCCAGCGCGCCTGCAAGGTGTGCCGCAGCCGTGTCGCCGTTGATGTTGTAACTGTTTCCTTCGTCATCACAGCCAACCGTTGAAATGACCGGGATATAATTATTCTTCAAAAGACCTTCGACCGGATCGATATTGATCTTGGTGATATCTCCTACAAATCCGAGACGTTCGTCTTTCTTTTCCGCTTCGATCAGGTGGCCGTCCACACCGGAAAGGCCGATTGCTTTTCCGCCTTTTACAGCAAGAAGGTTGACCAGGTTTTTATTCACCTTGCCGGAAAGAACCATCTGTACGATATCCATGGTTTCGTCATCCGTCACGCGGAGTCCGTCAACAAACTCCGATTTCTTTCCGAATTTATCCATCATACTGCTGATATCCGGCCCTCCTCCGTGAACCAGTACCACTTTTACGCCGATTGCCCAAAGCAGTACGATATCTTCCATGACCTGCTCGCGCATATGCTCATCAATCGCTGCATTGCCGCCGTATTTGATCACGACCACTTTGCCAACATACTGCTGAATATACGGGAGCGCCTGCAGGAGGATCTCCGCTCTGTCCATGTTTGATAACAATCTTGTCATTTTTTTTAACCTTCTTTTGCCTTTATTTTCGTTAGATGCAATTAATACTAATCTATGTTCCGCAGCTCGCAGCTGCGAATATATCTCACTCCGGATAATGATTCTCAGGTCCGGTAATCGCCGTTGATCTTCACGTAATCATACGTCAGATCGCAGCCCCATGCTTTTGACTCGGCATCTCCGCTCTTCAGATCGATCAGGATATTGATCTCATCCTGTAATAAGATCTCCTTCGCCTGCTCCTCGGAAAAATCAACTGCTTTTCCGTCTTTGCAGACATTGATCCTGCCGGCCTTGCTTTCAAAATCAACATCAATCTTTTCCACATCCACATCCGCTCCGGAATAGCCGATCGCGCAGAGGACTCTACCCCAGTTTGCATCTGCTCCGAACATCGCCGCTTTCAGCAGACTGGAACAGATCACACTCTTTGCAACTGTTTTTGCTGTCTCTTTATCAGCTGCTCCAACTGTATGGCATTCCAGAAGTTTCGTTGCGCCTTCTCCATCGGCTGCGATCATCCGGCAGAGATGGACCGTAACGGTATTCAGCGCTTTCATAAAGATGGAGAAATCTTCTCCTTCCGCGGTGATCGTCTCGTTACCCGCCATGCCGTTTGCCAGAACGGTAACCATATCATTGGTCGAGGTATCGCCATCAACGCTGATCATATTGAAGGTATCGGCAATATCGCTCGAGAGCGCTTTCTGCAGCATCTCCGGTGCGATCGCTACATCCGATGTGATAAAGACCAGCATCGTTGCCATGTTCGGATGGATCATTCCGCTTCCCTTGGCAATCCCGCCGATGCGGCAGACTTTTCCGCCAATCTCAAATTCCACTGCGATGGATTTTTTCACAGTATCGGTTGTCATGATGCCTTCTGCTGCAAGGCCGCTGCCCTCAGCGCTCAGTCCTGCTGCCAGTTCCGGGATTCCTTCTGCGATCGGCGTAATATCAAGAGGCTGTCCGATCACGCCGGTCGAAGCGATCACAACATCTTCTGCTTTGATCCCGCACTGTTTCGCAAGAAGCTCCGTAGTCTGAACCGCAACCTCGACACCGTTCGGATTGCAGGTATTGGCGTTTCCGCTGTTACATATCATTGCCTGCGCAATCCCGTTCGCAATATGCTGTTTGGTAACAGTGATCGGAGCACCTTTTACCAGGTTCGTCGTATAGACCGCCGCACAGGAGCCGGGCACTTCACTCATGATCAGAGACAGATCCCGTTTGTCTTTATTTTTCCGGATCCCGCAGCGGATCCCGTTTGCTGTAAATCCTTTTGCGGCGCAGACGCCGCCATCGATCATCTTCATGTTATATCCTCATTTTCATTTATTTTAAACATTAAGTCCGGTTGTCTCATCCAGGCCAAGTACAATGTTCATGTTCTGCAGAGCTGCTCCGGAAGCTCCCTTTCCGAGATTATCAAATCTGGAAACCAGCAGGATCCGCTCGTCGTTGCCAAAGACGCTGATCTCCATATCATCCCGTCCTGCAAAAGCATTTGCCGTTAAGAACCCGTTCTCGTCCGCCGCCTTGCGAAAATGCACCAGCCCGTTCTGATAATAGTCCTGATACACTTCACAGATCTCATGGATTCCGGCAGATGTCATGTCTGCGGTCAAAGTTACTACGACTTCCATCCCGCACGGAAAATCCGCTACGATCGGACAGAATACCGGCGGTTTAGACAACCCGCAGATTTTCTCCATTTCCGGAAGGTGTTTATGCACCTGGCTTAAACCATACATGCGCGGTGCCTCCAAAGGTTCGGTCTTTGCCGTTTCATATTCCGCGATCATCTTCTTCCCGCCGCCTGTATAGCCGGTCAGAGAAAAGCAGGTAAGACCCGCATCTTCAGGCAGGATCTCTCTCTCCACCAACGGTGCCACCAGAGAGATAAAACCGCTCGCATGGCATCCCGGATTTGCGATTCGCTTTGAGCCACGGATGAGGTCTCTCATCCCCGAGATCTCCGGGAACCCGTAGGTCCATCCTTCCGCTGTTCTGTGTGCGGTAGAGGTGTCAATGATACAGGTATCCGCATCTTCTGCCAGAGCGACCGCTTCTCGTGCCGCATCATCCGGCAGACAAAGGAATGCGATGTCCGCTTCCAGGATCGCATCTTTTCTCGCCTGCGGATTCTTTCGGTTTTCTTCCGTCAGGGAGATCAGGGAGATATCCTTTCTTCCGCTGAGCCGTTCATAGATTCTGAGGCCGGTCGTTCCGGCACTTCCGTCAATAAAAACTTTGTTCATGAATATTTCATCCTATCTTTGTATGTAATTATGATGTCAGGCGCTGGGACGGCAAGGGCCGTCTCAATTATTAATTTAATTCCAAATATTCTCTGACCTGTGCAATCTGTTTTTCCACGGAGGCGACGGACGTTCCACCTTCGCTGATCCGCTTCTCCGCGCAGACCTTCAGGTCGACCGCTTCAAACACGTCTTCTTCAAACAGGTCGGAATGTTTTTTATACGCTTCGAGCGGGAAGGTCTCGAGCACAAGACCCTTTTCCATGCACTCCGCTACAATCTGTCCCGAGATCTTGTAGGCATTCCGGAAGGCTTCGCCTTTCTTTACCAGATAGTCCGCAAGATCCGTTGCGTTGATAAATCCGTTCTGTGCGGCCTTCAGCATATTGTCCGGGCGTGCTTTCATCGTCGCGATCATTCCGCAGAAAACATCCAGGCAGTTTCTTACGGTTTCGCAGGAATCAAAGATGCCCTCTTTATCTTCCTGCATATCTTTGTTATATGCGAGCGGCAGTCCCTTCAGAGTTGTGAAGAGGCCGATCATATCGCCGTAAACCCTTCCGGTCTTTCCGCGTACCAGCTCTGCCATATCCGGATTCTTTTTCTGCGGCATGATGGAGGAGCCTGTGGTAAACGCGTCCGAAAGTTCCACAAATTTAAATTCCCAGGAAGACCATAAAACGATCTCCTCGCTGAAACGGGAAAGGTGCATCATCAGGATTGAAAGATCGCTGGAAAGTTCCAATGCAAAATCCCGGTCGGAAACGCCATCCATGGAGTTCATGCAGATCCCGTCAAAGCCGAGTTTCTCCGCTTCCAGATTCCGGTCGGTTTCATACGTCGTCCCTGCAAGTGCACAGCTTCCGATCGGCGAAACGTTCATCCTTCGTCTGCAATCTGACAGTCTGTCAATATCCCGCAGGAACATCTGCGCATAAGCCATCAGATGATGTCCGAAGGTGACGGGCTGTGCGCGTTGCAGATGTGTATAGCCCGGCATGATCGCGTCCTTATAAGTCTCCGCCTGATCCGCGATCACCGTCAGCAGCTTTTTCAGCTTTTCCGTGATCTCATCGATCTCTTCCCGCAGATACAGCCGAAGGTCCAGCGCGACCTGATCGTTTCTGCTTCTGGCTGTATGCAGCTTCTTTCCGACTTCTCCGATCCTCTCGGTCAGAACCTGTTCCACAAACATGTGGATATCTTCGCAGGAAAGGTCGATCTCCAGCTTCCCGCATTCCAGATCATCCAGGATCGTGCGAAGCCCGTCGATCAGATAGTCTGCTTCCCAGCCTTCGATGATCCCCGTACTGCCAAGCATGGCAGCATGTGCCATGCTGCCCGCAATATCCTGCTTATACATTTTACTGTCGAAAGAAATCGAGGAGTTGAAATCATCCGCGATCTTTGCCGTTTCTCCGGAAGTCACTCCGGCCCACATTTTCGCCATAGCAATACCTCTTTTGACTAAAAAAGTCTATGTGCTGCGAAAGGTCACTTCCGCAGCACAGCGTTTTGTTTCTATTTCTGATTTTTTGCGTCAACCATCGCCTGTACTTTCATCGGAAGTCCGAACAGGTTGATGAATCCCGCGGAATCCTTCTGATCATAATCACTCTCACCGAAGGTCGCGATCTCCTCACTGTACAGAGAATAATCGCTCCATACACCGGCTTTGATAATATTGCCCTTATACAGTTTCAGTTTTACTTTACCCGTAACCTTTTCCTGTGTCTTATCCACAAAGGCGGAAAGAGCCTCACGCAGCGGAGAGAACCACTGTCCGTTATAAACGACCTCTGCGAAGGTAATGGAAAGGCGCTGTTTCTCATGCATCGTATACTTATCCAGGCAAATGCTCTCTAACGCTTCATGTGCCTTATAAAGGATCGTTCCGCCCGGAGTCTCATAAATTCCACGGCACTTCATACCGACGAGACGGTTTTCCACGATATCAATGATACCGATTCCGTTCGCTCCGCCGAGCTCATTCAGCTTGAGGATGATATTCTTTGCGGTCATCTTTTCACCGTCAAGCGCAACCGGAACACCCTGCTCAAAATCAAGCGTAACATAAGTCGGCTCATCCGGAGCTGCAAACGGGGAAACGCTCATCTCCAGGAATCCCGGTTTATCCAGATCCGGCTCAACGCCTGTATCTTCCAGCTCCAGTCCCTCATGGGAAAGGTGCCATAAGTTTTTATCCTTGGAATAGTTGGTCTCACGGTTGATCTTCAGCGGAACATTGTGTGCTTCCGCATACTCGATCTCTTCTTCACGGGACTTCAGTTCCCACTCACGCCACGGAGCGATGATCGGCATGTTCGGCGCAAAGTGCTTGATCGCGAGTTCAAAACGAACCTGATCATTTCCCTTTCCGGTGCAGCCGTGGCAGATCGCATCCGCGCCTTCTTTGACAGCGATATCAACGAGACCTTTCGCGATGCAAGGACGCGCCGTACTTGTACCGAGAAGATATTCTTCGTAAACTGCTCCGGCTTTCATTGTCGGGATAATATACTCATCGACATATTCTTCTGTAAGATCCAAGACATACAGCTTGGACGCGCCTGTCTTGATCGCCTTCTCTTCCAGGCCTTCCAGCTCATCCGCCTGTCCGACATTGCCGGAAACCGCGATGACTTCGCAGTTGTTATAGTTTTCCTTCAGCCACGGAATAATGATCGATGTGTCTAATCCGCCTGAGTATGCCAGTACTACTTTTTTGATATCTTCTTTTTTCATAACGCACTTCCTCTTTCTTTCCTGCGCTGTTCAAAAATTGTCATTAAATATTAAAGAAGCAATTTTTGAAAATATACTGCATATTTTATTTCTTTCTTCTATAAATTGCAAAGCTTTGTCAAGCTTCTTTCAAAATACTTTTGTAATTATACTCAAAATATTCAATTTGTATACACTTTTTTGCATATTTTTAAAATTTTATGCAAATTATGCAGAATATATTCATCATTTGGCTCCTTTTTATGCATTTTTATTGCATGTTGCAATAAAACAGGCAGAGGATCTTCACCCTCTGCCTGTTTGTCATGAGTCAAAAAGAACCGTCCCTTTTGACTCCCCCCGCTGTCAGTTATGTATATTTCAGGTTTTATGCCTGCTGCGGCGGCATCTCACTCATCAGTTTCTCGAAAGCCTGTTTCATGAATGATCCGACGATCTTGCCCATTTCTCTGGCTGTGTTTTCCGGATTCAG
>CAZOHB010000042.1:0-17261 GCA_964579345.1 uncultured Parasporobacterium sp.
GGCAGAAGACGGAATGATCGTTGAACTGATCCCGGAGGAACGGATGTCCTTTGCATATCAAACCGACGGGGAGATCTATCCCCCTGAGCCGGGACAAAGCGGATATGCGGCTGCATGTGATATCGGTACTACAACGGTCATCTGCCAGCTGATCAGTCTTGAGACCGGGGAACAGATCACCGGGATCAGCGGAAGCAACAACCAGCGGATCTTCGGAGGTGATGTGCTGTCCCGTCTGAAATCAGCCGAAGAAGGGCATGCGGAAGAGATCCATGAACAGATCATCCGGCAGGTCGACCACTATCTTGCCGAACTTTGCAGGAAGGCGAAGATCAGCAGGGAAGAGATCCGGTTTCTGGCTGTGACCGGAAATACGATCATGCTGCATTTCTTCGCGGGGCTTGATCCCGCAAGTATCTGCACTGCTCCGTTCACACCGGTATCTCTGTTCGGGGAGATGAAAAACGGCAGGGATCTTGGTCTTACCTTTGATGGGGATGTATATCTTTGTCCTGCAGCCTCCGGGTTTATCGGAAGTGATGTTCTTTGCGGAATCCTTTCCAGCGGCATGTCTGCGTCGGAAGAAAAGGTGCTGATGGTAGACCTTGGCACCAATACAGAGATGGTGATCGGTAATAAAGACGGCATGATCGCCTGCGCTGCCGACGGCGGAGCAGCTTTCAAAGCGTCTCTTCTGGAGCAGGGAATGACAGCGTCAAAAGGGGCTGTCGCCGGAGTCCAATATGCCGACGGAGAACTTGTTCTCGATGTACTTGGCTCCGGAAAACCAAAAGGAATCTGCGGCTCCGGCTTTATCGATATGCTCGGAGTCCTGTACGAAGAAGAAACCCTGGATGAGATGGGACATCTCGCGGACCCGGATGAGACTGATTCCAAACTGGCCCGTTTTCTCGGAACGGAAGACGGAAAACCTGTGTTCTATCTCACAGAAGATAAGAAGACTTTTATTACTCAGGCGGATATCAGCAAATTCCAGCTGGCAAAGGCGGCAATCTCTGCAGGGATCAGTATCCTTGCGGAAGAATCGGGAATCTCCCTTTCTGAGCTGGAGAAACTCCTGCTCGGCGGAGGCTTCGGTTCCTTTGCGCATAGAAGAAATTCGGCGCTTTTGGGGATCATCCCAAGGGAATGCAAAGGCAGGACCGTAAAACTCGGAAATGTCGCGCTTGCCGGCGTGATCTCAGCTGCAGTGTCAGAGAAAGCGAGGGAGGAATTATCCCGAATTCAGAAGGCCGTTCGTGTGATCGACCTTCCGACGCATCCGTCGTTTGATGAAGCATACGTTGATGGCATGCTTTTTGAATAGAAAACAATATTAACAGAAAGGAATAAATAAAAGATGAAAGCTCCGTTTTCACCCTATCTGGATTCGCTTGTTTCCGGAATGAAGGAACTGGTGGATATCCTCGGGCGGTCATTTGACTATGTCAGTGTTCTTTCGACCGACTCCGTGGGATTCCGGATTTCCATCTCCCAAAGAAGCAAGAGCGTTTCCAATGCAAATATGACAACCGAACGCGGCAATGTCGTCCGCGTCTATCGGAATGGTCAGTACAGTGAATATGCTTTTAATGAGATTCCGGGAACGATCGAAGAATTGGCAGAAACGATCCGGAAGGAACTGGACCGTCAGTTTGATGTGATGAAACTGACCGGTACGAAGACATATGAAACGCCGATCCTTTCCGATGAACTGCAGGAACTCTTTGTGGAAAAAGAGACAGAACGTCTTCCGGAAGAGGAGGACATGAAGTCTTTGGTTGAGACCTTTACAGGTCTGTCGGACCGCGGGAGCGAGATCATTCCCCGTGCACTGGACTGCATCCTGAATGCCTCTTCCACCCATATTTCAAAAATGTTCCTGACAAGGAACCGTTTCCTGCGTCAGAGCTATGTTTATACGGAAGGTGCCTGCTTCGCCTATGCTCCGAACGATGAGGGCGAGATGAAGATCATGTATGAAGGAGTCTCCGGCTGCTGCGGACCGGAAGTTTTGGAAGGACTGAAAGAAGTCATCGAAAAGATGCCGAAAAACATGCAGGATGTGCTTTCTTCCGAAAAGATCGTACCGGGTGAATATGAGATCATTACTGATCCGGGAATCAGCGGCCTCATTGCCCATGAAGCATTCGGCCATGGTGTTGAGATGGATATGTTTGTTAAAAAACGCGCGCTCGGCGCGGAGTATATCGGCAAACGTGTCGGATCAGATCTTTGCACGATGCATGAAGGAGCACTCTGCGAAGAGAGCGTGACCGCTTATGCTTTTGATGATGAGGGAACGCTTGCCGGCGATGTGACTGAGATCGATCACGGGATTCTGAAAACGGGAATCTGTGACGCATTGTCAGCTCTGCGGCTGGGAACAGAACCTACCGGAAACGGCAAACGCGAGAACTTCGCACACAAAGCTTACACCCGTATGACCAATACTGTATTTGATTCCGGAGACTCTACGTTCGAGGAGCTGGTCGCATCCGTCAAGCACGGCTATCTGCTGAAGGGCACGGAAAGCGGCATGGAGGATCCGAAACACTGGGGGATCCAGTGCATTATTTCCCGCGGCTATGAGATCAAGGACGGCGCCTTTACCGGAAAGGTCGTATCTCCTGTCGTCATGACCGGCTATGTTCCGGATCTGTTAGGCGGGATCTGCATGGCTTCCAAAGACCGGAAAGTGGAAGGCAATGGTGCCTGCGGCAAGGGTTATAAAGAATGGGTCAAAGTTGCTGACGGAGGTCCGTACCTGAAAACGAAAGCGAGGTTGGGATAATGTTTAATCTTATACAGGAAAAAATAAAAGCACTCGGCTGTTCGGTATGGGAACTGAGAGAAGATATCAGCAGCGGATGGGAGTTCTATTTTATCCGTCATGAACTCGATCAGAACCGTGTGACCGAAGTAAAGACTTACAGTGTGACCCTTTACCGTCCGCTCGAGGAAGGGATACTGGGTTCTGCTTCCGGAGAAATCGCGCCTACCGCTTCTGAAGCCGAGATCGAAAAGGCTCTTTCCGATATCTATTTTCAGGCATCGCTGGTGAAGAACCCGGCATATAACCTGAATGACAAACCGGTCGAATCCCCGGAGATGAAGAGCGTGGATACGGCTGAAATCGCGAAGGATTTCATCACCGCGATGGCGAACGTGAAAGAGACCGCATCTGAAGATATCAACTCTTATGAGATCTTTGTGAAAGATATCAAACGGCATTTTAAAAACTCTAATGGAGTAGAGTACACTGTCCGCTTCCCAAGTTCAATGATCGAAGTTGTCGTCAATGCCAGAAGCGAAGGACATGAGATCGAACTGTACCGAAATTTCTGCTCCGGAACCTGCGACGCGGAAAAACTCAGCAGGGATATAGATAAGGCCCTTCTTTTCGCAAAGGACCGTCTCGTTACGGAGCCGACGCCGAAGCTGAATACCTTCGACGTTCTTTTCTCGACGGATAACGCCGTTACGATTTATGAATACTTCTCGGAGCGGATGAATGCCGCATTGCTCTACCGGAAGTTATCGGATTGGGAATGCGGAAAAGAGATCGCGGAAAACATGACAGGCGACCGGATCACCATGAAGGCTGTCTCCCGGTTGGAAAACTCTTCGGCAGACTATCCGATCGATGAGGAAGGCGCTGTGATCTTCGACCGTGTCCTGATCCGCGATGGAATTGCGGAGAATATCTGGGGATCCCGCAGATTCAGTCAGTATCTGGGAGTTGCGGACAGCTCGGATGTTCACAATTTCGTGATCGACGGAGGCTCCCGCTCCGAAGCTGAGATTCGCAGCGGAGATTATCTGGAAGTTGTGGAATACTCGGACTTCCAGGTGGATCCGGTCGGCGGGGATATTGCAGGCGAGATCCGTTTAGGCTACCTGCATCAGAACGGAACCGTAAAGATCGTAAGCGGCGGCTCTGTTACCGGGCAGATGGCGGAAGTGATCCCGACGATGGAATTCTCCTCCGAGACCGAGCAGTATGATAAATACGTTATCCCGCGCGTGACCCTGCTGAAAAATCTGAAAATCACCGGGATCGTATAATCTGTTTTTTGTATGACGGATTTTCGATTATTGTAAAATAATTACTAAAATAAATAACTTGTGGAAAAGACAGTAAAATTTTACCAAAAATCGTAAATAGTCCAATTTCCTGTAAAAATAATATGATATTTTACCCTCCGAAATGAGATAAAAAAAGATCACGTAGGAGGGTATTTATTATGCAGTATTCAAACATCAAAAACTGGCTGGACGTTATGCGGGTCACAGAAAAGAAGAAACCGCTTCCGATCCTTTCTTTCCCGGCAGTCCAGATGCTTTATGTAACAGTCAGAGATCTTTGTACCAACAGCAGCAATCAGGCGCTAGGCATGAAGATGATCGCAGACCGTTATGATCTTCCGATCGCGCTCGGCTATATGGATCTTTCCGTAGAAGCAGAGGCGTTCGGTGCAAATGCGGTATATTCCGTTGATGAGATCCCGACGATCACAGGACAGCTGATCACATCTTATGAAGATGCAGAAGCTCTTAAAATTCCGGAGGTCGGAGCAGAAAGAACGATCGTAAACATTAAAGGTATCCGGAAAGCAAAGAAGGTGATCACGGATCGTCCGGTCTTCGCTGAATGTACAGGACCGTTCTCTCTGGCAGGACGTCTGATGGATGTCAATGAGGCTCTGGTAAACTGTTATGATGAGCCGGAGATGGTACATCTTCTGCTTGAAAAAGCAACGACCTTCCTGATCAATTATATTAACGCATTTAAAGAAGCAGGCGCTGACGGCATTATCATGGGAGAGCCGCTTGCAGGTATCCTTTCCCCGCAGCTTGCAAAAGAATTTGCGTATGATTATGTAAAGAAAATTGTAGATGAAACACAGGATGAGAATTTCGCGATCTTCCTGCACAACTGCGGAAACGGAACGGTCTTCCAGACAGAAGATATTTTCGCGACCGGCTGCATGGGCTATCATTTCGGTGATGCGATCAAGATGACAGATATCCTTGAGAAAGCTCCGAAGGATGTCCTGATCCTCGGAAATGTTTCTCCGTCCAAAGAGTTCCGTCATGGTACTCCGACATCCGTCCGCTGGGCAACGGTTCGTCTGATGGAATCCTGCAAGGATTACCCGAACTTCTGGGTATCTTCCGGATGCGATATCCCGCCGCTTACGGAGTTTGAAAACATTGATGCATTCTTCCAGGGAGCAGAGGACTTCTACTATAAACAGCAGCTTCTGCAGCTCATCAATCGTCCGTAAGATCCAACAATTTATATGCGCAAAAAAACGGAGCCGAAAGGCTCCGTTTTCAAATTGCATTGGATTTCTTTTACTGATCTGTATAGTTATCAAAGTATCCCTGAATGTAGATGAACGGGGTTCCTTTGTCTCCGGAACCGCTGGTCAGGTCGCAGAGAGATCCGAGAAGATCCGGCAGCTGACGCGGGGTCGTGCCTTCGGTATCCATCTTTCCTTTCAGGTTTGCATCTTTTTCTTTGATCGCCTGATGGATCGCATCCTTCAGGTCATCGCCGCGGAGATGGCCGAACTGGTTGTCTGCCAGATATTTCAGCTTCAGCTCATTCGGCTGTCCGTTTAATCCGGCTGTAAATCCCGGAGAGACGACCGGGTCAGCAAGCTCCCAGATCTTTCCGACCGGATCCTTGAAGGCGCCGTCGCCGTAAACCATAACTTCGATGGTCTTTCCGGTCTTTTCTTTGATGTCAGCCTGGATTCCGTCAACAAATTCCTGGCAGTGGATCGGGAAAAGCTTGATCGTATTTTCAGTTGCCTTGTTGGAACCTAAGATTCCGTAATCCGGATTGTATCCGGAACCGTCTACCGGAGCGGTTAAAAGCTCATCCAGCCCGATAACGACTTTTCCGCCGGCAGCCAGAATGTGTTTCTTTGTCCGTCTGCGCGTATGGATGTCTGCGCAGATCACATGATCGGCATAATCTAAGATCTTACGCGGATTGTTTGCGAAGATGATCTGTGCCTCAGCACCTTCTTCTTCGATCAATCCCTTATAGTAGTTAACATAGTCAACATCGGTAAACGTGTGTTTTGATTTACCGAACATTCCCTCGAATTCCTCCTGAGTCAGGACGTCAGTGTAAGGATCCACACCTTTTTCGTCCAGCAGGTCAATATCGAGAAGGTGATTGCCGACCTCGTCGCTCGGATAGCTGAGCATCAGAACGACCTTCTTGCAGCCCTTAGCGATACCCCTAAGGCAGATTGCAAATCTGTTACGGGAGAGAATAGGGAAGACTACGCCGACAGTTTCCCCGCCCAGCTTTGCCTTCACATCAGCTGCAAGCTGGTCCGTTGTTGCATAGTTTTTCTGGGAACGTGCAAGGATCGATTCCGTAATAGCGAGCACATCTTTTTTGCCGATCTCAAATTCGCCGTTGTCAAGACAATCCATTAAGGTATCAACAACGATTTTTCTGAGATCATCGCCTTCCTTTACGATTGGTGCACGAAGTCCTCTTGAAACTGTTCCGATTCTTCTCTGCATTGTTTTTCTCCTTTATAAAATATTCATCCTCCGGGAATCAGGTTCCCGTAAAAAATACTGACATAGTATACCATAAAGGTATCCTGGCCGAAACAATAATATCAGAAAAATCAAAAAAATAAAACATTGACTTTAATACGTTGAAATAGTAGCATACTACCATGTCACTTTTTTAACGTGAAGAAATACTTTGTACACAGAAAGAGGAAGAACAATGAAGAAGAAAATCAGCAGCATCATTATCAGCGGACTGCTTGCGATAACAGTTGTGTTTGCACTGGCAGCATGCGGCGGAAACAGCGGCGGAGAAGCTGCTCCGGCCGGCAGCGGCGCAGCACCTGCAAAGATAACAAAAGTTGTTATGGGTATTGATCCGGAGTATCCTCCGTTCTCTTATCTTGGAGATACCGGCGAGTATTCAGGATTTGATATCGAGATCTGCCAGGCGGCTTGTGATAAGCTTGGTATCGAACTGGAGATTTTCGAATTAAACTGGGACAACAGGTATATCCAGCTTGACGCGAATGAGTGCGACTTTATCTGGTCAGGAATGACGATCGAGGAAACTGCGATACAAAAGGGATACGTTATTTCTGAGCCTTACTTTGACAATTCACAGGTGCTTCTTGTGAAGGCTGACAGCGGTATTCAGTCATCAGCAGATCTTGCAGGTAAAGACGTTGCTGTTCAGCTTGGAACAAGCGGAGACAAGCTCCTGAGCGAAGATCTTGCAGATCTTGCTGCAACATTTAACAGTATCGTCAGATGCGACAGCTTCCTGAAATGCTTTACAGAGCTTGACGGAAATGCTGTAGAAGCGGTATTGGTTGATTATCCGGTTGCGAACGCATATATCAAAGAGCATGATGGTTTTGTTATTCTTGATGAAGAGATGGGCGGCGAGCAGTACGGCATCTGCTTCCGTTCGAATGACCAGGCACTCTGCGATATGATCGAAGCTGCAGTTGCAGAACTCGTAGCTGACGGAACCTATCAGCAGATCGCTGAAAGCAAAGAGGAATACAAGGAACTTATTCCGAACCTTATCTTTTTACAGTAATCGAGTCATCATTCATTCAGGTTGGAAGGTGCATTATGCGCCTTCCGGCCTTTATCTTTGTTTATGAGGTAAATTATGTCAATCTGGACCATGATCGGATTAATGGCGGAAGGTTTCGGAAAAACCTGTGCCATTTTCTTTCTAACACTTTTATTCTCACTGCCTTTGGGAATGGTCGTTGCGCTTCTTCGTATGAGCAAGTCCAAGATCGTTTCCAATATTGTCAGATTTATTATTTCCATACTCAGGGGAACGCCGCTTCTGCTGCAGATACTGGCCGTAACATATGGACCTCATTATCTGTTCGGGGCGGATGTGTCTAAAAACAAACTGATCCCGGTCGTCATCGCTTTCGCGATCAATTATGCCGCTTATTTTGCGGAGATCTACAGAGGCGGAATCGAATCCATGGCCATCGGTCAGTATGAGGCAGCCGGCGTGCTCGGCTATTCCAGGTTCCAGACCTTTATGCACATTATCCTGCCGCAGGTGATCAAGCGGATCATGCCAAGTATCACCAACGAGATCGTAACACTGGTTAAGGATACCTCACTTGCATTTGCCGTTTCCTATCAGGAAATGTTCACAATCGGCAAGCAGATCGCAAATTCACAGACCAGCTTTATGCCGTTCCTGGTAGCAGGTGTGTTCTATTATGTTTTTAATGCCATTGTTGATTTCGCGATGGCAAGGGTCGAGAAAAAACTGAATTATTATCAATAAGATCAGGAGCGATAACATGATACTGGAAATGACAAATATCAAAAAATCCTTTGGGGAAAATGAAGTGCTGAAAGATATCAGCATGCATGTGGATAAAGGGGAAGTGGTCAGCATCATCGGACCGAGCGGATCCGGAAAGAGTACGCTCCTTCGCTGCGCGACTTTTCTGGAGACGATCGACTCGGGAAAGATCAGTTATATGGAAAAAGATGCAGCCGCAACAGATGAAAGCGGAAAAGCCGTTTATATTCACCATAAAGAGCTGAACGAAATGAAGAGTTATTTCGGACTGGTCTTCCAGCAGTTCCATCTGTTCCCGCATTATTCGGTCCTTAAGAACATAATGGACGCGCCGGTCAAGGTACAGAAAAGACCGAAAGAAGAGGTGCACAAAGAAGCGTTGGAACTTTTGGATAAAATGGGGCTGACGGGAAGAGGCGACGCCTATCCCTGCCAGCTTTCAGGAGGGCAGCAGCAGAGAGTTGCCATCGCCCGTGCGCTGGCGATGAAGCCGGAAATCCTCTTTTTTGATGAGCCGACCAGTGCGCTGGATCCCGAGCTTACCGGCGAGGTTCTGAAAGTCATTAAGCAGCTTGCGGAAGAGAAGATGACAATGGTCGTTGTTACCCACGAAATGCCGTTTGCAAGAGCTGTCAGCAACCGGGTGATTTTTATGGACGGCGGTGTTATAGTAGAGCAGGGCGATCCGGAAGAGGTGTTCGGAAACCCGACGCAGGAGAGAACAAAACTGTTCCTTCAGAATTATCAGAAGTAAACAATTACATTTTGAAAATGAAAACGAATATTGATCAAACGTATCAGTATATGATTATGGATCCGACCGGGAATATCACTGCGCTTGTGGAAAGCTGCGTGGAGATATCCCGGCAGCCTTTTATTGCGGGAAAAATCATGGAAAAACATCCGGAGGTGGAGCAGGTCGGTTTTGTCGATCTGTCCGGTTCGTTGGAGGATTCCGTACAGGCAAGGCTTCGGATGGCGGGCGGAGAGTTTTGCGGCAACGCATCGATGTGTACGGCGGTTTTGTATGCAGAAAGGAATGTTCCTTCGCATGCGGATGAACTCGAGATCTGCCTTGCCGTATCCGGCGCGGATGAGCCGGTTGCCGTGAAACTGAAGAAACCGGCAGACGGTGTTACGGAAGCCGGTGTTAAGATGCCTCGTGCGCATCAGGTTCAAACACAAACGTTGCGTTTTCAGAATATAGAGGCGGAGATTCCGCTTGTTTCAATGCAGGGAATTTCCCATCTGATCATTGAAGAGAGCTCACCGTTTTCTTTCCTGAAGCAGGATCATGCTGCGGCGGAAGAGGCGGTCAGGAATTGGTGCAGCGCGCTTTCTGCCGGAGGACTGGGGCTTATGTTTCTTTCGGGAAAGGCTCCTGAACTGAATCTGGTGCCGCTGGTTTATATCCCGGAGAGCGGAACCGTCTTTTGGGAAAATTCCTGCGGAAGCGGAAGTTCTGCCTGCGGAATGTATCTGGCGGAAAAAGAAAAGAAAGATGTCAGCCTGACGATTCACCAGCCCGGCGGCGTTCTCCATGTAGAGAGCAGATTCGGCGGGGATACGGTGATGAGCGGAACTGTAAAAATTCTGGCTTCCTGCTTTTTGTAATGATACTTTCTACCGGAAGCTGTTTGCTGTAAAATGAGTGTTGCAGGCGCAAGACTCTTTTTTGGTATCAGTTGTTTGATAAATATAACGGAGGCGAAGATATGGCACATCCGCCGCATGGGGGCCTCGGGCCCAGAGGAGCAAGAAGCTTCCTGACAGACGAAGAAAAAAAGAATATGCCGAAAGTCTCGGCTGAGCTTCTGAAACGGATCTTCAGTTATCTGAAGCCGTATCTTCTTCAGTTTATTATTGTGTTTATTACGATCCTGGCCGCAGCAGTCGTCGGGCTGTTTCCGTCGATCATCACCGGTCGGATCGTGGATGAGGCGCTGATCGGAAAAGACTGGTCTTTGCTGATCAAGCTTCTGATCGCCGCTGTCATTACACTTGCCGTTTCCCAGGCAATCTCCGTTCTGGAAAAATATATCAATGCCTGGATCTCTCAGCGTATCATCTTTGATATGCGCAATCAGATGTATGATCATCTGCAGTATATGCCGCATTCGTTTTTTACTTCCGAGAAACAGGGAGATATCATCACGCGAATGAATACCGATATCAGCGGCGTAAGTTCGGTAATATCCGGAACCCTGCAAAGTATCGTCAGCAATATCGCGACGGTCGTCACGACCTTGGTGGCGTTATTTACCATGAGCTGGAAACTCGCGATCGTAGGGATTATTGTGATCCCGCTGCTTGTGATCCCGACCCGGACAGTCGGCCGGACGCGGTGGGCTCTTCTCAGCAAAAGCCAGGAAAAGACGGATGAGATGAACGAGCGGATCAATGAAACGCTGAGCGTCAGCGGCTCCCTGCTTGTGAAACTGTTTGCCCGTGAAAAGAAGGAATACGACCGTTTCGTGGAAGTCAATGAAGAAGTGACAAAGTATTCGCTGAAAGAGCAGAGAAGCGGCCAGTGGTTTCATATGCTGATGGGCATGTTTATTCAGATCGCACCGCTCCTGATCTATTTTGCAGGCGGTCTTTTCATTATACGGAATTGGGATCCGTCACTGACCGTCGGTACGATCACAGCGACTGTTGCGCTCGTGAACCGTCTGTACCGGCCGGTGGAGTCCCTCCTGAATATCCAGGTGGACTTTACAAGGTCTCTGGCGCTCTTTACAAGGATCTTTGACTACTTTGATAAGGAAAATACGATCGTTTCCCCGGCAGACGGCAAACAGCCGGAATTAGGCAGCAGGGATATTTGCTTTGAACATGTGGAATTTTCTTATGATCCGGAAAAGCCGCTGTTGACAGATATTGATTTCACCGTGCCCGGAGGAAAGATGTATGCCATCGTCGGCGGGTCCGGCTCCGGAAAATCCACGGTCGTCAACCTTATCCCGAGGCTGTATGACGTAGTAGGTGGAAAAGTCACGATCGGAGGGGTCGATGTCAGGGATATCGATCTGGCATATCTGCGCAGCAATATCGGTGTCGTAACGCAGGACACCTATCTGTTCAACGGCACGATCCGTGAGAATCTGCTGTATGCCAAAGAAGACGCAACGGAGGAAGAACTCGAAGCGGCCTGCCGGGTGGCCAATATCCACACGTTTATACAGAACCAGCCGGAAGGCTTTGATACGATCGTCGGAAACCGCGGACTGAAACTTTCGGGCGGAGAAAAGCAGCGGATCTCCATTGCAAGGGTGATCCTGAAAGATCCGAAGATCCTGATCCTGGATGAGGCCACGAGTGCCCTGGATTCCATTTCGGAAAATGCAATTCAGGATGCGCTGGAAAAGATCATGGAAGGGCGGACAAGTATCGTGATCGCCCACAGACTCTCTACGATCCTCAAAGCAGATAGGATCATCGTGATCGGCGGTGGAAAGATCGCAGAGCAGGGCACGCATGAAGAACTTCTGCAGAAAGAGGGACTTTATAAGGAACTGTATGAGACGCAGTTCCGTGCTGCGCTGGATATGGAGGCGGCGGAGCCGGAAGAGCCGGTCTTCGGTCTGACCGATTAATAACATGCTTTTCTTTTGCCCCGGTTGTGATATTATAAAAAGCAACAAGCTCAAGAGTAATAAAGGAGCGGATCATGGAAAATGCAGAGAAAAAACAAAGAAAAAGCCCGGTGAGAATCGTGTTTCGGATCATCGGAATTCTTGTTGCTGTGATTGTCGTGGCCGTACTTGCTTATGTGGGATATGCATATTTCTCATTCCATCGCATCAAAGACAGTCAGTCGCTTGAAATCTATCAGGAGACAAAAACAAAAGCGGTGAAAACAAACCGGGAGTTTGTGATCGCAAGCTATAACATCGGATTTGGCGCATACAGCGATGATTATACCTTCTTCCTGGACGGAGGTAAGGAAAGCCGCGCCCGTTCGGAGGATGCCGTTTATCAGAATATCGGCGGGGCGATGGATACACTTGCGCAGATTAAGCCGCATTTCGTGCTGCTTCAGGAAGTGGATTTTGACTCTACGCGGTCTCATCATGTGGATGAGCGGGAACTGACGAAGGATGCGATCGGCAAACTGGGAACGTTTTCCTATACCTTTGCGCAAAACTATGACAGTCCGTTCCTGATGTATCCGATTTTTAATCCGCATGGAAAAAATAAATCCGGCCTTATGACGTTCTCAAAAGCGCAGATCACGCACGCTCTCCGGAAAAGCCTTCCGATTGAAGACGGTCTTTCGAAGGTGATCGATCTGGACCGCTGCTATTCCAAGAACACGATGGATATGGAAAATGGAAAAGAACTCGTGATTTATAATTTCCACCTTTCCGCATATACCGCAAAAGCGGAAACTGCAGAGATCCAGCTGGGGATGGTCATTCAGGATATGCAGAAAGAATATAAGAAAGGGAATTACTGTATTGCTGGCGGAGATTTTAACCGGGACCTTCTCGGAAATTCCCCGGAGATCTTCCATACGGAGAAGCTGGAAGATAACTGGGCAAAGCCTGTAAATATGGAACTCTTTACGGAAGGGATTTCGCTGGTGGCTCCGTTCGATGAGAATAACCTTGCGGCAAGCTGCAGAAATCCGAATAAACCTTATGAAAAGGGAGATTTTGTTGTGACCGTTGACGGGTTTATGGTTTCCGCCAACGTGCAGGTGACATATGCCAATGTCTATGAAACAAATTATAAATATTCGGATCATAATCCGGTCGTGATGAAATTCAAACTGAAACCGTAAAGCGAGACCGGCATATACGATCTCTGTGGTTGAAAAAAATAACTGACTTGTATAAAATATCTTCTGCCAAAATCTTTTGGGCAGAAGATATTTTTTTAGAGGAATTTCATGAGAATCACAGACCTTAAAATAGGAGAAAGTGCAATCGTTACAAAGGTTGGCGGAGAGGGCGCGCTTCGTCAGCATTTTCTGGATATGGGTATGATCCCCGGAACGGAGGTCACCGTTATTAAGTATGCGCCGATGGGAGATCCGATCGAGCTGAAACTGCATGGCTATGAGCTGACCCTGCGTCTGGCTGATGCAGAAAAGATCGAAGTGGTCGAAAGCGGTTCGGAAGAGCATCTGGAAATGGAACAGCTTGCTCAGCTGAAAAAGGAACATCATCCGGGTCTTGGAGAAGGCGGAAAGTTCCATCCGAAAGGCAGCGGAGATCCGCTTCCGCAGGGAACCACTTTGACATTTGCGCTGGTCGGAAATCAGAACAGCGGAAAGACGACCCTGTTTAACCAATTAACAGGATCCAAACAGCACGTAGGCAACTTTCCGGGAGTAACCGTAGAGCGGAAAGACGGCGCGATCCGGGGGCACAGCGATACCTCAATCGTTGACCTGCCCGGCATTTATTCGATGTCGCCGTATTCCAGCGAGGAAGTTGTTTCCAGAAATTATGTGCTGAACGAGAAACCGAAAGCGATCATCAATATTGTTGATGCAACGAATATCGAAAGAAACCTGTATCTTACGATGGAGCTTCTGGAAATGAATATGCCGGTCGTGATCGCCCTGAACATGATGGATGAAGTGACGGGAAACGGCGGCTCCGTAGATGTCAATACGATGGAAGCGATGCTGGGCGTTCCGGTCGTCCCGATCTCTGCAGCAAAAAATCAGGGAATCCATGAGTTGGTAGAGCATGCGATCCATATTGCGAAGTATCAGGAAAAACCGCTTCGCACGGATTTCTGCGGGCCGGATGATCACGGCGGGGCAGTACATCGCTGCATTCACGCGGTTGTCCATCTGATCGAAGATCATGCGAAGGCAGCAGATCTTCCGGTGCGGTTTGCTGCACATAAAGCAATCGAAGGGGATCAGCTGATCATCGAACAGCTGAAACTCGATCAGAACGAAAAAGAACTTTTAGAGCACATTTCCATTCAGATGGAAAATGAGAGAGGCATGGACCGGGCGGCGGCAATGGCAGATATGCGTTTTTCGTATATTATGAGGGTTTGCCAAAGCTGTGTCGTGAAACCGAAAGAAAGCAAAGAGTATGTCAGAAGCCAGAAACTGGACCGTCTGCTGACAGGCAAATATACGGCCATCCCTATTTTTATTCTGATCATGGGACTGGTATTTTTCCTGACATTTAATGTGGTTGGCGCATGGCTGCAGACGCTGATGGAAATGGGCGTTGATGCGTTGAAAAATCTGACGGATGCCGCGCTTACTGCAGGTGGAGTCAACGATGTAATCCACAGTCTGGTCATAGATGGTATTTTTGAAGGGGTAGGAAGTGTTCTGAGTTTCCTGCCGATCATTGTGGTCATGTTCTTCTTCCTGTCGCTTTTGGAAGACAGCGGATACATTGCGCGTGTGGCCTTCTTTATGGATAAACTTCTGCGCAAGCTCGGTCTTTCCGGAAGGAGTATCGTTCCGATGCTGATCGGCTTTGGCTGTACGGTTCCTGCCGTTATGGCGACCAGAACGCTGCCGAGTGAACGGGACAGAAAGATGACGATCCTGCTCACACCATTTATGAGCTGCAATGCCAAGATGCCGATCTACGCGTTCTTTGTTAATGCGTTTTTCCCGAAAGCAGGCTGGCTTGTCATGATCATTATTTATGTGATCGGAATCCTGGTCGGAATTCTGATGGCGCTTTTGATGAAGAAGACGATGTTTAAAGGAGAAGCGGTTCCGTTTGTTATGGAGCTTCCGAATTACAGACTTCCGAGCGCAAGGAATGTATTGCAGCTTTTATGGGGAAAGGTCAAAGATTTCCTGCAGCGTGCATTTACCGTCATCCTGATCGCGACGATCATCGTCTGGTTCCTCAGCACATTTGATTTCCATTTCAATATGGTATCAGACTCTCACAACAGTATGCTGGCGATCATCGCCGGGGCAATCGCGCCTGTTTTTGCGCCGGTCGGTCTTGGAGACTGGAGAATCGTTACTTCGCTGATCAGCGGATTTATGGCGAAAGAGAGTGTTGTTTCGGTTCTTGAAGTTCTTTTCGGAACGCAGGGAGGAATCGCCGCAGTTATGAGTACACTCTCCGCATGTGCGCTTTTGGTATTCAGTCTGCTGTATACTCCTTGTGTAGCGGCTGTTGCCTCGATACGGCGTGAACTGGGAGGTAAATGGGCGGTTGGTGTTGTTGTCTGGCAGTGCGTGATCGCCTGGGCTGCAGCATTGATCGTTCATCTGATCGGCATGCTGTTTGGCCTTGCCTGAAGGAGCAGAGTATGAATGTTTTAGACTGGATCATTATTATTGTAATTGCTGCAGTGGTGTTTCTTGCGGCAATGGTCATCATCCGAAATCGCAAAAAAGGCGGCGGATGCAGCTGCGGCTGCGAAGGCTGCAGTAAAGATTGCAGCAAAAAAGAAACACAGTCATAAAAAACAAAACGGGTCCTGCGAACTGCAGGACCCTTCTTATTTGGTCTTATGCGATTATTTTCTGTGGTGTTCCAGAAAGTCCTTAAGGTCTTCCATTGCCTTGCTCAGGATTTCCGGCTGCGGGAGCATAACGATCCGGAAACGAAGATCTTCGTGCCAGTCGAAGCCGCTTCCCGGAATCACAAGAACATGTTTCTCATGCAGGAACTGCATCGAGAAATCCTGTGCGTCTTTAAAATCATAGAGATTCTGATCCAGGCCAGGGAACAGGTAGAAGGCAGCTTTGTTTTCTACGTAATGGACGCCTTCGATCTTGTCCAGCCCGTCACAGACGGCTCTTCTTTGCTCAAATAAACGTCCTCCCGGAACGATCATCTCGCGGGTGCTTGCGCTGTCTCCGAGTGCGGCAGGAATGACGAGCTGTGTTAACGCATTTCCGCAAAGGCGCATGGAGGCTAGTTTCATTACGCCTTCTTTTACCGCGTCGAGTTCGCCTTTCGGTCCGCTGAAGACCATCCAGCCGCAGCGGAATCCGCAGATGATGTGGCTTTTGGAAAGTCCGTTGAATGTAACGACCGGAAGATCCGGAGCTAATGCGCCGAAGGATTCGTGTTTTAATCCATCCATAACCAGGCGGTCGTAGATTTCGTCGGAGAGTACGGTGAGATGATTCTCTCTTGCAATCTGCGCGATCTCCATCAGCGTTTCATGGCTGTAAACTGCACCGGTCGGGTTATTTGGGTTAATGATCAGGATCGCTTTTGTCCTGCTTGTGATCTTGCTCCTGATGTCTTCCACGTCCGGATTCCAGTTGTTATACGGGTCGCACCGGTAAAAGACCGGAACTCCGCCGGACAGATAGGTATTGTTGCTCCAGAGGCTGTAGCACGGAGAGGGAAGGAGGATCTCATCTCCGTTTCCAATCAGTGCATCCATGATCATAGACGCCGCTTCACTGACGCCGTTGCAGATAAAAATGTCATCCGGAACCACGCCCTGCAGTCCGCGGCCGATATGGTAGGTACAGATCACATCCCGCGCTTCCTTCATTCCTCTGACATCGCAGTAAGGGACTGCTTCATCGATGTGTTCTGCCAGTGCTTTTCGAACAGAATTCGGAAGTTCAAATCCGAAACGGCCGGGGTTTCCTGTATTGAGTTTTAAAACTTTTGTGCCTTCGGATTCCATATGCAGTGCTTCCTGATAGAGCGGACCGCGAATATCCGAATGGACATATTCTAAACGATCAGAACAAGGTATCATTTTGTTTCCTCCCTGTTTTATAAAATTTTCAACTTAAAAAAATTGTAGCAAATAATACGGCTAAACACAATCCGCACCGGCTTTACATAAGTTTTCAGAATATTCAAATTTATGATTGACAAAAAGAGTATGGTAAGGTATATTATCACTTGCGTCGAGCGACGTACTTGCGATAGTGGCGTAGTTGGTAACGCGCGACCTTGCCAAGGTCGAGACCGCGGGT
>CAZOHB010000043.1:0-17128 GCA_964579345.1 uncultured Parasporobacterium sp.
GCCGATCATCAACGATGAGGGACAGCTCTGCTACATGGTCTTCCGGAAAGACTATGAAGCGCATAAAGCAAACCCGGATGAACTTCTGGACAAAGATAAACGCTATGTCGTCGGCGCCGGCATCAATACCCGTGATTATGCGGAGCGTGTTCCGGCACTGGTGGAAGCAGGCGCGGATGTTCTCTGTATCGACTCTTCCGAAGGATATTCCGAATGGCAGAAACTGACGCTGGAATGGATCCGTGAAAAATACGGAGACAGCGTAAAAGTCGGTGCAGGAAACGTTGTTGATGCAGAAGGCTTCCGTTTCCTTGCTGAGTGCGGAGCAGATTTCGTAAAAGTCGGTATTGGCGGCGGATCGATCTGTATCACCCGTGAGACAAAGGGTATCGGCCGTGGACAGGCAACAGCCCTGATCGATGTCTGCAAGGCAAGAAATGAATATTACGAGGAGACAGGAATCTATGTTCCGGTCTGCTCTGACGGCGGTATCGTATATGACCACCACATGACTCTGGCTCTGGCGATGGGCGCAGACTTCATTATGCTCGGACGTTATTTTGCCCGTTTCGATGAGAGCCCGTCCAACAGAGTCAGCATCAACGGAACCTACTATAAAGAGTACTGGGGCGAAGGCTCTGCAAGAGCAAGAAACTGGCAGAGATACGATCTCGGCGGAGATAAGAAACTCTCCTTCGAAGAGGGCGTCGATTCTTACGTTCCGTATGCCGGTGCTTTGAAAGACAACGTTGCTCTTTCCTTAAGCAAAGTAAAATCTACAATGTGCAACTGCGGTGCGCTTTCCATCCCGGAACTCCAGAAGAAAGCGAAACTGACGCTTGTTTCTGCAACAAGTATCGTCGAAGGCGGAGCGCATGACGTTATCTTAAAAGACAGCACTCCGGGAATAAAATAGTCTTTTAAAACGAAGTGATTTAGTATATACTATCTGTTCGGGGCAGCTGTGTCTAACGCAGTTGCCCCGATAATATGAACAAAGAGGTCTTTAACTTCGGTGGCTCACAACACTCGTATCGATAAACGCAGAAAAAAGAAAACTTCCGCAAAGGGAACGCTGATTTTTGGCGGCGTTCTTGTAGTTTTGGCGATCATTTTTCTGATCACCGCCGGCGGAAGCACATATAAAAGTTCTGCAAAAAATCAGGAAATGATCGAACAGAATGTCAAGACGCTGAAAGAGCTCGAAGAGCAGACCCCGGCGGCGCAGCCGCAGGGCGATACTCCGCCGTCCGGCGTAGAGGAACTTTCCGGAGAGGAAGAGAAGATCCTGAATCTTTCCCCTGGTGATTACGATGTGGCCAAAGGCAAGAGCTGGTTCCAGGGAACCGTCTTTCTTGGAGACTCGGTTGTGGAAGCAGCGGCAGAGTTTGACTATTTAAGCCGGGAAGTGGATCTTGCCGTGATCGGCGCGAGCCTGCTCACCTGTGATGAACAGATCGAAGGAGCGATCGCGCGGTATCCGTCTGCAATCTTTCTTTGCTTCGGTGCAAATGATTTTGAAATCTATCAGGACGACTATGATTCCTATGTCAAAAAATTAAAAGAGCGGCTCGATCAGCTGAAGGCAGCGCTGCCGGATGTTGTTATTTATGTAGAGGCGCCTTTCCCGGTACAGGAAGAGTTCCGGGCTTCTTCGCTGGGTTCCGAATATCAGCCGGGTTATGTGGACGCGGTCAGAGAATTCTGTGAAACAGAAGAGAATGTGTATTATATTGACGCGACGTTTATTCTGGATCAGATGCCGGAACTGTATGAGCCGGACGGAATCCATCCGGTTGCAGCGTTTTATCCGAAATGGCTGACATATCTGGCGGATGTGACCGGCCGTTCCAAGACAGGAGACGAGTAAGTATGGGCAGGAGAGCATTTGGAAAATTTGATATTCTCCAGATCCTGATCATCGCGGCTTTGGTGGCTTTTATGATCATCATGCTGGTCTCCGGGAATGCGAAAGATGTTCCGATGGAAGAGATCAAGGCGGTCATGACAGAAAAGACGAATGTCACGGAACTGACGGAGAAAACCGTAAATGACGCGGCGGGAGTCTTTGCTTTTGATCATAATGCCGTCGAAGAAGGAATATATTACCGGGTGGATGACGTCATGAACGTCAACGAGCTTCTCATTCTGAAGATCCCGGATGACAACAGCAGGGAAGCGGCTATGGAGGCGGTTCAAACGTATCTGGATGAAAAGAAGGAATCCTTTAACGGATATGGAACCAATCAGTACGGTCTTCTGAGCAATGCCATTCTGACGGAAAAAGGCCCGTATCTCTTTTTTGGTGTTTCGGAAGATGTGCTCCAGTGGGAGTCGGAATTTTTAGGGTGTGTGCGGTAGGAAAACATGGTATTCAGCAGTCTGAACTTTTTATTCATATTTTTACCGGTCTTTCTTATCCTTTACTATGTGATCCCGTTTAAGGCTAAGAACCTTGTGCTGCTTATCGCCAGCATTATTTTCTATGCCTGGGGCGAGCCGGTTTATGTTATTCTGATGCTGCTCAATATCGGCTTCAACTATGTTGCAGGCCGTCAGTTTGAATATCTGCATGACGAACGGTCCAGAAAGAAACAGCTTATCATTGCGGTCATCGTCAACCTGTTCCTTCTCGGATTCTTTAAGTATGCCGGACTTTTTACGAACACATTAAATGCGATCTTTAAACTCGGAATCGAATGGAAGGGACTTCCGCTTCCGATCGGAATCTCCTTCTATACTTTTCAGGCGCTTTCCTATGTCATCGATGTGTACCGCGGAAAAGTCCATGTGCAGAGAAACATTATTGATTTCGGAGCCTATATTACGATGTTCCCGCAGCTGATCGCGGGCCCGATAGTAAGATATGATCAGGTGGAACGTCAGTTAAGACGCAGAAAGATCTCCTGGGCAAAAGCCGGCTTCGGCATGAACCGTTTCCTTTTCGGACTTGGTAAGAAGGTCCTGCTGGCAAACAACCTCGGTATGTTATATACCGCGATCCAGGCGGCTGACAGCCGGTCGTTCCTGACCGCATGGCTCGGAGCGATCGCTTACTCGATGCAGATCTTTTTTGATTTTGCGGGATATTCGGATATGGCGATCGGTCTTGGAAAGATGCTGGGCTTTGATTTCGCGGAAAACTTTGACTATCCATATATTTCTTCGACTGTGACCGAGTTCTGGAGCAGATGGCACATTTCCCTTGCGACCTGGTTCCGCGAGTACGTTTATTATCCGTTAGGCGGCAACCGTGTCGGAGTCGCGCGGCATATCCTGAATCTTCTGATTGTCTGGGGACTCACCGGTCTCTGGCATGGTGCAAACTGGAATTACGTGATCTGGGGCCTCTATTACGGAGTCATCCTGATCCTGGAAAAATATATTTTGAGCCCTCTCCTGAAACGCCTGCCGAAGGTGGTAAAACATATTTACACTTTGCTGCTCGTGATCTTCGGAATGGCAATCTTCGGAAACAACGATTTTTCCGCGATGGGCGCATACATGAAAAACATGATCGGCGGAGGCGTCACGGGATTTGCCGATGCTGCCTTCCTGTATTATTTCAAGAGCAACCTGATCCTCCTCCTGCTTTCTGTTTTCTTCTGCCTTCCGGTTTTCCGAAAGCTGATGGCAAAGACAGAAAAAGAAAAGCCGCTGATCAATCTGATCTTCGGCATTGCAATTTTTATCCTGAGCGTCGGATTCTTAGTCTCCGGCTCCTTTAACCCGTTTTTATATTTCCGTTTCTAAGTCAGAAACGCGGAGTTTTCAGAAAGTATAGAACATGACACAGAGAAGACCGGTACAACGAAATAGAGAAGATATACAGGCCAGAAAGAAAAGGGAGCTTTATTACCGCGCGCTCTTTTTCTGCATTGCGCTGATCATTGTGGTCTTCGATATTATCTTCTTTATCGCACCGGATAAAGAAGCCTCCGAAACCGAAAACCGGACACTTCAGCAGTTTCCGAAACTGAACTTTACAACGCTGACGAATGGAAAGTTTGAGTCTTCCTTTGACAGCTATGTGGCGGATCAGTTCCCGGGAAGAGACGGCTGGGTACGGCTGAAAACCTCGGTGGATATCCTTTCCGGAAAGACCGAAAGCCACAATATCTTCCTTGGAAAGGACGGCTATCTGATCCAGAATCTGATGGTGCCTTCGGAGGAGGATTATCAGAAGAAAATGGAGCCGATCCAGAGTCTTGTGGAGGCGCATTCGGATCTTTCCTTCTATGCGCTGGTTGCGCCTTCCGCGCTCAGCATGCTTAAAAATAAACTTCCGGCAAATGCTCCGGCAGGAGATGAGGAAGGCTTTTTTGAAAAAGTGAAAACGGATCTGACTGCAAAAGGGATCACGTTTATCGATGTAAGGGATGCACTGAAGAAAGCCGGAAAGACGGAACAGATCTATTATCGTACCGACCATCACTGGACGACGGCCGGCGCGTATGCAGCATATCAGAAAATGGCAGAACAGCTGGATCTTCCGGGCGAATCAACGGAATATTCCCATCTGCTGATCTCTGATTCTTTCAAAGGAACACTGACAGCGTCAAGCGGTTTCCGCTCAAATGAGACGGATCCGATTTATGTCTATCTGCCGAAGACGCCGCAGGAGTATTCGGTCTCTTATGTTTATGAGGGCAAAGTGACTGCATCCTTCTATGAAACGGAAAACCTGAAAGTAAGAGATCATTATACGGTCTTCTTTAACGGCAACTATCCGCAGATCCGGATCCTGACAGACTCCGATTCGAAAAAGAAACTGCTGGTTATTAAGGATTCTTATGCGAACTGTTTTGTGCCGTTCCTGGAGGGCGATTACAGCTCGATCGTTATGGTGGATCCGCGCTACTTTACGGATGACATCGACAGTCTGATCACTTCGGAAGGCATTACAGACGTGCTGTATTTATACAGCATCAGTTCTTTTGCCAACTGATTTTTCATTGACCGGATCATGCGAATATGTTATAACTCTTAAAGATTTACTCGTCTTATTGCATAAATAAATCTTTATTGCTTGTGCATTACTTACAAAAAAACATCTGAAGGACATTACACCAATGAATCAGAATATGATAACCGGAAATCCGGCAAAGGCGCTGATCGCCTTTGTGCTTCCGATGATTTTAGGCAATTTATTTCAGCAGTTTTATTCCCTTGCAGATTCGATCATTGTCGGACGGACCCTGGGACAGGATGCGCTTGCAGCTGTTGGCAGTACGGCTGCGATCGTCATGGTTTACGTTGCGATCGCAAATGGTCTTGCGATCGGAGCCTCGGTCGTAATCTCGCAGCTTTTCGGGTCCGGTAATTATGTAAAGATGAAAACGGCCTTTAATACGGCGTTTATGGCATTTGTCGGATTTAGTGTTCTTGCTCTGGTCATCGGGCTTTCTACCTGCAGTCCGATCATTTCCCTGACAGGAATCCCGCAGGCGATCGTTCCGGATGCCAAATCTTATTATTATATTTATGCGCTTGGTTTCCCGGGACTCTTCTTCTACAACGTTTCCAATTCCGGTTTCAATGCTTTAGGGAAAAGCAGGATGCCGCTGGTATTTCTCGTGATCTCTTCCATCCTGAATATCGGCCTGGACCTGCTTTTCATTCTTGTGTTCCATTGGGGCGTTGCAGGCGCTGCGATTGCGACGACGATCTCCCAGTACCTGGCGGCCATCGTTGCCTTTATTTCCTTGCTTCGCTACATTAAAAAGCATTTTCAGACAGAAGACAAGCCGAAGCTGTTTGAGGGACAGATGCTGAAAATGATCGCAAAGGTTGCCGTTCCATCGATGGTGACTTCTTCTGTGATCTCGCTCGGTTTTGTTGCGCTCCAGTCGTTGATCAACAGCTTTGGTACGGATACCATGGCGGCGTATGCAGCCGCAGTTAAGATCGACGGAATCGCGATCGTCCCGATGGTACAGATTGGCAATGCAACATCAACTTTTACAGCGCAGAACATCGGTGCGGGGCAGATCGAACGGGTTCCGAAGGGCTATCATGTATCGATCCTGATGAATGCTGTGATCTGTGCGGCTTTCGGTGTCGTCCTCTTCTTTTTAGGAGGAGCATTTGTCGGATTGTTTATGGATGCGGAGACCAGCGCGAATGCCATCCGTATCGGAAGCGAATACCTGCGGATCGTCGGCAGCTTCTATTTTATCATGGGCCTGATGAATGCAACCTCCGGTGTCCTCCGCGGTTCCGGAGATGCAACGTTTGCAATGATCTCAACCTTGTGCAACTTCTTAAGCCGTGTTGCATTTTCCTATATCATGGTTGCGATCGTCCATGATGTGAAAATGGTCTGGTGGTCCAATCTTGTAGGATGGGGCGTCGGTCTGATCATCTCTTATTGCCGCTACCGTTCCGGCAAGTGGAAGAGTAAGTCGCTGGTTGCGAAAACGAAACAGGCTTAGTCCATACCTTTACTGAATCAATATTGCTGAGCATCAGGGAGCCTCGCGTATAAAAGCGGAGCTCCTTTTTTGAATTACATCATTGAATAAATAAAATAGTCATAAAGAGGGAAAAGTGGCATAATAGAGTTCAGGATAAGGAATATATGGGGAGCTTTACTGCTTCCGGCAGTCAAAGAATATGTTTCGGGAGGAATTGTTTTATGTTAACTGTAAAAGAAAATGTAAGAGAAACCTTAAAGAAAGACGGCAAGCCGGATCGTTTCGTAAATCAGTTTGAGTACCTTGCAACCGTTATTACTCCGCAGCAGATGGTCAACCCGCGTCCGGAATACGGCGGGCCGGAAGTGGTAAACGCCTGGGGTGTTACGAACGCGTGGCCGAAAGGCACACCGGGTGCGTTCCCTGTACATACACCGGATAAGATCCTGATCAAGGATATTGAGCATTGGCAGGATTATGTGAAACGTGCTCCGGCATCCGGTTTCCCGGACGAAATGTGGGGTGCGACGATGGGCATGGCTTCCATGGCAGACAGAGAGAATCAGTTTATTGCCCCGTTCATTGCACCGGGTCTTTTCGAGCAGTGCCATCATTTCTGCGAGATCCAGAACGCAATGATCTATCTGTACGAATATCCGGACGAGATGCATGATCTGATCAAGTTCCTGACCGACTGGGAGCTGGAGGTAGCGGAGGATATCTGCTCACATCTGCACCCGGATGCGATCTTCCATCACGACGACTGGGGAAGCCAGCAGTCTACGTTTATTTCCCCGGCAATGTTTGAAGACTTTTATATGGACTCTTATAAGCAGATTTACGGATATTATCATGATCATGGTGTGGAACTTATCGTACACCATTCCGATTCTTATGCAGCAACCTTGGTTCCGGATATGATCGAGATGGGAATTGACATCTGGCAGGGCGCCATGAGCACGAACAATATTCCGGAGCTTGTTGAGAAATATAAAGGACAGATTGCCATCATGTCCGGCATCGATTCCGCCTGGGTCGACAATCCGGACTGGAGCAGAGAACGCTGCGCAATCGAAGTGAAGAAACTCTGCGATCAGTATGCGGAACCGAATGGTCTGATCCCGTGTATTTCCCAGGGAGGTCCGATGAGTACCTATCCGGATGTTTTCCTGATCACCTGCGAAGAGCTCGAAAAATACAATCAGGAGCGTTTCGGAGTAAGTTCGAACTTCAACGGACGCGATGTCATGAGCAAACGGTATAGTGCGGAAGAACAAAAATAATCTTTGTTTCAGGCATCTGCTGCGAAACGGAAGCGCATATGGATAAAGACCGGTGAATGCTCATTTCGCAAGAAACCTGTGGGGACCTGTGAATAAACAGGTCCCCTTTGAATTATTATTATAATTGTTAGAACAATACACCAATACTTTAAGATTATTGTTTAGTATGATACTATTAAAAGGTATTGGAAGTTGTTAATAACCTTACTATTTTTGAGGAGGACAAATTTTTATGGAAAACATGAAAACAGATGTTGTTGTCGTCGCATGTGGTCTTTCCGGCCTTGCTGCATCCCTTGCAGCTGCAGAAGCAGGTAAATCTGTCATCGCTCTGGAGAAGAGCAAAGTTACCGGCGGTGCTGCAAACATGGGTATGTCTCCGCTTGGAATCGGAACCCGTCAGCAGAAGGAAGCAAACTTCCTGATGACTCCGGCTGAGGCATGGAGAAAACACATGAACTTTATCCACTGGAACGGAGATGCAAGACTCGTTAAGAAACATTATGAGAAGTCTGCGTCCACGATCGAGTGGCTCGAGGGCATGGGTGTTGAGTTTGACCATCTGATCACTGCTTATGCTGTCGGAGAAAATGAGAGAGCCTATGCAACCGCATATCCGACCGCACATTGTGTTCGTCCGGAAGGCGGCGGTACACCGGGTCCGAGATGCGCAGGTGCGATGATCAAGAAGATGACCGAACATGCGAATGAGCTCGGTGTCAACATTATGTTCGAGACCACCGGCGAAAAGGTCATCATGGAAGACGGCAGAGCTGTTGGCGTGATCGCAAAGAAAGGTGATGAGACCTTTGAAGTACGCGCCGATGCTGTTATCATCTGCACCGGCGGTTTCGGAGACAATCCGGAGCTGATCAAAGAACGCTTCGGCTTTGAGTGGGGCAAAGATCTCTTCTCCTTCCGTATCCCGGGAATGAAGGGAGACGGTATCCGTATGGCATGGGAAGCAGGCGCCGGCAAATCCCACATGATGATGGAACTGATGTATCAGTGCCCGGACAACATGACTGTCTGGAAGTTTGACGGTGCGTTCCGTCAGCCAGGTCTCTGGGTCAATATGAGAGGCGAGCGCTTCATGAACGAAGATCTTGCTCCGAACTCAACCTTCACAGGAAATGCAATCCTGCAGCAGCCGAAGAACGTCGGTATCTCCATTATGGATACGAAGATGATCAAGAAATATATCAAACGCGGTCCGGATCTTTTAGACCATGTACATGGAAATGATATGTTTGACGACTGGGATCAGACCGTTGCTGACGCAGAAGCAGCTGGATACAAATACTTCCATAAAGCAGATACGCTGGAAGAACTCGCAGAGAAGATCGGTCTTCCGGTTGACAAGTTCATGGAGACGGTAGAAGAGTACAACGACATGTGCGAGGCAGGCTGGGATGATCTCTTTGAAAAAGACCGCCACTATCTGTACCCGATGGAGAAGGGACCTTTCTATGCGTTAGAGTTCTATGCAGGCGCATACGGAACCTTAGGCGGCATCAAAGTCAACCATATGCTCGAGGTTGAGACGGATGATGATCAGGTGATTCCGGGTCTTTATTCCGCAGGAACCGACTGCTGCGCAATCTACGGTGACTGCTATCCGTTCACCTTCGCAGGAAATACGATGGCATTCTGCCTGAACTCCGGCCGTATGGCAGGTGAGAACGCAGCGGAATACAGTGATGAGCTGTAAATATCTGTATAGACAAGAGAAACAATTTGGGTAAATGAACTGCCGCTCCTTCGAAAGAAAGGGCGGCAGTTTCCAGTTGATGCAAACGGTTGTAATACATCAGGGAATCGGATAAGATAAACCGGAATCGGAGATTATTTTCCAGAAAAAGTAAAACGATCCGGGAGGAGTCGATATGGAATTCAGAACGCTTACCAGAATCAAAAAGCAGATACCGGAAGAGGAATGCATCCGGCTTTTAAAAGAAGAACTGAGGGGCGTTTTGTCCCTGATCGGAGACGGCGGATATCCGTACGGCATGCCGCTTGACCATTTTTATAACGAGGAAGACGGCAAGCTCTATTTCCACAGCGGAAAGAAGGGGCATAAGATCGATGCCATGCGGGAAAACCCGAAAGCTTCTTACTGCGTTATGGATCAGGGATACCGCGAGGAAGGCGAGTGGGCTCTGAATATTAAAAGTGTGATCGTATTCGGACACATTGAGATCATTGAAGATACAGACACGATCTATGAGATCTCCCGCAGACTCAGCTATAAATTTACAGATGATACCGAATATATCGAGCGGGAGATCAGAGAATCCGGTCCCGGAACGTTTATGTTTGCGCTGGTTCCGGAGCATATCTGCGGCAAGCTGGTGAAGGAAGCCTGAAGGCAGAAGTTAAATCGGTAAACAGTTTACTGAGATGTTCAGAGGGCTGGTTGTTATTTAAAAATCAATTCCAAGATCTTTCAAAAGTTTCGGGGACTGAATGACCTGTTCCGGGCATACTATCCCTGTCAGAGGGACCTCCTTCTACAGGGATACTTGGGATATCCCTATATTAAGGGGGTGGTTGTACAGGGATATTTCAAGGCTGTAAACAGCTGATTTTTACAGGCAAACTATCCCTGTCAGAGGGACCTCCTTCTACAGGGATACTCGGAATATCCCTATATGGAGGGGTTAGTTGTATGGGGATATACAAGTTGATAAAAGGTGTGGAATATACTTCCAAATGGTCGAAGGCGAAGAAAATCAAGACACAGTAAATGATAGAACAGGAATCCCGGGCTTCTTATTTTATAAAGCAGAGTTTTCCTAAAGTAAGTTTTGGCGAGTTTGATTTTCCTTGAGTCTGCGTGTTCTAAGAAGCAGAGTTCCCCAAGGTAAGTTCCGGCAGGAATTTTTTCTCAGACTAACTACCGTTCGAATTTCCAAACTGGAAGTTACTTTAGGAAGTTACATACAAAACGAATTGTAAACTTACGAATAAAACAGAGGTTGACAATTGTCGACCTCTGTTTTATAGTAGCAAACACCAAAGGTTGGAGTGCTGACCGGCTTTCGTACTACCTGGTAGAGAATTCCCCGCGCATTGTCTCTCAAGGGGTAAGACTCGATTTAAAGATTGGATGAAAATTGTAATGATTCAATTACGCCCTCATCATCTTCTGTGTATACAGAATTATTGCGGACATGGTTATGATGAAGCATTCACGAAACATATGGATCTGGTCACGGACTCCCTCAGGAAAAGGCCGGACCAGACTGTCCGGTTGATTGATGGCTGCGATGATCTTTGCCTTGCCTGCCCGAATCGGAAAGAAGATCCGCGGAACATCGGACATGATATTTGTGACTCACAGGAAAAGGTGCTCCGGATGGATCGGGAAGTCATTCTTGCTTGCGGATTCAACCCGGGCGAGGAGGCTGCATGGGAAGTGCTTGCGAAAAGCGCGAAAGATAAGATACTGTTAACTGCTGCTTTTGAGAATATTTGCGCAGAGTGCTGCTGGTATGATCTGTGTGCCTCCCCCTCAGGCAGCAGATCTGTGCCGGCAGCAGAAAAGAAATAGTAAGCGAAAGACGGATTTCTGACGTTTGAAACCAACGAATAAAGGAGACAGAAATGGCAATCAGCAAACGAAAAATGAATACGATCGATCTTGTTTATATGGCGCTTGGGGCGGTTCTGATCACGGTATGTTCCTGGATCAGCATTCCGACGGCGGTTCCGTTTTCCCTGCAGACCTTTGCGGTATTCTGCATCCTCGGGCTGCTCGGCGGAAAGCGCGGAACGATCTCCGTAATTGTTTATATTCTTCTCGGAGCTGTCGGAGTCCCGGTCTTCGCAGGATTTTCGGGAGGGTTTAGTGTTATCATCGGACCGACCGGAGGATATATCGTCGGCTTTATTCTGATGGGACTGATCTACTGGCTGTTTGAAAAGCTGACGGAGATGAAACTGGTGATCCGGATCATTGCACTTTTGATCGGCCTTCTGATCTGTTATGCGTTCGGAACGGCATGGTTTATGATCGTTTATGCACAGCAGAGCGGACCGATCGGTCTCGGCGCGGCGCTTGGCTCCTGCGTGATCCCGTTCATTATCCCGGACCTTGTAAAGCTGGGACTGGCGATCCTTCTGGTCTCGCGCGTCGGAAAATATATAAAATAAAAGTTTGGCTTTTGAGCGCATAGCGATACTTATATAAAATGAACCCATGATTTTAGCAATGAATCATGGGTTCGTTTTATGCATATTATTTGATTGGTCGAAACGGTAATGGGTACAGCCTGCGTTCGTTCCCTGCTACATCGTCAGGCACTTTTTCGGGCACTTGGAAATACAGATACCGCATTGTACGCATTTCTCTGTATCGATTTCCCATTCTTTCTTCGCCCGGTCAACGGTAATGGCTTCGTTCGGGCAGACTTTCATGCAGAGCGTGCAATAAACACAATCGTCTCCTTTTTCCGGATAGTCATAGACCTTCTGACGGGTTTTGGTTCCGGAAATAATGAGGTCATTTGCGTCTGTGACCGCCATATGATAATCCTCGGTTAAGTGGATCGCACCTGTATCACAGAAGTCCTCACAGGTCTGACAGAAGGTACAGGAAGTCATATCAAAACTTCTTGTGATATATTCAGTATCTCCGTCTTCGCTGACGGTCGTCTCAACTGTGATCGCGGAAGGAGAGCAGACACGGATGCAGAGTCCGCAGTTCGTGCATTTCTCCGGATCATAGCTTAAACGTCCGCGGTAGCCTTTTTTAGCCGGAACGTCATATTTCGGGAAGTTTTCTGTGCTCGGTTTGGAAAAGAGATTCTTTACAGCTTCTTTTGCAAATGGAAATTTCATTTCTGCACCTCACTTTCCGGGGCTTCTTCCGGTTCTGCTGAAACGCCGTTTGCCATTGCCAGACGTTTTTCTTTTAAGATCTGTGCAGCGGTGTAAAGGCCTTCGATAACAGCCTCCGGTTTCGGCGTGCAGCCTGCCACAGAGACGTCGACATGCACGTATTTTTCCAGCGGACCTTCGATCGAGTAGCTGCCTTTGAATACATTGCCGGAGCGTGGGCAGGAGCCTAAAGAAACAACACAGAACGGCTTCGGAACCTGCTCAAGGGTTCGGATCAGTCGTTCTTTAGACTGACTTGTGATCGGTCCGGATACGACAACGATGTCCGCATGCCGCGGAGTTCCTGCCAGTTTAAAACCGAAACGTTCCGCGTCATAGCGTGGGGTCAGTACTGCGACAAGCTCAATGTCGCAGCCGTTGCATGAACCGGTATTGATATGATAGATCCACGGCGATTTTGCTGTGGAAGATGCAATTAGTTTTTTAAACATGATCTAATCCTTTCGGAATGAGTTAAAATTTTACAGGCCGATCCAGACAAGGATCAGGCTGAGCAATGCAAGACCTGAAACGATGGTCCAGTAAAACTTAAATAAGTGTTCGATCTTAAGGCGGGCCGTGATCGCATGAATAAAGGTCATGCAAAGGATCGTAAGTCCGGCGTCAATCGCAAACAGGATCAGGGCGTTCAGGGCGACGATACCCGTATCGATCCCGCCGAAGAACAGGCAGGTAAAAAGGCTCGTCATGATAAACATCTTGATCGCTGTATTGAGCTTGAAAATGCCGAGCGGGGCACCGCTGTATTCGATCAGCGGTCCTTCACAGATCTCTGTCTCCGCTTCTGCGGTATCGAACGGCTGTGTTCCTACTTCTGCAGGAATGACCAGCAGCATCGCGAGAGCCGCAGGAATCAGAGGCCAGTGCGCAATTCCAAGGCAGGAACTTTGCTGCCATTCAACGATCCCTTTGAGGGAGAAGCAGAGCGTATCTCCGCCTGCCGCTTTCGCTACTGCCAAAAGGATCAGGATCAGCGGAAGCTCATAGCTGATCATCGTTACCATCTCACGGGAGATACCGACGCCTGCAAACGGCGAGCCGGACGCACTTCCGCCGACGATCAGGGCCACAGCCGGGATCGTAAGCAGATAGATGATCACGATGATGTCCGCGCTGAAGCTGAAAGAGCTGAAGCTGAAGACCGGGATAAAGTTCATCGTTACCACGAGGGATGCAAGAGCCGCGATCGGCGCGATCCGGTAAACCGTTTTATTTGCAGCTGCAGGGATGATCGTCTCTTTTCCCATCAGCTTGAAGAAATCATAAAACGGCTGAAGGAGCGGAGGGCCGACACGCTTTTGCATTCTTGCCAGGATCTTACGGTCGATCCCTGCAAGGAGCAGACCGCAGACAAACACGAAAAGGAAGCCCGGGAATACTAATACATGAAAGAGAATTAATAAAACAGAACCTAATACTGACATCTCGAAACCTCCTTTCCTTAATGTATAAAGATGAATATGACTACAATGATCACAGCGGCAGCAACGACGGTGTAGAGTGAATAGTCATTCACGTCACCGGAGTGCATGCCCCGCATAAATTTAAAGTAACCGCCCCAGTTCTTTTTGAAGCCCCAGAAAAGGTCGCTTCCGGCAACATGGGAGTGCTCGCTCTTTTCACCGCCGAAGAAGGTCGCATACTTGCCATCGACTTCTGTGTTTGATTTGTTGACCAGAACTTCTCCGCGGGTACGTCTTCCCGTAAGGACGACGATGCAGACAGCGGCGATCATGATCACGAACAGGATCAGCCAGAGGATCGGATCCCAGTAGCTTAATTGCGCCGGGGCGATCGGAGTATCCGTGATGCCTGCGGAAGCTGCATAGCCTGCGCCCATCATCTTGTCGATATAGTTCGTGACGTTAAATACCGCATTCGCTGCAGGGGTGAGAAGATGCGTGTTTACAAAGCTGTAGAAGATACCGACCAGGATACAGAGCGCGCTCATGATCCACATCGGGATCCGCATGGAGAGCGGAACTTCCTTTGCATTGACGCATTTTTCGGAAGGCTGTCCGAAGAAGACCGCCTGCGTTACTTTGATAAAGGATGCCAGCGTCATGACGGAAACAACGACTGCGGCGACCGTGACAAATACATAGAAGAAATTGTTGGTCTCCACACCTTTGTTCCATGCAGCCTGATAGATCATCCATTTTGATACAAAACCGTTAAACGGAGGCAGACCGGAAATGGAAAACGCGCCGATCAGGAAACAGATCGTTGTCTTCGGCATGCGTTTGGAAAGGCCGCCCAGTTTATCCAGGTTGGTTGTTCCGGTTGCATAATATACAGCACCTGCGCAAAGGAAGAGCAGTCCTTTAAACAGCGTGTGGTTCATGGCGTGGAAGATTCCGCCGGAAACACCAAGCGCTGTACCTAAACCGCAGGCTGCAAGGACATAGCCGATCTGCGAGATACTGTGGAACGCTAACAGGCGTTTGAAGTCATGCTGTGCCAGAGCCATCGTAACGCCGATAAACATCGTGATCGTACCGAAGGCCGTGAGCAGGATCTGCATTGCCGTCTGATCCATTGCCATAAAGACGACGAACAGAAGACGGATCATTCCATAAACACCGGCTTTGTTGACCATGCCGGAAAAGATCATGGAAACAGAAGTCGGAGCCGTCGCGTAGGCGTCTGCCGCCGGTGTGTGGAACGGAACCATAAAGCTCTTTACGCCGAAGCCGATGAAAACAAGGGCAAGCGCAAGAATTGTCGTAGGCGTCAGCTTTCCTGCAAGCATGGAAGAGATCTGCGCCATATTCAGGGTGTGGCACTGCATGTAGATCAGGCAGATTCCCGTCAGGGTAAAGCCGGATCCGACCGAGCCGATCACCAGATATTTAAAGGCGGATTCCAGTGCGCCTTTTTTGTAATTCCGGAAAGCGGTCAGCGCGACGGCCGCAAAGGTCATGATCTCGACCATGACGTACATATTGAAGATGTCTCCGGTGAGCACAAGACCCAGCACGCCGCCGGAAAGCATCAGGTACAGTGTGTAATAATGTCCGAGGTGATCATCCCGCTCCATATAACGGAGAGAGTAGATCCCGGACAGGGTAAAGGTCAGGACGACAAGGATCGCAAAGAAAAGATTCAGTGCGTCGATTTCATATCCGATGCCGATCGCGTAGCCGGAGACCGGTTCCCAGCCGCCGAGCCAGTAGGAGATCACTTCGCCGTCAAAGAAGACAGGCTTGATCAGAGCGATGATGCAAAGGAAGGAGATCGCCACAAAGACCATCGTTATGATATTTCGTACAATTTTATTTTTCCGGCCGAAGATCTCTACCAGGAACGCGCCAAGGAAGAGAGACATGACCGCGATAACCGGAAAATGCTGCATTATATTCATCATCCGCGCATCCTCCTTATCTCGCTTGCATCAATGGATCCGTATTTCTGGAAGAGCTTGATCACAAGGACCAGAGCCATCGCATCCACGCAGGCACCGATGACGATCGACGTCAGGGTAAGAGCCTGCGGAACAGGATCCACAAAATAATGTGAGGCAACGCCGTTCAGCAGATCGGAGATCGTAAAGATCGGAGCTGTGCCTCCGTCATTGAAGCCGGCGCTTACGATCAGCAGGTTGATGCCGTAATCGATCACGCCAAGACCAATGACGATCTTGATTAAATTCTTTTTCGTACAGACCGCGTACAGACCGAGAGCGATGAGCAGGGCAGACGCGATATAATTGATAATAATCATTTCTCGTCCTCCATTTCTTCATCGTCATCTTCGTCGGTCATCAGCTCATAGCCGTCCGCACTTGATTTTTTAAACTCCGGCGCTAAAAGTCCAAGCATGAGCAGGATCAGGAAGCCGATTCCGGTCAGTACTTTGAAGCCGACCGTCCAGCCCATGAAGGTAATATTTCCTGCGCTGATCAGATCGCCGATCTTTCCATCCGCAAAGAAGACGTTGCGGCAGAAGACTGCACCGAGAACGATGCCGCAAAGACCTAAAATCACATACAGCGTTGCGCCGAGAGGTTCTGCAACCCGCAGAACTTCCTGTTTTACCGCATCGGAGGCGGTTGCATATCCGTGTCCGATAAAGAGCAGCAGGACGGCAGATGCGGTGATCACACCTCCCTGGAAACCGCCGCCCGGGCTGATGGTTCCGAACAGGATAATATACAGTCCGAATACCAGAGAGAAAGGAAGGATCTTATCTGCGGCACATTTCACGATGACATTCTTTTCGGTAATTCCGCTTTTGAATTTCATTTTTTCTCCTCCTTTCCGTCAGCCTTTGTTTTCTTTACATGGACCCCGAGGATCACGAAAGATCCTGCAATAGCTGTCAGCAGGATGAAAGATTCGCCCAGGGTATCAAAACCTCTCCAGTCGAAGACAACAGCAGAAACATTATTTACAGCCATCGTCTTATCGAGGTTTTCTTTTACGATAATATCTGCCACACCGTCCGGATCTGAGACATCGTAGTTTTGCGGATTGTTATAGAGTTCCACAACATCGGTGTCTGATCCGTCGTAGGTCACCGGGATCT
>CAZOHB010000044.1:0-17012 GCA_964579345.1 uncultured Parasporobacterium sp.
TGCAAGACCGTGCTGATCGAAGCAAGAACGATGACAGATATGACGGACAAACAGATCCTTCCGGCAGTGGAAGCCTATCTGAAGGACCTTTCTGAAACCGTAAACACGAAGAGACAGTTTGATCCGGAACTGGGATGCCGCTATGAGAGCCGCCTGATCCGGAAGCTTTCCGGAATCGCAGATGAAATTGACCGCCTGAATCTTGAACTGGCGGAAATTACGAAAGAGGCGCAGAAGATCAAAAATGTACAGGAAAGCGGATATTATATCCGTGACAATATCCTGTCGAAGATGAAGGAACTGCGTGCGGTCTGCGATGAAGCGGAGACGATGACAGCGGAGAAATACTGGCCGATCCCGAATTACGGCTATCTGCTGTTCCTGGTATAACGATTGAAATAAAGATCTGCGGGATCCGAACGATCCTGCAGATCTTCTTTTAGGAAGAATCTTGAAAGATTGACTGCTTGCAGTTATGATATTAAAACATTGAACGATATTTACGACAGACATGGAAAGGATAAACGCATGTACGAAAAATACGAATCCCCCTTATCTCAGAGATACGCATCCGAATATATGCTGAAGCTCTTCTCACACGAGACCCGTATCAAAACCTGGAGATCCCTCTGGATCGAACTTGCACAGGCAGAACATGACCTGGGTCTTCCGATCACACAGGAGCAGGTAGATGAACTGAAAGCAAATAAAGACAGCATCGATTTTGAAGCAGCGGCAAAAAGAGAAAAAGAAGTACGGCATGATGTTATGGCGCATGTATACGCTTACGGCCTTGCAGCTCCTTCGGCAGCAGGCATCATCCATCTCGGCGCGACCAGCTGCTATGTTACGGATAACGCGGACCTGATCCTTTACCGCGAAGCACTTTGCGATATTCGCGAAAAGCTGCGTACGGCGATCCGTTCCGCATCTGAATTTGCAGAGAAATACAAAGCCGTACCGACCCTGGGTTACACCCATTATCAGCCGGCACAGCTTGTTACCGTCGGCAAAAGAGCCTCCCTCTGGATCCGTGATCTTGTCAGCGATCTCGAAGACATCGATCATGTGATCAGCACGATCAAATTCTTAGGCTGCCGCGGAACGACCGGAACCGAAGCAAGCTTTATGGAGCTGTTTGAAGGCGATACAAGCAAGATCGATGAGATGAACCGGAAGATCGCTTCCGCCTTCGATTTTGATGAAATCTATGAAGTAAACGGACAGACCTATCCGAGAAAAGAAGACAGCCGTATCATCAATGTGCTGAGCCTGTTTGCGCAAAGCGCATCGAAGATCGCAACGGATATCCGTCTTCTGCAGCATGACGGCCAGATTGAAGAACCATTCGAAGAAAGCCAGATCGGATCTTCTGCAATGGCATATAAGAGAAACCCGATGCGCAGTGAGCGGATCTGTTCTCTCAGCCGTTATCTGATCGCAGATGCTCTGAATGCGCACATGACAGCGCAGACACAGTGGCTTGAGAGAACCCTGGATGATTCCGCAAATAAGAGAATCTCCATGCCGGAAGCATTCCTCTGTGCGGATGCGATCCTGAAGCTTCTGAACAATGTTCTGAAGGGACTTCGCGTCAATGAGAAAGTGATCGAAAAAGCCGTTGCCGAGTTCCTGCCGTTTAATGCAACCGAAAATATCATGATGGAAGCAGTGAAGCGTGGCGGCGACCGTCAGCAGCTGCACGAGATCATCCGTACCTGCTCGATGGCAGCCGTTGCAAAGAAGAAAAACGGAGAAGCGTTTGATCTGCTGAAAGACCTTGCTTCCCATCCGGAATTCCGTATGACGGAAGAGGAGATCCGCGACGTGCTTGATCCGAGTAAGTTTATCGGACGCTGCCCGGAACAGGTGGAGAAATATCTCGAGAAGATCAAACCGTATACGAAGGATGCAGGCGTAGAGGAAGAAGAGATCAACGTCTGATGGATGCGGATGAAACGCGAATTGACGCTGTTTCATTGCAGGTGTACAATGTAATGCAGTAAAGGCAAAGGGGTCTTTAGCAGGAAACTGTTAGAGACCCTGATTTTTTGAAAGAAAGAGCAAAACGGATTATGTGTGGAATCGCAGGATATATCAGCAGCAACGGAATCGATCGGAATGTTTTGAAACAGATGACGGATCGGATCGCCCACAGAGGGCCGGACGGGGAAGGCTTCTTCTCGGACGAACTTTGCGGGCTCGGCCACCGGCGTCTTGCGATCATTGATCTGAATACCGGCGACCAGCCGATTTATAATGAGAACGGAAATATCGTCGTGGTTTTTAACGGCGAGATCTACAACTTCCGCGAGCTCCGGAAAGAGCTGGAACAGGCGGGACATGTCTTTTCCACGAAATCCGATACGGAAGTTCTGGTGCACGGCTTTGAAGAGTGGGGCAGTGAGCTTCCGAAAAAACTGCGCGGCATGTATGGCTTCGCGCTATGGGATAAAAATGAACAGCAGCTTTTTCTTGCCAGAGATCCCTGGGGGATCAAACCCTTATATTACTACAAAACGGAAAATGGGCTTTTGTTTGCTTCCGAGGTCAAAGCGTTTCTGGATCATCCGGAGTTTCGAAAGGAATTTAACGAAACGATTTTAGCGTCGTATCTCTGCTTCAATTCGACGCCGACGGAAGAGACCTTTTTTAAAGGGGTCTTTCGTCTCGAACCCGGGCATCAGATGCTCTGGAAAGATGGGGATCTCCGGATCCGTGAATTCTTCCGGCTGGATCTTGAGGAGGGAAATTCCTACGAGCCGGAATCAACTGCAGAGCGAATCGGAGATGCCATGCGGGATTCGGTAGAGGCACACGGTTTTGCAGATGTGGAGATCGGCGGATTTTTATCCAGCGGCATAGATTCCTCTTATCTGGTATCCCTGGCGAAACCTGCAAAAACATTTACGGTCGGATACGCAGATCCACGCTATGATGAGATCTCCTACGCAAAAGATCTTTCGGAAAAACTCGGGATCGAAAACTATTCCAGACAGATCACAAAAGAGGATTATCTGCGCGCCTTTCCTTCTATCCAATACCATATGGACGAGCCGCTTGCAGATCCTGCGGCGATCGCCCTGTATTTTGTTGCGCAGAAAGCCGCGGAATATGTAAAGGTCGTTACCAGCGGAGAAGGGGCGGATGAGCTGTTTGGAGGCTACCTTTCATATCGCGAAGAGATCGATCAGGGATGGTATATGAAGATCCCGTATTTCCTTCGCCGGGCAGCTTCGGCTGTGGCAGGCCTCCTGCCGGAATTTCCGGGGCGGAACTTTATTTACCGCCGCGGAAGAAAACTGGAAAGCGAATATATCGGGCTCGGTAGAGTCTTCAGCGATAAAGAAGCACAGTCCGTTGTAAAGAATAAGAACCAGATCAGTACCCGTGAGATCACGGCTCCGTTTTTTGCAGGCCATGAAAAGGATTCCGGTATGGTCAAACGGCAGACGATCGATTTTTATTTCTGGCTGGTGCGGGATTTCCTCCATGCGGTTGACCGCAATACGATGATGTTCGGTCTGGAAGCGCGGACGCCGTTCCTGGATCAGAAGGTATATGAGGTTGCGCGGACGCTTCCGAAAGCAGCAAAGATCAATCATGAAACGACAAAGCCGGCGCTGCGGCTTGCCGCTTCCAAAGTGATCCCGAACGAAGCTTATAAAAAGAAAAAGCTTGGCTTTCCGGTTCCCCTCAGGGAGTGGATGAAAGAAGACGATCTGTATGAACAGATTCGGAAAGCCTTCGGCAGCGAGAGTGCCGCCCGCTTTTTTGATATTCCGAAAATAAACAAACTGCTTGCCGCTTTTAAGAACGGCAAGCAGGATTGCTACAAAAAAGTATGGACGATTTATACGTTCCTGGTCTGGTATGATCAGTTCTTCTAATGGACCGGATCTTTTTCTTTCTCGGGCTGCGTCTCCTTTGCGGCCTGATTGACAGCATCGGTAACACTCATCCCGTCTTCCACGTAAACCGTGTGATCCGGCGCGTCAATGATCATGGGTGACGGTTCCTGTCCCCGCTCAGGGGAGGCGGTGTTTCTCCGGACAGAGGAGGCCATATCTTCATCCAGCAGGCCGTCCCGTTTGATCGCGATCGTCATAGCTTCGATGTCCACCGTCATATCCAGTTTGTCATCTTCAAACAGACTCTGATACTGTTTTCCGGAAGCCTTGCGGAAGTCGATCAGGAAATTCTTGACCTTTTCCGTATTTTCTTCTGTGACAACACCGTTTGTTTCCAGACGGTTGTATTTCGTCAGGACATCAGCCAGCGTCGGGATATAATAATTCAGAAACTGGCGGCACCCTTTGATCTTTTCCGGTTTTTCCCGCAGCGTCTGCAGGAGTTTATCCAGAGAAGCGCAGATATCGTTGCCTGCTTTACTGATCTCGAAGTTGTGGATCCTGGAAAGAATCCGGCGGACATTCAGCAGGTCGGCTCTGCCTTTATTAATGATTTCAGCCTGTTCCGGCGGAAGTCCGGCGGTTCCGGTCTGTGTCTGCACAGGATCCGGATTCGGACTCGGATCACTCTTCTTCAGGGATTTTACTGCTTTGTTCGCAAGCAGTACGATCAGCACGATCACGGCGATCAGTACCACAGCCGCGATTCCGGCGATCCAGGCGAACGCAGAAAAAACGGAAGGCACAAATTTACGGATCAGTGCCAATGCGACTACGATTACAATCAGTACGATTCCTCCGGAGAGGCATCCCAAAGAACGTTTATTCTTCATAATTATCTTTCCATTACTGGATGCTGTCGTCCGTGGACTTCAGCTCAGCATTTCTGATGTCGAGGAGCTTCTGCTTCAGCTGCATCTCTACCTGACCCAGCTGATCTTCTGCCACGCGGCGTTTGATGCGTCCGTCTTCCTGAATCTTGATCACTTCGTCAAGAGAAGCAATCAGCTCTTCATTTGCGTGAGTTACGGTTTCAATATCGATAATACCACGTTCGCTTTCCTGTGCGATCTCAACAGAACCCTGATGCAGCTGTTCTGCATTCTTACGGATCAGTTCGTTGGTCAGATCGTTTACTTCCTTCTGCGCCTTCATCGCTTCTTCGGAATGGATCATGCCCATCGCAAGGACCATCTGGTTCTTCCAGAGCGGGATCGTATTGTTCAGCGTGGACTGGATCTTTTCGACCATCAGTGTATCGCTGTTCTGGATCAGACGGATCTGCGGAGCCATCTGCATGCTGATCGTCCGGGTCAGTTCCAGGTCGTAAAGCTTTTTATCGAAACGATCGCAGAGAGCAGCATAGTCGTTTGCTGCCTGTGCATCTTCTGTCAGTCCGCTTTCCTTTGCTTTGTTCTGCAGCTCTACAAGCGTGGTCTTCTGTGCTTTCTCAAGTGCCTTCTTGCCGGCGAGGATGTACATGGTCAGCTCTTTGAAATAGGTGAGGTTGGATTCGTACATCTTGTCCATCATCACGATGTCCGTCGTCAGCTGGTTCTGATGATCCATCAGAACACCGGAGATCTTGTCTACGTTCTTATCCGCAGAGTCATAGCGGGCTTTCAGCTGTGTCAGCTTATTTCCTTTTTTCTTAAACCATCCGGCGATGCCTTTTTTCTCTTCCTCACCAACCTGGAAACCTTTCAGCTCAGCGACCAGAGATGCGATCGCGTTGCCGACTTCGCCCAGATCTTTTGTTCTCACACCTTCCAGCGCGCTGTCGGAAAAGTCTGCAATCTTTTTCTGGCTTGCAGCACCGTACTGCAGGACGATATTGGTGTTGGAAAGGTCGATCTGCTCCGCGAAATCATCAACCATCTTCTGTTCTTCTTCCGTCAGGTTGACATCATCCATATAATGTGCAGAAACGGTCTCTTCCGGCTGTTTTGCAGCTACGGTATCGATCGGTGCGGAGACCGGAGCTACGGTTGGCAAAGATTCCAGATCCAGGGATGGAACGGTTGGATCTAATTCCAGTTTGATCTTCTCGGACATAGTGTACCTCCTAAAATGTCATCACGAATAAATCTGTGAGAACGTTGCTTCGTTGTTATCAAAACTTCACAAATTATCATACTATATTTGCTATTTTTTTGGAAGAATAATTGTTTTTTGGGAGATGATAAGAGAAATATGGAGTGTTTTTTCCTTCCTATCAGCTGCCTGCGCCAGCGGTCCATGTACCCGAGTGCGCGTCATGAGCGAAGTGAGGGCAGCGGCTGTCGTGCTTGCACGAACAGCCATTGCCCGAGAACGGACATCGAGCGCAGCGAGATAGCGCCAACGAGGGTACTGAGAGCTGGGCCATTACATTGCTACTAAACTCGCGCAAGCGCTCGTTAAGGGCAATGCATGGCACGCACTAAACTCAAGCTGCGCTTGCGCTTGCTTTCGCTAAGTGCTCCGCTCAAGCTGGCAGCTGGGAAAAAACACTCCAATAAGATTATTTTTCACCGAAAACGATATTGTAGTAGTCGTACAACGGAACATTCTGCGAAAACGTCATCTTGTTCCGGACAATTCCATTGATGTAATCCACGTACTCTTTGTCAGAGGCAAACTTCGGATCTCCGGCGCCGTCAAATGAGCAGCCTTCGTTCGGGGTGTATTCCCGGGTATCTGCGTTAAAGTAGCCACGGTCTGTCAGCCAGTTGTAATTCAGGAAGATTACCAGCGGCTCCTTGTTTTCTGCAAAGACGTCCCGTCCTGCCAGCATACGGGAATCGAACTCCAGACCAAACAGATTGGAAAGCGTCGGCAGGATGTCCACACTGCAGACCGGCTCTGTCACGTGAATCGAATGTTCGCCGTCGAGAGAAGGCGTCCAGATCACGAGGGAGTTGTGGCTGTAATCTTGTTCTGTTTCCGGCTTGAAACCGAAGAGATTGATCAGATGCTGTTCCACATCAAAGTATTGCACATAGCCGTCTTCATCAATGACATAGTCGTCGGAGAGACTGTACGGATAATGGTCACCGGTCATAACGATGACGGTATTGTCAAGCACGCCGGCCTGATCCAGCTCTTTCAGCAGGTATTCCATGGATTTTTCAAATTCCAGATTTGCTGCGAAATAGCTGAGGACCGCCTCGGTATACTGCTTATTATTCTTTTCCGCCCAGTTGCGGACTTCTTCGATATTTTTCCGGACGATAAAATTCTTCCAGTCATATTTGGAGTGACCGCTCAGTGTCATGAAATAGGCATTGAAGGGCTGTCTGCCTACGAACTGCGGGATGGAAAACTCCATCATCTCCACATCGCTCTGCGGCCATGCGCTGCTGCCGGAAAGGCCGGTCATGCCGCTGCCGTTTGCAAAGAACCGGGAATAGCTCAGGTTGCAGTGCGTCAGGTTCCGGTCGAAATAATCATAGGTGCCGTTATGGAAGGCAAGGCTGGTATAGTTTTCGCGAAGCAGCTGATTGCCGATCGTCAGATACATATTGTTATCTTTGGTCTTGAGCATCGAGTAATATCCGTTGGACGGCAAAAGACCTGTCAGAATCTGAAATTCACCGGTCGTTGTGGAACCGCTCCAGAGCGGCTGGTAATAATCTTCAAAGACAATACCGTTATGGACCAGCTTGTAAAGAACCGGTGTCAGCTCCGGATCAAGGATATACGGTGTGTAGGATTCCGCCGTGATCTCGATCAGGTTCTTGCCTTTGAACAGTCCCGTGTATTCATTCTTTTTGGATGGCTCCAGACTGTTTACGTATTCATGGATCCGGGAGATATTGATATTTGTGCTCTCGTCTATGAGTTTGTCAAAGTCGATGCGGATCATATTATACTCGGACGGATCGCCGATCTCCGGAGGCGTATCTTTGTCGATGATATAACTTTGTTTCCATGGGTTTGAAAAGATACTGTAAAGCACATCCAGCTTTGTTGCCGTCTGAAGGTCAAAAGTACGGACTGCGATATCATAGTCAAATTCGCTGGTCAGAAGCTCCCAGGAAGGGCTCATGTTGCAGTAAGGGACGGCAGCAGCAGCCTCAAAGATTACCACGATCATCAGGATCTGGATATAACCGAGCGCCTTGAAACGGCGGAAGGTAAAGAGCTTCAGAATAATTCCGAGAATCAGGAACGCGAGCGCCGGGACTTCAAGTATCGCAATCGTCGGCCAGTTTCCGAGAATGATGTCCGTAATATAGTTTCCGGCGTGCTGGGTGATCCCGTTTGCGCCGCCGATGATGGACTGGGGGCCGATATAAATACTGAATTCCAGCTTTACAAAATGCAGGAGCATAAAGCCTGCAGAGATCAGCTGAAGCAGGATAAACGCGATCCACCGGTTCAGAACTTCATTTTTGGTGATCGAGCAGAGCAGGTCGATCAGAAGTCCGCCGGCCAGAGATGCGAAAATGATGCCAAGAAAGTTGAGTCCTGTCAGAGGCTCCTGTACCGAAAGCAGGCGGAAGAAAAATTCAAGATATATAAGCGCAGCAGGGATATAAGCTGCACTCAGGATCTGCCTGAGACTGTACTGTTTGTGATGAGAAAAAAATTCGGAAATAACAGTTTTCAAAGAGATTTTCTGCTCTGTTTCTTCCATGTTTTTAACGCCTTCTTTCCTAACAACAAAATCAACCGTTAGAATAGCATAAACCAAAAGTCGTCTCAACAAAAAACTTTATACAGATCTTCGATTTCGTTTCACAAAGTGGACAAGAATTGCTATTATAGTAGCTGTTAAATTAATGAAAGAAGTAAGTCTGATTTCCTATGTTACAGATCCAGCATATTTCCAAACAATACCGTACAGGAGAGTTGATCCAGCGCGCGCTTGATGACGTCAGTCTCAATCTGCGTGATAGTGAGTTCGTTGCAATTCTGGGGCCTTCCGGTTCCGGAAAGACAACACTGCTGAATATTATCGGCGGTTTGGATCGCTATGACGACGGAAATCTGATCATAAACGGAGTCTCGACACGGGAATATAATGACCGGGACTGGGACACCTACCGCAACCATTCGATCGGCTTTGTGTTCCAAAGCTATAACCTGATCCCGCATCAGACGATCCTTTCCAATGTTGAGCTGGCATTAACGATTGCCGGCCTTTCCGCGAAAGAACGGAAAGCGCGTGCAAGGAAAGCGCTGACGGAAGTCGGTCTTGCGGATCATGTGAACAAAAAGCCGAATCAGCTGTCCGGCGGACAGATGCAGAGAGTTGCACTTGCCCGTGCACTGGTCAATGATCCGGATATCCTCCTTGCGGATGAACCGACAGGTGCGCTGGATACCGAGACCAGTATCCAGGTCATGAATCTGATGAAAGAGGTCGCGAAAGACCGGCTCGTTGTGATGGTCACCCATAACCCGGAACTCGCGGAGGAATATGCATCCAGGATCGTGCGTTTAAAAGACGGAAAGATCACAGATGACAGTATGCCATATACGGATGCCGATATCGCTGCAGATATTTCTGTGCCTGTTGGCGCTGCAGCAGGCGCGGCGCTTGCTGCGGAAAGTGCAGAAGCAGGCGCGGAGACTGCAGGAGCGCAGGCAGCAGATGCAAAAGCTGCCGGAGCAAAAAAAGAGAAGGGCAGCAGAAAGTCTTCCATGTCTTTTCTGACATCTCTGGCATTAAGCTTCAGTAACTTGCGGACAAAAAAAGGAAGGACGATCCTGACCTCGTTTGCCGGCTCGATCGGTATTATCGGAATCGCATTGATCCTTTCGCTTTCTACGGGTGTCAATCAGTACATCGATAAGATCCAGCGGGATACGATGGCTTCCTATCCGATCACGATCAATTCCACCAGTCTGGATTTTGCATCGCTTATGGGCAACGGTGCAGAGGCGCAGGAAGGGGAAGAAACGGAAGAAGAGGAAGAGAGGGACCCGGACAAAGTCTATGTCAGCTATTGGGACATCGAAGCCAGTTCGGCAGTCACGACCGGGATCAAGGAAAACAACCTGACTGCGTTTAAAAAATATCTGGATGATCCGTCGAGTGAGATCCATAAATATATCGGTGAGAACGGAATTGTTTATAACTATAATGTAGATTTTAAAGCGTACTCGTACGACGCAGACCACAAGCTCGTGGATACGGATGTGGATGTCACTTCAGAGTTTGAGGATCAGGACAATGTCCTCGGCAATCTGATGCAGGCCCGTACGCTGATGATGAGCAATATGTCGACCATGTTCGGGGGCGGAGAGAGCTCGAATGCGGCCAATTTTTCGGAAATGATGGCCGGTGCGAACGGGGATACCGTCAGCGCGCTGGTAAAGGATAACTATGACGTCGTATATGGAAACTGGCCGGACAGTTATGATGAGGTCGTTCTTGTTCTGAACCGGAACGGAAGTCTTTCTTCCGGTGTCATGTACCAGCTCGGATTGATCACAAAGGAGCAGTACCGGAATGCCGTCCGCAAAGTGGAAAAAGATGAAACGCCGGACGAAATGTCCTTCCGCTTCCAGGACATCTGTGACCATGAATTCTATCTGGTAACAGCCAGTGATTTATACAAAAAAAATAAAAGCGGAACCTTTTCCGCCATTCCGGCAGAGGATGAGGAACTTGAAAAAGCCGTGGAGCGCGGGATCAAACTGCGGATCGTCGGAATCGTCAAAGCCGCGGAAGATTCGGATATTCAAAGTCTGGATACCAGTGTCTGCTACACAACGCTTCTGACGGATCATATCATCGACCGCGGAAATAACAGCGAAGTGATCCAGGCACAGAAAGCCGCTCCGGAGACGGACGTTCTTTCCGGACAGCCGTTTACGACGGATGAACCGGATGATAAAACAAAGGCGAAAAAAGCACGGACCTATCTGCGAGGCCTTTCCCGCGAAGAAAAAGAGCAGTCCATTTCAACCCTGATGATGATCGATTATGAGGGGGTAATGAAGGCGCTGATCACAACACAGATGAGCGAACTCAGTGAAAAGATCGCTCCGGTGATCCAGCAGAAGCTCGGTGCTGCCATCCAGTCTGCAATGCAGTCCGCTATGACACAGATGATGAGCAGCCTCCAGGGCCAGATCCAAAAAGCCATGGAAGAGGTCATGCAGCAGGCGATGCAGAACGTGATGAAACAGGTCATGGATCAGGTGATGCCGAAGATCATGGAGCAGGTCATGCCAAAGGTGATGGAAGAAGTCATGCCGAAGGTCATGGACAAAGTCATGAAAGAAGCGGCGTCCCAGTTCCAGGAGGAAATCCTTCCGGATCTGATGGAGGATCTTGCAAAGCAGGTACTTGAGCAGGGTGTTCTGAATAATCTGCAGAATATTCTGAAACTGATTCAGGAACAGCTTCCGGATGCGCTCCCGCAGGAAATCCTGGATCTGGAGAATGCGGCGACATTGGAAGAACTGGTAGAAGCGCTCGGCAAGATCGACTTCAGCACACTGGATCTGAGCGGAATCGATTTCAGCAGCCTGGACTTCAGCGACTTTAGTTTTGAAGAAATCGATCTGAGCAAACTGGATTACAGCAAGATCGACTTCAGTAAGCTCGATTTCAGCAAGATCGATCTGAGTGATATTGATCTGAAGGGTCTTGACCTGAAAGATCTCGATCTGTCAGGCATTGATCTGAAAAATATCGATCTGAGCGGACTTGATCTGAGCAAGCTGAACCTCAGCGGTCTGGACCTGAGCGGCCTGGACTTCAGTGGCATGGATCTCAGCGGACTCAGCAGTGCGTTTGAGGATATGTCGTTCTCCACATCGGAAGGAGATATGACGGAGGTTGTCCGCTACTGGCTGGAAAATATCGCGACACGGAGCTCTCTGACGAAAGTGTATGACCGGATGATCGGTGTTTCGAGTTATGACGGAAACATGAAAAAATTCGGACTGATCAATTATGATGCTCCGGCCATGATCAGTCTTTATGCGGATACGTTTGAAGGCAAGGACGGAATCTCGGATTCCATTAAAACATATAACGATGGTGCAGAAGAGGAAAACAAGATCACATATACGGATTATGTGGCGCTGATCACGACTTCGATCACAACGATCATCGATGCGATCTCGTATGTTCTGATCGGATTTGTCGGTGTCTCCCTCTTTGTATCCTGCATCATGATCGGAATCATAACCCATATCTCTGTTCTTGAGAGAACCAAGGAGATTGGTGTGCTCCGTGCACTTGGCGCATCAAAACGCAACATCTCCAATGTGTTCAACGCAGAGACGTTTATTATCGGCTGTCTGTCCGGAATCATCGGTGTCGGCATCACGCTTTTGCTGATCATACCGATCAACGCGATCGTGCACAGCCTGATGGATTCAACCGTTTTGAGTGCGACGCTGCCGCCGGTCAGCGCCGGAATCCTGATCCTGATCAGTATCGTGATCACTATGATCGGAGGACTGATCCCGGCAAACAAAGCAGCAAAACAGGATCCGGTCGTGGCCCTGCGGACCGAATAATTTGTTCTTTATTATTATCATTCGGTGTGCTAAAATCATTTGGTATGCATACCGTTAGAAATGAGGTTTTGATAAATGGAAGACAAAAAAATTACAGAAGAAGTAACAGAAGCTGCTGAGAACACAGCAGCAGAAGCCGCAGAAAATGCTGCGGAAGAAGTGGCAGAAGTAACAGAAACTGCAGCAGAAGTAACGGAAGCTGCAGAGGAAACAGCAGCTGAGTTAAAAGAAGATGTGGAAGAAGCTGTAGAAGAAGTCGCAGAGGTTTCTGACGAGATCGTGGAAACGATTGAAGAGTCTGAGACCGAAACCGGTGCTGCAGCAGAGTATGTGAGAGCGGAAGGCGTAGAAGTGCTGGAAGATATCGCTGTTGCAGGCGGTGCTCTCGAAGAAGCTGCAATCGAACAGGAAAAAGCGGAAGAAGCAGCAGTTGACGCAGCAGTTGAAAAAGCAGAAGTCACTGCAGACACGGTGAAGTCCGTAGCTCCGGTCAAAGAGCCTCCGATCATCAAGAAGAAAAGAAAACTGGATAAAACGAATGTGATCGTCATCGTTGTTTGCGCAGTCATCGTACTTGCCTGCCTTGCCTTTGTTGCAATTAAACTTGGATGGTTCCAGGGCAAACCGAAGCCAAAACAGACGGTTGAAGATTACAGCACGATCGAAGTTCTGAAGACGGATGTGGAAGTTACAGACGATGCGATTCAGCAGTACATCACCAGCATCCTGCAGTCCCAGTCTGTAACGAATGAAGTTACAGAAGGCGTTGTTGCTGATGGTGATACACTGAACATTGATTATGTCGGAAAGCTTGCTTCTACCGGTGAAGTCTTTGAAGGCGGAAGCGCTCAGGGACAGTCTCTGACGATCGGAAGCGGAACGATGATCGACGGATTTGAGTCCGGACTGATCGGCGCACAGATCGGAACAACAAAAACGATCGAAGTAACATTCCCGGAAGAGTATCCGAACAAACCGGAGCTTGCCGGCCAGCCTGCAACCTTTGATGTTACGATCAACAGCAAATCTGTAACCGTTGTACCGGAACTTACAGATGAGTTTGTTGCTGAGTATTCCAAGAATTATATGGAGAAACAGCTGAACACCACTGCAGAGCTTGAGGCCTATGCAAAGGATTACCTGTATAACTACTATCTGCACAACGCGATGTTCAAAGAGCTGCAGAAAAAGCAGACAGTTACTTCCTATGATTTAGAGAAGGAAGAGATGCTGAAAAAGTATTCGAAAGATTCTCTTGAGTACTATGCAGCAATGTATGGAACCAGTGCAGATGAATATGCGGTAATGTACGGATATACCGATGCGGAAGCTTATACAGTAGAAGAAGCACATTATTATCTGAATACGATCATGCTGATCGATAAGATCCTCGATGATAAGAACATTACCTGGACGGATGAGCAGTTTGATCAGGCACTGGCGCTCTACATGGCACGCAACGGTTATTCCGAGAAATATACCTTAGATGAATTCAAAGAGACATCCGGAGAGACCTGGCTCTATCTGTATGAGAATCTGGAATTTAAATTCGACCTCGCGATGGAAGCTTTAGAGCCGAATGTCGTCTTCGTTGATCAGAAGTCAGACGCAGAAGAAGCTTCTGAACCGGTATCCGGTGCAGAAACTCCTGAGGCTGAAAGCGGAAGCGAAGCTGCCGGAAACTAATACGAATCGTTTGATACGCATTGGAAAGGGAACCGGTCAGCGGTTCCCTTTTTGATACTTTTGTGTTATCTTATACAAACGCATTTTAATATGAAATTGCGGGCGTGGCGGAATTGGCAGACGCGCCAGACTTAGGATCTGGTGGGCAACCGTGCAGGTTCAAGTCCTGTCGCCCGCAGAACAACAGTAAGGACATGCCGGGGGCATGTCTTTACTGTTGTTAAGGTTCGTAGACAGGACTTGAACAAGAATTTGATATATTGTGATATACTTGTGCACAAGATGAAAAAAGAAGAAAAAAAACACAACCTCATACGTGCTATACTGATCATCGTTGGAATCCTCTATTTTATCTGGTTTCTGATTCCGGTTTTTACGAGTGTCGGACTGAAAATCGGTAATCTTACCGGGCTTTGTGTCTTTGGACTTTTAACGCTTTATGGAATATTTTTCTCAGATGTAAATCAATTCCTGAAGCGTATCTGGAAGACGAAAGCCGGAAAGGTTTTGGAAATCATTGTTGGTCTGATCCTTGCGGCCATCCTTGCGCTTGCTGTGATCACTTACGGATGTATGCTTCATGCGGCGGGGAAACAGGCAGAGCCGAATGCGACGCTGATCGTGCTGGGCTGCAAAGTAAACGGAACGTATCCGAGCCTGACGCTGCTCGGACGCCTGGACGCCGCATACGAATATCTGGAGGAGAATCCGGACTCCGCCTGTATTGTCAGCGGCGGACAGGGAGCGGAAGAGATCGTCACAGAAGCAAGCGTGATGTATGAATGGCTTTGCCAAAAAGGGATTTCTGCGGACCGGATCAGAGCAGAAGAGCAGTCTTCTGACACACTGGAAAACCTGAAGTTTTCAGCGGCAATCCTTTCGGAACATCCGGAGTGGTCCCGCAATGTTGCGATCGCGACCAATGATTTCCACATGTACCGTGCACTGCGGACAGCAAAATCTCTCGGACTGACAGCAAGTCCTGTTTCGGCAGATACGCCCTGGTGGCTGTATCCGACCTATGTTGTCAGAGAAATGTATGGAATTCTGGAAAGCTGGTTTCTGCAGTAACAGACCGTCCGACAGACAAAAAAACAACACAATTTCGTGATAATTATAGAAAAAATGAAAAATGCAGTTTGTTCTTATTAATTGCAGGAGGTTTGAAATGTTTGGCCATCATATCGCATATTCAAGTACAGATTATGATTATACGTATCTGATCGTTGTAATTATTCTTTTTATAATAACGCTGATCGTTCAGTCTGCGGTTAACAACCGGTACAACAAGTACAGCAAGGTCGTAACTAAATCCGGGATCACAGGAGCAGAAGCAGCACGGATGACAATGGAGGCACACGGCGTTACAGACGTGGGGATCTTCCGGAACGACGGACAGAATCTTTCGGATTACTATGACCCGAAAACAAACGGGATCTATCTTTCGGCAAATACTTATCAGGCGCCATCTGTCGCAGCGGTCGGAGTGGCCTGCCACGAGGCGGGACATGCGATCCAGGCGGCGGAAAACTATGGCCCGTACCGGCTGAGAAGGGCGATCATCCCATTCGCTTCCATCAGTTCCAAAATTGCGATCCCGCTGATCATCGCCGGATTGATCCTCAGTATTTTTGCATCTTTTCTGAAATTCCTGGCGCTTGCAGGAATCATTCTCTTTGCTGTTGCCGTTATTGCTCAGCTTGTGACGCTTCCGGTTGAATTTGACGCCAGCCGCAGAGCTCTTGCCAATATCGCATCCTGCAATATTCTGACGGAGGAAGAACTGAAGGGGGCAAAGAGTATCCTGTCCGCAGCAGCTATGACCTACGTGGTGGCGACGCTTTCCGCGATCGTACAGCTTCTCAGGTTTATCAGTCTGTTTGCCGGAAGAAGAAAATAGGCGCAAAATAACGTTGTAAACGCGTTTTTTGAGTTGACAATCCCTCGGTACTGCTATAGAATAGCAAATTGTGACGGCAGGTTTTTCTGCTTTTTCAAAGCCCCGAAAAGGCTTAAGAAACTGTCGGAAGTAAAATGTATATAACGGTTCAGATTACCGAACGCTGTCCGGACATTACAGCAGACGGAAAAGATCCTGAACCAAAGACATTTAGGAGGAAAATCGATGAAGACTTATATGGCCAATCCTGAGAAGATCGAGAGAAAATGGTTTGTAGTTGATGCAGCCGGAAAAAATCTCGGACGTCTCTCCAGCGAAATCGCAAAAATCTTAAGAGGAAAAAATAAACCTATCTATACTCCTCACGAAGACACCGGCGATTATGTAATCGTAGTAAATGCTGAACAGATCAAAGTTACAGGAAAGAAACTGGATCAGAAGATCTACTACCGTCATTCCGATTATGTCGGAGGAATGAAGGAAACCGACCTGAAGACAATGATCGCTAAGAAGCCGGAAAAAGTTATTGAACTTGCAGTTAAGGGAATGCTTCCAAAAGGACCTTTAGGACGCAAAATGATCAAGAAGATGTTCGTTTATGCAGGTCCGGATCATCCGCATCAGGCTCAGAAGCCGGAAGCGTTGGAAGTTTAAGCTGAAAGGAGGAAATAACATTGGCAGATAAATTTTATGGAACCGGCAGAAGAAAAAAGAGTATTGCAAGAGTATACGTTGCACCGGGCAAAGGAAATATTACGGTTAACAAGAGAAGTCTTGATGAGTATTTCGGTTATGAAACACTGAAAGTAATCGTTCGCCAGCCTCTCGAAGCTATCGGCGGAGCTGACAAGTTTGATGTTATCGTCACCGTAAGAGGTGGTGGATATACCGGACAGGCAGGCGCGATCCGTCACGGAATCGCAAGAGCACTGGTTCAGGCAGACGCTGAAAACAGACCGGTTCTTAAAAAGGCAGGATATCTGACAAGAGATCCGAGAATGAAAGAGAGAAAGAAATACGGTCTCAAAGCCGCACGTCGTGCACCT
>CAZOHB010000045.1:0-6875 GCA_964579345.1 uncultured Parasporobacterium sp.
TCCATCAGATCGAAGGTCTTGTCGTTGATAAGGGCATTACCTTTGCTGATCTGAAAGGAACGCTTGATGAGTTCTGCAAACGTTTCTTCGGTGAAGATACAAAGACCAAATTCCGCCCGCACCATTTCCCGTTTACGGAGCCGAGCGCGGAAGTCGATGTTTCCTGCTTTAAATGCCACGGAAAAGGCTGCCGCTTCTGCAAGGATGAGGGCTGGATCGAGATCTTAGGCTGCGGTATGGTTCATCCGCACGTGCTGGAGATGCAGGGAATCGACCCGAAGGTCTATTCCGGATTTGCATTCGGCTTCGGCCTGGAGCGTCTGACGCTTCTGAAATGCGAGATCGATGACATGAGATTATTATATGAAAACGACTTACGTTTTCTTAAGCAGTTTTAAGGAAGGAGGGAGAATCAATGAACGCTTCATTATCATGGATCAAAGCTTATGTACCGGATCTTGAATGTACTTATCAGGAATTCAGAGATGCCATGACTCTCTCCGGAACAAAAGTGGAAAACTTTACTGCGTTTGACGCAGACTTAGATAAGATCGTGATCGGTCAGATCGACAAGATCGAAAAACACCCGGATGCTGACAAGCTGGTTGTTTGCCAGGTCAATGTCGGAAATGAATCCGTACAGATCGTTACCGGTGCCTCCAATGTCTTTGAAGGCGCAAAGATTCCGGTCGTTTTAGACGGCGGAAAAGTTGCAGGAGGACATGACGGAAATATGACTCCGGGCGGCATCAAGATCAAAGCCGGAAAACTGCGCGGCGTGGAATCGTTCGGTATGATGTGCTCGATCGAAGAACTCGGATCCACAACTGAAATGTATCCGGACGCTGCGGAAAACGGAATCTATATTCTTCCGGAAGATGCGCAGGTCGGAGCTGACGCGATCGAATATCTCGGCTTACATGATGCCAACTATGAATTTGAAATTACTTCCAACCGTGTGGACTGCTACAGTGTTCTCGGCATTGCCAGAGAGGCTGCAGCAACGTTCGGAAAAGAATTCCACAATGTGGAGCCGAAGGTTACAAAGACGGTTGACGATATCAATGACTATCTTTCGGTAGAAGTTAAGGATACGGATCTTTGCCCGCGTTATACCGCGATGATGGTTAAGAATATCCGCCTTGCTCCGTCTCCGAGATGGCTGCAGCAGCGCCTTGCAAGCAACGGCATCCGTCCGATCAATAACGTGGTTGATATTACCAACTATGTTATGGAAGAGTACGGCCAGCCGATGCACGCGTTCGATTATGATACGATCGCAGGCCATAAGATCGTTGTTCAGAGAGCGAATGACGGTGAGAAATTTATGACTCTTGACGGTCAGGAACGTACGCTGGATAAAGATATCCTCATGATCTGTGATGCGGAAAAGCCGATCGGTCTTGCCGGCATTATGGGTGGTGAAGATTCCAAGATTACGGATGATGTTAAGACCCTCGTATTCGAAAGCGCCTGCTTTGACGGAACGAACAACCGTCTTTCCGCAAAACGCCTCGGCCTTCGTACCGACGCTTCCGGAAAATATGAGAAGGGTCTGGATCCGAATAATACAGTTCCGGCGATCCTCAGAGCATGCCAGCTGATCGAAGAACTCGATGCCGGCGATGTTGTCGGAGGCATGATCGATCTTTATCCGAATCCGGTCGAGCCGAAACAGATCCCGTTTGACCCGGATGCGATCAACGCATTCCTTGGAACAGATATTGATAAAGAAACACAGCTTTCCTACTTCCCGACACTTGAGATCGAGTATGACGAGAAGACCAATATGCTGACGGTTCCGACCTTCCGCCAGGATCTGCTCAGAGAAGCAGATATTGCTGAGGAAGTAGCAAGATTTTACGGTTATGCAAATATTCCTGCAACCCTTCCGACCTCGGTTGAAACGCAGGGAGGCTTATCGTACAGCTTCGTGATCGAGGAGCGGATCCGCACAACGCTGAAAGCTTACGGCTATTCCGAGTCGATGACATACTCCTTCGAAAGCCCGAAGGTCTTTGAAAAGCTGCGGATTCCGGAAGGTGATGCGCTGCGCGATGTCGTAACGATCTCCAATCCGCTCGGTGAAGACTACAGCATTATGCGTACCACGCTGTTTAACGGCATGCTGACCAGTCTTTCCACAAACTATAACCGCAGAAATAAGAAAGCGTCCCTGTTTGAACTTTCCAATGTTTATATTCCGAAGGCGCTTCCTCTGACGGAACTTCCGGATGAGCGTATGACTCTTTGCTTCGGTTTCTACGGCGATGGCGATTTCTTTGATCTCAAAGGTGCACTGGAGCAGGTACTAAATGATCTTGGCGTAAAACTTCCGCGGAAGTATGAACCGGATCATGCGCTCCCGTTCTTCCATCCGGGACGCCAGGCTCTGGTTACGATCAAGGGCGGCAAGGAAACGATCGCATGCCTTGGCCAGATCCATCCGCTGGTTGCAAAGAAATATGACATCAATACACCTGTTTATGTCGCACAGCTGGATGTGGAAGCTATCTATGCACTGACAGGATTTGATAAGAAGTTCAAAATGATCCCGAAATATCCGGCGGTCACAAGAGACCTTTCCATGATCATGAGCAAAGCCGTTCATGCTGACGAGATCGAAGCGATCATCTCGAAATGCGGCGGCAAGCTGATCGAAAGCTTCGAACTCTTCGATATTTATGAGGGAGACCGGATCGGAGAAGGACTGAAGTCCCTGGCATACAGCTTATCCTTCCGTGCTGCGGACCGCACGCTGGAAGACAAAGACGTCAATCCGATCATCGAAAAGATCGTTGAAAAGTTAAAAGAAAAGGGAGTAGAGCTTCGCTCCTGACAGGAAAAAATAAGCATGGATTTTTACGGTCATCTATGCTAATATATGATAGCTATTTTTTCAGGAGGTTACGATATGAAACATATTAAGACTTTAAACAAGAAAACGTTACAGAGCACACTGAAAAAGGGCGGCTGCGGCGAGTGCCAGACTTCCTGCCAGTCCGCTTGCAAGACTTCCTGCACCGTAGGAAATCAGAAATGCGAGAATAAGAAATAGGAGCGATAAAAAACATTGGTCCATGCTTATTCTTTAGAGGGATATCATATCCTTCTCGATGTGAACAGCGGTCTTGTTCATGTAGTTGATGATGTTGTAATCAGTTTAATAAAGAAAATCAATCAGGATATTGACGCAGGGATCTTCCCTGCTTCAAGTCCTGAAATTCATGCAAAAGAGTATGCTGCAAAGATCTGCGGCGAGTTTCCGGATCATTCGGAGGAGGAGCTGGCGGAGGTTCTTGAGGAAATTCAGGAACTGATTGAGAATGACGCTCTCTATACGCCGGATATCTATGAACCGCAGCTTCCGAAGGTCAATGCAAGACAGTCGGTGATCAAAGCGATGTGCCTTCACATTGCGCACGACTGCAACCTTGCATGCAAATACTGCTTTGCGGAAGGCGGAGAATACCACAGCCACGACCGTTCTCTTATGAGTTTCGAGACCGGAAAGAAGGCTCTGGATTTTCTTGTCGAACATTCCGGCTCAAGAGTCAATCTTGAGGTTGATTTCTTCGGCGGCGAACCGCTGATGAATTTTGATGTTGTAAAACAGCTGGTTGCTTACGGCAGAAGTATCGAAAAGGAAAAGAACAAAAACTTCCGTTTTACGATCACGACGAACGCGATGCTCCTGACGGATGAGATCACAGAGTTTCTGAATCAGGAGATGTCCAATGTTGTTCTCAGCATTGATGGCCGAAAGGAAGTCAATGACCGCATGAGAGTAACCAGAAACGGAAAAGGAAGTTTTGACATCATTGTTCCTAAGATCCAGCGGTTTGTAGAGCAGCGCGGTGACAAAGATCATTACATCCGCGGAACCTTTACCCGCCACAACCTGGACTTCACCAATGATATTCAGGAGTTTCTGGATCTCGGATTCGAAAACCTTTCGATCGAGCCGGTTGTTACGACAGCAGATTACGGAATCCGTGAAGAAGATCTTCCTCAGATTATGGAAGAGTATGAAAAACTTGCCCGTCTTTATATCGAAAGACGCAAAGAGGGCAGACCGTTTACCTTCTTCCATTTCATGATCGATCTGGATCAGGGTCCTTGCGTGATCAAACGGCTTTCCGGCTGCGGAAGCGGCACGGAATATATCGCTGTGACTCCGAAAGGTGAGATCTATCCCTGCCACCAGTTTGTCGGACAGGAAGAGTTTATTATCGGAAACGTGGATGACGGCATTATCAACACAGAGATTCCGGACAAATTCCGGGAAGCTTCTGTTTATACAAAGGATGCGTGTGATCAATGCTTTGCGAAGTTTTATTGCAGCGGCGGCTGTCCTGCCAATTCATGGAACTTCAGCAAAGATATAAATAAAGTTTATAAAATTGGCTGCAAGATGCAGCAGAAACGCGTGGAATGCGCGATTATGATTAAAGCTGCATTGGCGGAAAGAGAAGAAAATGAGTAAGAAAAAGGGTATTGTATTTTTTATTATTTCAATTGTCATTATCCTGCTTTGCTGCTACACCGCAGGCTTCGGCTTCGGTAAAGGCAAGATCGGCAGCGCGGACAACATTACCTTAGGTCTTGACCTTCGTGGTGGTGTCAGTGTTACCTATGAAGTACAGGATGAGAAGTTTGATGCGACCGATCTGGCCGACACGATCTACAAACTGCAGCTCCGTGTTCAGGAGTATTCCAACGATGCTTCTGTATATCAGGAGGGCACAGACCGTATCACGGTTGAGATCCCGGGAGTGTATGATACGGAAAAGGTTATTGAAGAACTTGGAAAACCGGGTTCTTTACAGTTCGTAACATACGACGAGAATAATGAAGACGGCTCTATCAACTATGAAAAACCGACCGTTTGGGTCACCGGTGCTGATGTCGAGACTGCTCAGGCAGGAACGCAGCAGGATCAGAACACAGGTTCTTCTGACTTTGTTGTTCAGCTGCATTTAAATAAAACCGGTTCTGCAAGCTTCGCTGAGGCGACACAGACCCATCAGCAGCAGGTTATCTACATCATTTATGATGGAGAAGTTGTAAGTGCACCGAAGGTTCAGGCTGTTATCAGCGACGGAAACTGCGTCATCGAAGGTATGGAATCTTACGAAGCTGCTGAAAAACTTGCTTCTACGATCCGTATCGGTTCCCTGAACCTGACACTGCAGGAGATCTCCTCTAAGGTCGTCAGCGCAAAACTTGGTGACAATGCGGTATCAACTTCCCTGATCGCAGGCGCAATCGGTATCCTTTTGATCATCATCTTCATGATCATCTTCTACCGTGTGCCTGGTGTTGCGGCAGCGATCGCCATGATCTTCTATACAGCAGCAATTCTGCTTCTGTTAAATGCGTTTAACCTGACTCTTACGATCTCCGGTATCGCCGGTATCATACTTTCCATTGGTATGGCCGTTGACGGCAACGTCATCATCAACGCCCGTATCAAGGAGGAATTAGAGGCAGGACGCAGTACACAGGAAGCAATTAAATACGGATTTAAACGTTCCACTTCCGCAATCCTCGATGGTAATATTACCACTTTGATCGTCGCAATCGTTCTTCTGATCTTTGGTTCCGGTACGGTTCAGGGATTCGGTATGACGCTGGCTATGGGTATTGTCCTCAGTGTTATTACATCCCTCCTGGTTTCCAGATTGATTGTTTCCTGTCTGTATGGCATGGGATGCAAAGATAAAAAGTTCTATGCGATCATCGGCAAAAAGAAGAGAAAAGTATTCGATTTCGTTGGAAAGAAAGTTATCTGGTTCGTTATTGCAGGTGTACTGATCCTTGCGGGAATCGTTACAGCTGTTGTTAACGGCGCAAGCGGAAGAGGACCGTTAAACTACAATATTGAGTTTGTAGGCGGTGTTTCCACACAGGTTGATCTGCAGAAAGATTACACGATTGAAGAATTCAACGATACTATTAAAGCAGATATCGCGGATACAATCGGCAATGCTGATATCGAAGGCCAGAAAGTAACCGGAACGACACAGTACGTGATCAAGACACAGGATCTGGATGCAGAAACCAGAAATGATCTGCAGCAGATGCTCGTTGATAAATACGGCGCTGATCCGGACAGCTTTGAAACGACGTATATCAGTGCAACGGTAAGTAATGAGATCCAGAGAGATGCCGTAATCTCGCTGATCATTGCAGCAGCCTGCATGCTGATCTATATCTGGATCCGTTTCCGGAAGTTCAAATTTGCGATTTCTTCCGTTATCGCCCTGATTCACGACGTGCTGATCGTTATTGCGTTCTATGCGGTATTCCGTCTGTCCGTCGGCAACTCCTTTATTGCCTGCGTTCTGACGATCGTCGGTTACTCGATCAACGCAACCATCGTTATCTTTGACCGAATCAGAGAGAACCTGAAAGTGCCGGAACTTTCCTATGACCTGAAGCGCGTGGTAAACACCAGTATTCAGCAGACCCTGACAAGAAGTATCTTTACTTCTGCGACAACCTTTGTCATGGTCCTGATCCTTTACATCTTAGGTGTTGAATCCATGAGAGCATTCGCACTTCCGATCGCTGTTGGTATTATCGCAGGTGCGTTCTCCTCAGTCTTCATTTCCGGCAACCTGTACTACATTATGACAAAGAAGAAAGACCGTTATAATGCGCAGCAGGCAGCAAGATTTGCAAAAGCAGCAGGCCTTACAGGCGCTGTGACAGCAGAAGGTGAAGTTGTTTCGGCTGCAACTGATGCGGCTGGCGCTGCAGGCGAAGAAGTGAAAAAGATCACTGCGAATCCATACAGAAAGAAAAATAAAAAACGGAAACAGTAATACGTTTTGAGCAAATACTATCTTTACTGCAAAAAAGCAGACTTT
>CAZOHB010000045.1:6916-16792 GCA_964579345.1 uncultured Parasporobacterium sp.
ATCATAAGAAACCGGGACATCATTTCGGATAAGGAAATCGAAGAGTATTTATACGGAGGAACTGAGAGCCTTTATGACCCCTTCCTTATGAAAGGCATGAAAGAGGCAGTTCCTCTTCTTTTTGATACGATAAAAAATGGAGGACGGATCCGCATTATCGGCGATTATGATACGGACGGGGTTTGTTCTTCCTATATCTTAAAACGATACCTGCAGTCGATTGGCGCGGATGCAGATATCCGTCTGCCGAACCGGATGATGGAAGGCTACGGCATGAATGCGGATATGGTCGACGAGGCTGCGCAGGATGGCATATCCCTGATCCTGACCTGTGACAACGGCGTCTCTTCTTACGATGCCGTAGAGCGGGCGAAAGAGAAAAACATCCCGGTGATCGTTTCCGATCATCATGAGGTTCCCCAGCCGCTGATCGAAGCTGATGTGGTCATCGATGCCAAGCAGCCGGATTGCGAGTATCCGTATAAAGAACTTTGCGGAGCAGGCGTTGCTTATAAAATCGTCTGTGCACTGCAATGCTGTCTGGAAACATACCTTCCTCAGGCAGACCGCACAGCTTCTGCATCTCTTTTAGAGCAGGAACTGCTCGTATTTGCGGGGATTGCAACGATCGCGGATGTCGTGTCTTTAACAGGAGAAAACCGGATCATTGCCAAGGAAGGGATCAAAAGGATCAAAGAGACGGAGAATACGGGACTTCTTGCGCTGATCCGTGCACGAAACCTTGAGCCTTCTCAGATCGTATCGTACCATATCGGATTTATCATTGCTCCGTGTATCAATTCAGCAGGAAGACTGCAGGATGCAGAGCTTGCTTTGGATCTGTTCGAATCCTCCGACCGTCAGGAAGCAGAAACGATCGCATACAGGCTTTCAGCTTTGAACGAGGAGCGAAAGTCCATGACGGCGGTGCAGACGCATATTGCACAGGGAATTGTGAAAGAAATTGAGGAGAGACAGGGAAGCCTTCCAAAGGTTCTTGTTCTGTATCTTCCGGAGGCGCATGAAAGTATCGCCGGAATTATCGCCGGAAGGCTCAAAGAAGATTATGCGCGGCCGGTTCTGGTCCTGACGAATGCCGAGGATGGAATCAAAGGGTCCGGACGTTCCGTTACGGCGTATCCGATGATCGAAGAGCTGAGAAAGCACAGTACGCTTTTTGCAAAGCTGGGAGGACATGCAAAGGCTGCCGGATTTACTTTGAATAAGGGAGTGACGCCGGAGCAGGTGGAGCAGGAACTGAATCAAAGCTGTGAGCTGACGGAAGAGATGCTGCAGGAGAAGATCTGGATCGATATGCAGCTTCCGTTTGCTTATGTTTCTGAAGGCTTTATTCAGGAGCTTTGCCGTCTTGAACCATTCGGTATTGGAAATGAACGCCCTGTTTTTGCGGAGAAGAACCTGCGTGTGCATAAAGTGCTTGTTCTCGGCAAAAACAATCAGGTATTGAAACTGGAACTCGAAGATGCAAGCGGTATGATCCTCGAAGCGATCCGTTACGGTTCGGAAGAACAGATTGCAAAAGAAGCGGATTGTCTGATCGAAGGTAAAGAAAAAGAAGGGGACGATTATCGTATTTCAATCCTTTATTATCCGGGAATCAATGAATTCCGGGGACGAAGGACGGTTCAGCTCCGGATTCAGGAGTTTATTTAAAATCGCATGGCTGAAAAGTTGACATCATATTAGGTGAAGACTAAAATATTGAAGTTATGGAGAAAAAAATTATTGGTGTGATCGGTGGAATGGGACCGATCGCGACATCACATTTTATGGAACTGATCATCCGTATGACGGATGCGAAGACGGACCAGGAACACCTGGATATGATCATTTACAATATTCCGTCGATCCCTGACCGGACCGCGTATATTCTGGATCATTCCAAGCCGAATCCGCTTCCGGAGATCATCCGTATCGGAAGAAAACTGGAAGAAGCCGGGGCAGAGTATCTGAGTATGCCCTGTATTACGGCGCATTCCTTTATGGGTGAACTGAAAAAGGCGCTGCATGTTCCGTTTTTGAATATTGTGGAGGAGACCTCCAAAACACTGAAGGAATCCGGGATCGAGAAAGCCGGTATTATGGCAACAGATGGAACCGTTCGAAATGCCCTGTTCCAGATGGCTTTGATCGAACATGGAATCGAGCCAGTCCTTCCTTCTGCTCAGCGTCAGAAAGATGTGATGCATATCATTTACGAAAATGTAAAGGCAAATAAGCCGGTGGAAATGGACCGGTTCCGCCTTGTGGAAGAGGAACTGAAAGGAAACGGAGCGCAGGCGATCATCTTAGGCTGTACAGAGCTTTCCCTGGTAAAGAGAGATGAAGCAATCGGTCACGGTTTCCTTGACGGTATGGAGGTACTTGCTCAGAAAGCAGTGCTTGCCTGCGGCTGCAAGGTAAAAGAGGAGTACATGCAGCTGATATCATAATGGAACGAAAAGCAAAAGCAAGATCAAAAGAAACAAAAGAATCCATCAGTCAGACGAAGCGTCTCTCTCCGGTCGACAAGATTTTTCTCGGGGAACAGGTTCCCGGCAAAGGGAAATACGATGAAAAAGAGTTTGTTACCGAAGTAGATGCCGTAAGCTATTATACGCGTAAACGTCCGGTGTCTGTAAATACTTCCGCTCCGCAGGACCCTGCCTTTTTCTCTGTCCTTGAGACAGAAGAGAAGGAAGAGGCTGTAGAGGAGGCTGTGGAAACACCAGCGCCGCAAAAGGCGGAAATTACGGAGAGACCGCATCCAACGAAACCGGATGAAAAATCCGAAGTCGAAAAGAAAGCGCTGTCTGATACCGATAAACGGACCTTCCGGCTGATCATCAGTCTGCTGGTTACGTTTATTCTGATTGTTCTTCTTATTATTGCATTTATTATTTTCAAATAAAAATATTTACAGGACGGTGTGAATTATGATCACAAATATTTTGAATTACCTTGAAAAAACACAGGAAAGACTTCCGGACAAGATCGCTTTTGCCGGAGAGAAAGAGCAGCTGACCTTTTCGGAAGTATATCAGCGCTCCCGTGCAGTCGGAAGTTTTCTTTCACATAAATCGATCTATAAAAAACCGGTCGTTGTCTTTATGGAAAAGACACCATCTGCGATCGCAGCGACCTTCGGCGTGATCTATTCCGGAAATTTTTATGTTGTGATCGATGAAGAGATGCCGGCTTTCCGTATTGAGCTGATCCTTAAAACGCTGGAAGCGGAAACCATGATTTGTGATGCGACTACGGCATCTCTGCCCGGAAAATTCGGCTATACCGGAACCGTTTATCTGTATGAAGAGATGAGCGCTTCTGAGGCTGATGACGAAGCTCTGGAATGCATCCGCAAAGTTCAGCTGGATACGGACCCGATCTATGCGGTCTTTACTTCCGGATCCACAGGCGTTCCGAAGGGCGTCCTTGCCTGCCACCGTTCTGTCATTGATTATATCGAAGGCTTTACAGAGGCTGCCGGACTTGACGAAAGCTGTGTTTTTGCAAACCAGGCTCCGTTGTATTTCGATGCGCCGCTGAAAGAGATCGGTGCGACACTGAAATTCGGTGCGACGACCTATATGGCTCCGAAGCAGCTCTTTATGTTCCCGGTCAAATTAGTGGAATACCTGAATGAGCACAAGATCAATACCCTTTGCTGGGCAGCTTCTGCGCTGAGTCTGGTATCTTCCATGAAGACCTTTAACAAGGTCGTTCCGGAATATGTAAAGACAGTGACCTTCGTCGGCGAGGTATTCCCGGTGAAGCAGCTGAATGAATGGCAGAGAGTGCTTCCGGATGCGAAGTTCTACAATTTATACGGTCCGACGGAAACGACCGGTGTCTGCTGTATCTATCCGGTCAGCCGCAGCTTCGAACTGGATGAGATGATCCCGGCCGGCAAACCGTTTAAGAATTCCGCGATCATGCTTCTGGATGAAGAGGGAAGAGAAGTACCGAAGGGTGAAGTCGGTGAGATCTGCGTAAAGGGAACCTGCCTGACGCTTGGCTACTACAGAAATCCGGAAAAGACAGCAGAATGCTTTGTCCAGAATCCGCTTAATGATCTGTATCCGGAACTGATCTACAAGACCGGTGACCTCGGAAGACTGAATGAAGACGGCGATCTGATGTATGTTTCCCGTAAGGACTTCCAGATCAAGCATATGGGACACCGCGTGGAGCTCGGTGAGATCGAGGTCGTTGCAGGTGCAATGGACGGCGTAGAAAGCGTCTGCTGCCTGTTTGACAACGAAAAGAAGAAGATCATCTTCTACTATACAGGAGAAGCGACAAAAGCGGATGTGGCTGCTTATATCAAGGAGAAGCTTCCGCGTTACATGGCACCGAGCTTTTATGAGCAGCTCGAAAGAATGCCGTATACAGCAAACGGAAAGATCGACCGCGTGACCTTAAAGCAGCGGTATGATGCCAAATAATTACTTAAAGTTCAATCAGAGAGAAGGCGCTGCAGACCGCAGCGCCTTAATTATTATTTTGCGATATTGGTATTGATGAATTCGAGCAAAGCTTTCAGTGTCTCGATCCTCTTTGTATCATTGAAGATCTCATGCCGCTGATCCGGGATCAGTTCATAAGTGACGTTGGTGTAGCCGGCATCCTTGAAATTCTGGACGGACTTCATGAATGTCTCGTCATCCACACGGCAGGGATCCTGTGCACCGGAGATCAGACGGATCGGGATCTCTTTATCTTCACCTTCAAATGGCATTTTTCCGTAAGTCGCGATCATCAGGTTCAGCAGGGTATCGTATCCCAGACACGTAAACTTATAACCGCATTTTTCATCTGCATGATAACGGGCGATGTTGTCTTTATCAACGGAAAGCCATGCAAACTCGTCATCTTCTTCCGGAAACGCTTTCGCAAAAGGTCCGTTCAAAATTCCGGCGATCGTTTTACTTCTGTGACGCCATCCACGGGCAATACCCATCGTTCTGACAAGTCCTTTTCCTACTCTTACCGCAGGGTTGTATCCCGGCATACCGGAAAGGATAAGACCGTCAATCTCATTTCCATAGGCTTTGAAGAAAACAGTGGCGATCAGAGTGCCCATGCTGTGGCCGATCAGGATACACGGTTTCCCGGGGAATTCTTCTTTCAGATAATCAAAGAGTTCTTTAACGTCATCCACAAGTTCTTCGACGCCGCTGAAATGACCGAGATCTTCTTTGGATTCAACGTTATCCCCATGACCTCTTAAGTCACTGGTTACGACTACATAACCGTTTTCTTTGAAGAATCCGGCAACATGGCGGTAACGCATCTGGTGTTCCGCCATTCCGTGAATGATCTGAATACATCCTTTTATTGACGAAGTGTCATCCGGAATATAGATTTTTGCACGTTTTGGTAAAGTCCCCATAACTTACACCTCCTAATATTAATTATTCCTCATCCTCATCAGAAATATCTTCTTCTTTTTCAGCAACATAGACGTAACGTTTTCTAGCCGTCTCATCCGCTGCAAGATACTCGTCGTAGGTCGTGATCTTATCAATCAGTTTTCCGTCGATGATCTCCATGATCCGGTTCGCAGTCGTCTGAACAAACTGGTGGTCACGGCAGGAGAAGAGGATGACGCCCGGGAATTTGATCAGACCGTCATTCAGCGCGGTGATCGATTCCATGTCGAGGTGGTCGGTAGGCTCGTTCAGAAGCAGGATATTTGCTCCGGAGATCATCATCTTGGAAAGCATACAGCGGACTTTCTCACCACCGGAAAGAACGCGCAGCCGTTTCACTCCGTCTTCGCCTTTAAAGAGCATACGTCCGAGGAAGCCGCGGACATAAGTTGCGTCTTTGATCTCCGAGTAGCCGGTCAGCCATTCTGCAATCGTCATGTCAGAATCAAATTCTTTGTTGTAGTCACGCGGGAAATAAGCCTGAGACGTTGTAACACCCCATTTAAAATCGCCGGAATCAGGCTTCATATTTCCCATCAGGATCTCAAACAGAACGTTTTTCGCAAGTTCGTTGGAACCGACGAAAGCGACCTTGTCGTCATGACCTAATGTGAATGTGACGTTATCGAGAACTTTGACGCCGTCGATCGTCTTGCAAAGGTTTTCCACCTGAAGCACCTCGTTTCCGATCGAGCGGTCCGGACGGAAGTCGATAAACGGATATTTACGGCTGGAAGGACGGATCTCATCCAGTTCGATCTTCTCCAGTGCACGCTTTCTGGAAGTTGCCTGTTTTGCCTTGGAAGCGTTCGCGGAGAATTTCTGAATGAATTCCTGCAGTTCCTTGATCTTTTCTTCTTTCTTTTTGTTTGCTTCCTTCATCTGTTTGATGATGAGAGCAGAGGACTCGACCCAGAAATCATAGTTTCCTGCATAAAGCTGGATCTTTGCATAATCGATATCTGCGATCTGGGTGCAGACCTTGTTCAGGAAGTAACGGTCGTGAGAGACCACGATGACGGTATTGTCAAAGTTGATCAGGAATTCCTCAAGCCATGCGATCGCATCCATGTCCAGGTGGTTGGTCGGCTCGTCGAGGAGAAGGATATCCGGATTTCCGAATAAGGCTCTTGCAAGCAGGACCTTGACCTTCATAGCGCCCGGAAGATCTTTCATGACCGCGTAGTGGTATTCCGTATCGATACCGAGGCCGTTCAGAAGGGTAGCAGCATCGCTTTCTGCTTCCCAACCATCCATCTCAGCAAACTCTGTTTCAAGTTCGCTGGCTTTCATACCGTCTTCTTCGGAAAAATCCGGCTTTGCATAAAGCGCTTCTTTTTCCTTCATGATCTCGTAAAGACGGGCGTTGCCCTGGATGACCGTATCCAGAACGATCTGCTCATCGTACTTGGACTGGTCCTGTTCCAGGAAGGAAAGACGCTGACCCGGAGTGATCGTGACATCTCCCTTGGACGGCTCAAGCTGTCCGGTCAGGATCTTTAAGAACGTGGATTTACCGGCACCGTTTGCACCGATCAGGCCGTAGCACTGACCTTCCACAAATTTGATGTTTACATCTTCAAATAATGCTTTTTTACCGATTCGTAATGTAACATTGTTCGCACTGATCATCTTATAAAATTCTCCTTAATAAAGTCTAAACATTCATGTGCACGGGCAAAGAGGGAACCGTCTGCGACGATCTGCGGACCATCTTCTCCCAGCAGGTTCTGGATCTCAAATTCTGTCGGCTTTTTAAAGCCGGATTCAAAGTAGGCATGCGGCATTCCTTTTGCAAGCGACGTATGGACTGTAACGCCTGCTTCTTTCAGATGCTCCACATAGCGCATTGCTTCATGTTTCAGGTTGTCGTTTTCACTGTAATTTACAATTGTGTTCGGAAGGCCTGTCAGCATTTCCTGCGGCGCATAAACCGGGGAAACGAGCGGATTCAGCGTATCCTCATAATCGCAGTGCATCTGATTCATTGCATAGCATGTCGGACCGATCAGACTTCCCGGTCCTTTTTCGTTCGGGTCGGAATGCACATCCAGGAACGGGTAGATCAGGATCACGTTATCCAGCTTCAGCGGTTTATCCCTGTTTACGAGCAGACTGACCGCTGCTGCAAGGTTTCCGCCTGCGGATGCGCCCATAACGGAAATATGTTCCGGATCAAAGCCGAATTCATCGGCATGCTGATAAAGATAAACAACGGAATCATAGGCATCATCCAGGGTCGGTTTCCATTTAAACTCCGGCGCCATCCGGTAGCCGATCGAAGCAACATTGACATCCAGTTCTTCGGTAACGGTTTTCCACATGGCATCATCCAGAGCACAGCCGCCCATCACAAAGCCACCGCCGTGATATCCGACGATCAGGGGCTGGTTCTCCGTTTTGGACGGATAGTAAACAATATCAATTTCTCTGCCTTCGAGTGGCAGGATATGACGCGTTCCGGAAACGGTCACCAGCTTATTTGCTCCGGCCATTCCGTGCGCGTTTTTTGTGAGCTCGGCTTTCGCGATCTCAATCAGTTTTTCAAAAGCTTTATCCATTTATTTACTCCTTTACATAGTCCATTAGATTCTAACATTTTCTTATTATATAGTAAAGAAAAGTTCCGCTATTTTGAAAGCCTGTGCTGAGCGGAACAGATTGGTATCCTTTGAGAGAAGAAAAGCCGCTCAGCGGAACTATACTGAGGTTCAGAGTTCCGCAAATAAAGAAAATCTAGAATTTGCGGAACTCCGACATGTCCGCAATTTATAGAAAGGCCTGTTTTGCGGAACTAATTGGCATGAAATAGTTCCGCAAATAAAGAAAATCAAGAAATTGCGGAACTCTGATATGTCCGCAATTTACAGAAATGCTGGTTTTGCGGAATTCATTGATTTCCGGAACTCTATGATCTACGGAACTTCCGGAAAAAGATTCCTTTTATTATTCTGATTTCATGGTAAAATCTCCATGTCTGTTTTTCAGATGATTATTCTTTATGACAGGAGTTTTGATTTATGAAAAAAATTGTTTTAGCTTCCCAGTCGCCGAGGCGGCATGAACTTCTTGACATGGTCGGAATCAGGCATGAAGTGATCACCAGCGACTGCGATGAACATATCTCATATACAGGACCGGACGATATGGTACTGAAGCTCTCCCACCTGAAAGCGGAGAGTGTAGCAGAGGAGCTGAAAAAGCAGAAAGAGGATGCGGTTGTCATCGGCTCGGATACCATCGTTTACTTTGATGGTCAGGTCCTTGGAAAGCCGGAGGATCCGGAAGATGCTTATCGCATGCTTTCCGAACTTTCCGGAAACAGTCATTCTGTTTTTACGGGGGTGACGCTGATCGATACGGCAACTGGAAAGTCCGAAAGCTTTTATGAAGAAACGAAAGTCATCTTTTACGATGTAACAGAAGAAGAAATCCGTGATTATATCGCGACCGGTGATCCGCTTGATAAAGCCGGCAGCTACGGCGTACAGGGGAGAGGAGCCTTTCTTGTAAAACGGATCGAAGGCGATTATTTCACGGTCGTAGGCCTTCCGGTTGCGCATCTGGTCCGTGTTCTGCGAAATTTTTGAAATATTTTTCAAAAATCTATGATTATATAACGGAAATGGTAAAATATTCTTGATTGATGATAAGCGATGGGTTACAATGCGTTCATCAAAAGAGCCGTATACCTGGTATACGAACATCAGTTAGCATATATTATCCTATCCTACCTGAAAAGAGTCCGCAGCACTATCGCGGGCTCTTTTCGTTATGTTTTTTTTGCAATTTATGATGGATTATTTTATTATTTAAAAAAATCCAATAATAGTCTTGTGCTGTCAATGTTATTTTAAGAAAGGTTTAAACATGAATAGTATATTAAAGAAAATCAGTACGATCATTCTTACGATTGTAATGATTGCAAGCTTCCTTCCCTTGAGTGCAGGAAATGCTTATGCGGATACGATCATCACAGATCCGGATGGCTCTTATCTGACGGATGGGATTACTTATCGGCTGACCCTTGCGCCATACAGTTCTTCTGAACCTGAAGCAAATGTCAGATATTTCAATATCTCGACGAATCTGAATAAGATCAGCCAGGTTCGTGTTATCGTTGACAATGTGAAAGATGCGGAAGATGAAAGTATTACGTATGGTACGGTAATTACAGAGCTTGGCTATTATAAAGACAATAACCCGAACGAATTTGTAAAGATCAAGATCAACAACTACGATACATACGACAGTGACATCGTTCCGGGCGGATACTGGAACAGTGCATATGCTCATTTTGACAAAAACATCGTTCCTGTTCTTAAAATCTACACGAAAAGTTCTCATACGATGAATGCGGAAGTAAAACTCGATATCTATGAAGACGACATCAACGGCATCATCGCCGGGCTCGGCCTCTCCGGTCTGACTCTGTCCCTGG
>CAZOHB010000046.1:0-16277 GCA_964579345.1 uncultured Parasporobacterium sp.
GCCCACTCTAGGATTCTTGCCTGGGAAATCTCATGGACAGAGGAGCCTGGTTAGCTACAGTCCATGGGGTTCAAGGAGTTTATCTACCGCGTCGGCAAGAAAACAAACGCAGATGTCGTCATTACCGAGATTGGCGGCACGATCGGCGATATTGAAAGTCAGCCGTTTATCGAAGCGATCCGACAGATCTCTCTGGAAGTCGGAAAAGAAAACAGCCTCTTTATTCATGTCACACTGGTTCCTTTCTTAAGCGGATCGGATGAGCACAAGTCCAAACCGACCCAGCATTCCGTAAAAGAGCTGCAGGGAATGGGCATCAATCCGAACATCATCGTTCTCCGTTGTGACCGTCCGTTAGAACAGGCCATCTTCCAGAAAATTTCCCTGTTCTGTAACGTCAAAGAAGACTGCGTCATTGAAAACCTGACGCTGCCTTCGATCTATGAAGCTCCGCTGATGCTGGAAAAAGCGCATTTTTCCGATGTCGTCTGTCGGGAACTCGGAATCGATGCTCCTGCCGGCGATATGTCGGAATGGGCGGAAATGGTCGATCGGATCCACAATGCTTCGAAGCAGGTAACGATCGGTCTCGTTGGAAAATATGTGCAGCTCCATGATGCCTATCTGTCCGTTATGGAAGCGCTTCATCATGCCGGATATTATTATGGCGCAAATGTAACGATACAGTGGATCGACTCGGAACACCTGACGGAAGAAAACTGCGAGGAAATACTGAAGGAGCTTGACGGGATCCTGGTTCCCGGCGGTTTCGGAGAGCGCGGGATCGACGGCATGATCCTGGCAGCACAATATGCTCGGGAAAATAATGTCCCTTATCTTGGTCTGTGTCTCGGGATGCAGATCGCTGTCATCGAATTTGCCAGACATGTGGCAGGCATTGAAGATGCGCATTCCGGGGAATTTGACGAACTTTGCAAACACAAAGTGATCGACTTCATCCCCGGACAGAGCGACCTGATTGATAAAGGCGGCACTCTCCGGCTCGGCGCATACCCCTGCATCATAACACCGGGAACGACAATGGAACGCTGTTACGGAACGACGGAAATTTCCGAACGGCACAGACATCGCTATGAATTCAATAACGATTATCGCGAATCCCTTTCTTCCGCGGGGCTTACCTTAAGCGGCATCTCCCCGGACGGCTCACTTGTAGAAACGGTCGAGCTGACAGACAAACCATTCTTTGTCGGCGTACAGTTCCATCCGGATTTCAAGAGCCTTCAGAACCGTCCGCATCCTTTATTCAAAGGTTTTATTGCTTCAGCGCTAAAAAGTGTTGAAGGATAGGCTGGAATAGCTTAAAATAGCACAGATATTCGGGGAACGCATACCGACGCGTTCCCCTCAGCAATTAAAAGGGGACTTGCAAATGGATAAGATTTTAGTTTTAGATTTCGGCGGACAGTATGACCAGCTCATCGCGCGAAGGATTCGCGAGCAGCAGGTCTATGCAGAGATCCGCTCATGGCAGAACATAACTGTTTCCGAGATACAGGAAGCAGGATACAAAGGCATCGTCTTTACCGGTGGCCCGAACAGTGTGTATGACGAAAGCTCTCCGCATTTTGATCTGGCAATCCTGGATGCGGGTATCCCGATCCTCGGGATCTGCTACGGTGACCAGCTTCTCGCATATATGGCGAAGGGTGTGATCTCCGACGCGAAAAGTGCCGGTGAATATGGAAAGACGATCGTCCATATCGCTCCGGAAGGAACACAGGATCCCCTGTTCAAAGACATTCCCGAAACCAGCATCTGCTGGATGAGCCATCGGGACTCCGTAACGGAAGTTCCGGAAGGGTTTCATATCACCGCTTATACCGATCAGTGCCCCTGTGCGGCTATGAGCGACAACGAGAGAAAACTCTACGGCGTACAGTTCCACCCGGAAGTAACGCATACCGAATACGGAAACAAAATTCTTTCTAATTTTCTTTTTCAGATTTGCTGCTGTGAGGCATCCTGGAAAATGGACGCATTTCTGGAGTCCAAGATTGAAGAATGCCGGCAGAAATACGCAGGCAGAAAAGTGCTCCTTGCGCTTTCCGGCGGTGTAGATTCTTCTGTCGCTGCTCTGCTCCTTCATAAAGCGATTGGCCAGGATCTGACCTGTGTGTTTGTTGACCATGGTCTTCTCCGGAAGGATGAAGGAGATTTTGTGGAGCGCACCTTCTCCGGTCAGTTCGGGATCCATCTGATCCGTGTGAACGCCGAAGACCGTTTCTCAGAAAAGCTGAAAGGCGTAACAGAACCGGAGAAAAAACGCAAGATCATCGGCGAAGAATTTATCCGCGTCTTTGAAGAAGAAGCAAAAAAACTCGGAAAGATCCAGGTGCTCGCACAGGGAACGATCTATCCGGATGTTGTCGAAAGCGGAAAAGGCGAATCCGCTGTGATCAAAAGCCATCACAACGTCGGAGGCCTTCCATCCGTCATCGATTTTGATGAGATTGCGGAACCTCTTGCAGATCTTTTCAAAGACGAAGTCCGCAAGATCGGAACCCAGTTAGGACTCCCTGAGCCTCTGGTCAACCGCCAGCCATTCCCGGGACCGGGACTTGCTGTCCGTGTGATCGGAGATATCACAAAAGAAAAGCTCGAGATCCTGCGGGAGGCAGATGCGATCTTCCGCGAAGAACTGGACAGATCCGAAGAAAAACTTTCCGACCAGTATTTCGCCGTGCTTACGGATTCACGGAGTGTCGGTGTCGTCGGAGATGCAAGGACTTACGGCTATGTACTTGCCCTGCGCGCGGTTACCACAGACGACTTCATGACTGCGGAATGGGCACGGATTCCATTTGAAATTCTCGAGCGGGCAAGCAGCCGGATCACGAATGAAGTACGGGAAGTTTCCAGGGTTGTTTATGACATTACATCCAAACCGCCTGCAACGGTGGAATGGGAATAACAGATATGAGGTGACAGATTTATGTGTGGAATTGTTGGATATACAGGTCCTGAGGCAGCTGCCCCGATCCTTTTGGAAGGACTTTCAAAATTAGAATACAGAGGTTATGACTCTGCGGGAATCGCTGTCCGCAAGGACGACGGTGAAATTTCCGTTGTAAAAGCAAAAGGGCGTTTGCATGTACTGTCAGAAAAGACCGATGACGGAAGAGCCGTAAAAGGTACCTGCGGTATCGGGCACACCCGCTGGGCAACGCATGGCGAGCCTTCCGAAGGAAATGCCCATCCGCATTGTTCGGATGACATGAACGTTGTCGGCGTTCATAACGGCATCATCGAAAACTATCAGGAAATCCGTGATAAGCTGACAAAGAATGGTTATCGTTTCCATTCCGAAACGGATACGGAAGCTGCGATCAAGCTGATTGATTATTATTACAAGAAATACTTCGGAAATCCGATCGACGCGATCAACCGTATGATGGTCCGCGTGCGCGGCTCCTATGCCCTCGCGATCATGTTCAAAGACTATCCGGGTGAGATCTATGTCGCAAGAAAAGACAGCCCGATGATCCTCGGAACAGAAGGTGACAGCTGCTTCCTTGCTTCCGATGTTCCGGCGATCTTAAAATATACGCGTACGGTTTATTATATCGGAAATCTTGAAATCGGAAGACTCGCAAACGGCGAGATCTCATTCTACAATCTTGACGGCGACGAGATCCAGATCGAGCCGACCGAGATCACCTGGGATGCGGAAGCGGCGGAAAAAGGCGGTTTTGAGCACTATATGATGAAAGAGATCCATGAGCAGCCGGAAGCCGTCAGCAAGACGCTGAACGCCTATCTGCAGGAAGAGAAAATCGTCTTCCCGGAAATCAATCTTACAGATGACGAGATCAAAAACCTGGACAATATCTATATCACAGGATGCGGCTCCGCCTATCATGTCGGCCTTGTCGCCCAATATGTAATTGAAGATCTTGCAAGGATCCCTGTCCGTGTCGATCTGGCATCGGAATTCCGCTACCGCGATCCGATTCTCAGCAAGAACTCGCTTGTGATCGCGATCAGCCAATCCGGAGAAACAGCAGATACTCTGGCTGCGATCCGTGAGGCAAAAGAGAAAGAGCGGAAAACTTTGGGCATCGTCAATGTTGTCGGCAGCACGATCGCAAGGGAAGCCGACAACGTCCTTTACACCCTCGCAGGACCGGAGATCTCCGTCGCAACAACAAAAGCCTACAGCGCCCAGCTCGTCGCTGTCTACTGCCTTGCAGTACAGTTTGCTTATATCCGCGGAGAAATCGACGAAGCAAAATATACGGAGCTGATTCAGGAACTGAGAACGATTCCTGAGAAAATTAAAAAGATCATCGAAGACAAGGAACGGATCCAGTGGTTCGCGGCAAAACAGTCCTCTTTAAAGGACATCTTCTTTATCGGACGCGGAATCGATTATGCGATCAGCATGGAAGGAAGTCTCAAGATGAAAGAGATCTCCTATATCCATTCCGAAGCATATGCTGCCGGAGAATTAAAACACGGGACGATTTCCCTGATCGAAGACGGCACGCTTCTGATCGGTGTGCTGACACAGCAGAAACTTTACGAAAAGACAATGAGCAATATGGTCGAATGCAAAGCGCGCGGTGCGTATCTGATGGGGCTTACCACATATGGCAACTACGATACGGAAGATTCCGCAGACTTTGTAACCTATGTGCCAAAAACAGATGAACATTTTACCGCAAGCCTCGCGATCATCCCGCTCCAGCTGATGAGCTACTACGTCAGCGTCGCGAAAGGCTTAGATGTCGACAAACCAAGGAATCTTGCAAAAAGTGTGACGGTGGAATAATAAATAATCGCCCATATAACAGGCGGCGGATCTGTCTATATTTCAAACTGCTCGCAACGTCCAACCGAAGCCTTTGTCCAACAGAGCCTAATAGCTCTCAGGTCGGCCAGCTTCGAGTATAAGGCTCTGTAAGACAAAGTCTTGATTGGCCTAAGGACGCTCGCCCGGTTATGTTTGAAATTATAGACAGATCCGCCGCCTTTCATAGGCGATTATTTTTATTCACTATCAATCGTTGAAATATCCGGTATCAATTCTTCCAGTATATCCAGCATAATATTTACCGTATCCAGCGAAGTAAAGATCGTGACGCCATTCTGTACCGCACACTGGCGCATGGCAACGCCGTTGATATAATGCACGCCGGAAAGGATCGCTCTTGTATTGATAATATAGCTGATCCTTCCTGAGCGGATCACATCCAGGATCTCTTCGCTTCCTTCCGAAAGATTCGGATGTTTGATGCAGCGGATGCCATGTTCTTTGATAAAGTCCGCCGTCATCGTTGTCGCTTCGATATTAAATCCCAGATCAAAGAAACGTTTTACCAGAGGCAGTGTTTCCTCTTTATCTTCATCCGCAACCGTTACAAGTACACTTCCGGATTCTTTTACCGTTACGCCTGCCGCCAGAAGGGATTTGTAGAGCGCACGGTTGATATGGCGGTCGTAGCCGATCGCTTCTCCGGTCGATTTCATTTCCGGCGAAAGGTAAGCATCCATTCCGTCCAGCTTCCGGAAGGAGAATGCCGGAGCCTTGACATACCAGCGTTTGCTTTCTGCCGGACGAAGGTCGGTAACACCCTGCTCTTTCAGGCTTTCTCCCAGCATAACGCGGGTTGCGATCGTAACAAGATTGCAGTTTGTTGACTTGGAAAGGAACGGAACGCTCCTCGAAGCTCTCGGGTTTACTTCTATGACATATACATGCTCTTCACTGTCCACAATGAACTGAATATTGAAAAGACCGACGATCCCGATTCCAAGTCCTAAGCGGACGGTATAATCAGCGATCGTATCTTTTACTTTTTCAGAAATGGAAAACGGCGGATAGACGCTGATGCTGTCTCCGGAATGCACGCCGGTACGCTCGACCAGCTCCATGATTCCCGGCAGGAAGACCTGCTCTCCATCGCAGATCGCATCGATCTCAACTTCTTTTCCAACCAGGTATTTATCGATCAGGACCGGTTTATCCTCATCCACTTCAACGGCGTTCTTCAGATACTTGCGCAGCATGGTTTCGTTTGCAACGATTTCCATCGCACGGCCGCCAAGAACAAAGCTCGGGCGCACAAGAACCGGATATCCGATCCGCTCTGCCGCTGCTACACCTGCTTCAATGTTTGTGACCGCTTCTCCCTGCGGATTCGGGATTCCAAGGGAGATGATCAGCTCATTAAACAGATCGCGGTCTTCTGCCTTATCGATCGCTTCTTTATCCGTACCGATGATCTTAACACCGCGCGCAGTCAGCGGAGCTGCAAGGTTTACCGCCGTCTGCCCGCCGAGCGTTGCGATCACGCCTTCCGGTTTTTCCAGGTGGATGATGTTCATGACATCCTCAACCGCCAGCGGTTCAAAATACAGTTTATCTGCCGTTGTATAATCGGTTGAAACGGTCTCCGGATTGTTGTTGATAACGATCGCCTCGTACCCTGCTTCCTGGATCGTCCGGAGCGCATGAACGGTGGAATAATCAAACTCCACGCCCTGCCCGATACGGATCGGGCCGGATCCCAGAACGATGATCTTCTTTCTGTCCGATACGACGGACTCATTTTCCTCGGCATATGTCGAATAAAAATATGGGACATAGCTGTCGAACTCGCTCGCGCAGGTATCGATCATTTTATAGACCGGGAAGATTTCTTTTTCGCAGCGGATCTGATAGACTTCGTCTTCCGTCATCTTCCAGAGCTCCGCGACATAGGAATCCGAAAAGCCCATGCGCTTTGCTTCTTTCAGATGATCGAGAGACCCGATATTATCTTCCATCTCCCGCTCGAAATCCACGATATGTTTGATCTTATCCAGGAAGAACATATCAATTCCTGTAATGTCGCAGATACGGGAATGGTCCACGCCCATCCACATCAGCTGGCTGATCGCGTAAATGCGGTCATCGGTGCCTTCGCGTATATAATCCAGCAGCTCCTCCACACTCATATGCTCGGAGTCGAATTTTTCCATATGGAGGTGGTTCTTACTCTCTTCAAGGGAGCGGATCGCCTTTAACAGACTTTCTTCGAAGGAACGGCCGATACTCATGACCTCGCCGGTTGCCTTCATCTGCGTAGACAGTTTATTCTGTGCTGCCGGGAATTTATCAAACGGAAACCTCGGCATCTTTGTAACGACATAATCCAGCGTCGGCTCAAAGCAGGCCGGCGTATTCGCAAGCGGGATCTCATCAAGATTCATTCCAACCGCGATCTTTGCGGAAACTCTCGCGATCGGATAGCCGCTGGCTTTTGACGCCAGCGCGGAAGATCTCGAAACACGCGGATTAACCTCAATGACATAATATCTGAGGGAGTTCGGATCCAGGGCAAACTGGCAGTTGCAGCCGCCTTTGACGTCCAGCGCCCGGATGATCTTAAGCGCGCTGTCCCGTAACATATGGTACTCTTTATTGGTCAGGGTCTGGCTCGGAGCAACGACGATCGAGTCGCCGGTATGGATGCCGACAGGATCCAGGTTTTCCATGTTGCAGACGGTAAGCGCTGTATCATTCGCATCCCGCATGACTTCATATTCGATTTCTTTATATCCTTTGATGCTCTTTTCCACCAGGACCTGATGAACAGGTGAAAGCTCAAGAGCCTTCTTCATAACAACGATCAGATCTTCCGGATCATCAGCGAAACCGCTTCCTGTTCCGCCCAGGGTAAAAGCCGGCCGAAGGATGACCGGATACCCGATTTCCTCTGCTGCCTTAAGTCCTTCTTCGATGCTGTACGTAATAATGGACGGAATGACAGGCTCGCCGATCTTTTCACAAAGCTCTTTGAATAATTCGCGGTCTTCCGCGCATTCAATGGACTGCGCGCTCGTACCAAGGATCTCGATCCCGCATTCTTCAAGGACGCCGTCCTTTGCCAGCTCTACAGCAAGGTTCAAACCGGTCTGTCCGCCGATTCCCGGAACGATCGCATCCGGCCGTTCGAGACGGCAGATACGGGAAACATACTCGAGTGTCAAAGGCTCCATATAAACCTTATCGGCGATGATCGTATCCGTCATGATCGTTGCCGGATTCGAGTTTGCAAGGATGACTTCGTATCCTTCTTCTTTTAAGGCAAGGCATGCCTGGGTTCCGGCATAGTCAAACTCCGCCGCCTGGCCGATCACGATCGGTCCTGATCCGATCACCATGATCTTGTGGATGTCTGTTCTCTTAGGCATTTCCCTTCACCTCCTCCAGTAAGCGGATAAACTTTCCGAAAAGATACTTGCTGTCCTGCGGTCCCGGCGCGCTCTCCGGATGGTACTGCACGCTGAAGACACGGTCTTTTTCGCACTCAAGTCCTTCGACGGTCCGGTCCAGCAGATTGATATGCGTGATCTTCAGTCCGGTTCCCTCAACCGATGCGTCATCGACCGCATAGCTGTGGTTCTGGGAAGTGACTTCGACTTTTCCGGTTTCAATATTCTTCACAGGATGGTTTCCGCCCCTGTGTCCGAATTTCAGTTTATAGGTTTTGGCGCCGTAAGAAAGCGCGATCATCTGATGTCCGAGGCAGATTCCGAAGATCGGATATTTTCCTTTCAGTTTCTTTACAGTCTCGATCACTTCCGTTACGTCCTCCGGATCTCCGGGTCCGTTCGAAAGGAAGATGCCGTCCGGTTTCATAAACTCGATTTCTTCGGCCGTTGTGTTATAAGGAACAACGGTCACATTACAGCCGTATGCATTCAGACACCGGATAATATTCAGCTTGATTCCGCAGTCGATTGCAACCACATTGAATCTGTGGTCCGCCGTCCGGCTGTACCATCTTTTTTTGCAGCTGACCCGCGATACCTGGTCATGCGGCACCGGCGTTTCAGCAATGATCTTCAGCGCTTCTTCCATCGTTGTTTCCGGAGAGGTGATCAGAACGCGGCGCGATCCGAGATCCCGGATACTGCGCGTGATCTTTCTGGTATCCACACCGGAGATTCCCGGAATCCCATATTCCTCCAGCAGTTCCGATAAGGTTTTTGTATAACGGAAATTCGAAGGCATGTCATTGTAATCGTAAACGATCAGACCTCCGATCGACGGGTTCTTACACTCGTAATCATCATCCGTAATACCGTAATTTCCAATCAGCGGATAGGTCATGACAACCATCTGGTCAGTATAAGAAGGATCCGAAACGATTTCCTGATATCCGACCATCGAGGTGTTAAAAACGATCTCGCAGACCCTGTCCACGTTCGCTCCAAACCCGTATCCGTAGTATTCACTTCCGTCTTCCAAGACGATCTTTCGGTTAAACTGCCTCATGTCATTCTCCATTCCAGATTGAATATTTCATGATTTTCGTATAACAAAATAATGCTTTATTATAGCAGAGTGTTAAAGCTAAATCAATTATGAGTCAACATATCAGAAAAGAGAAAATCTCCCGCCATTGTTCGAAAAAAAACAAATCCCCCGGATCATTTCCGGGGGATCGCCGTTTTTTCAGTCTTTATTTTGTCTTAGCCGTCTTTGCTTTGCTCCACTTGGAGTAATAGGTAGCAGCCTTGGTCTTTGTGTAGGTGCGTACGCGTACGAAGTATTTCTTCTTCTCTTTCAGTTTCTTGATCGTAGAAGTTACTTTCTTGACGCCTTTTACCTTGACCGTCTTCACGTTCTGCGTAAATTTCTTGTTCGTTGCAACCTGCAATTCATAGCCCGTGATCGCTGTCTTGGAAACTTTCTTCGTCTGTTTCTTCCAGCTGACCTTCAGGGACTTCTTCGCGCCTGTCACTTTCGTGATCGTAGTCCCGTTCTTGGAGATTGCTTTCTTAAAGGAAGCAAGTTTCTTTTCCGCCGCTGTGAGCGTTTTCAGAAGACCGGAATCCACCTTCTTCTTCATCTCAGGACTCAGGATGTCATATGCATACCGTGCCGCGAGGATCGCTCCGTCCGACTTCAGCACGACCGTCTTCGGAACCTTCTTCAGCTTCGCGACCGCATCCTTATACTCCTTGGAATCCTGCTGCGCTGCTACCTCCTTGCAGCGCTGTGTCAGAATCGATCCGAGCGTCTTCTCGGAAGCAATAAGCTGTTTTGCGTTCGTAACTAAGACCTTCTGCTGAACCGTCAGATTATCATATGCTTTTTTTGCAACCTCAACAGTCTTCACAGCTGTCTGATACAGCAATTCAAACTGTTCTTCATTCACTGCCGCAGGATCGATTGCGCTGAGATCGCCGATCTTACCGATAAGGGCAATTACTTTATCTGCCGCTTCCTGATCAGCCTGTTTCTTCTTGTTGTTCTCGCCTGTTTCCAGGATTACTCCGTCATATTCATCCAGCAGACCTGCAAGAGCACCTTTTGCCTTCGCAAGATCATCTGTGCTTTTAGCAGAAACAAGTGCCTTCTGATCATTATTCAAATCATTATAAGCTCCTTCAATTTCAGTAAAGCCTATCACAAGTTCCTGAATTTCAGACTCACTCGGTATGCTGCCGGCGGATATAGTGTCAATCATTGCTTTTATGGACGCATTCAGACCCGGAAGCTCCTCCGCGATCAGCTCTTCCGCAGCTGTGACAGCTTCCCTGAACTTTCGGATCTGCTCTTCCGCTTTCTCGAGTTTCGCCACCAGAGTAGCCGAAATCTTCGCTTTCTGCGCAGCTGTCAGCGCCTCGTATGAAGCTCTTGCCTGCTGTACATAAACTTCATCGGAAAGCAGGAGATCCTTTGGATCAGAAAGTCCTTTGAGCAGAGTCTCCACCGAACTGATCAATCCACTCTCTGAATAATCCGGAGCCTGTACCTTGACATTAAAGGTGCAGGTATACGATTTCCCCGGAATTCCGTTTTCTGCTCTCAGCTTAACAGGATAGGTTCCAATCTTAAGTCCCGGGGCAATTTCCAGTTTTCTTGTGATTGCGTTATAGGTGATCTTGTCGTTTCCGGACACCTTCTTAACCGTCGGAACCGGATCACCGGCAATACCGAACGTTCCTGATGTCGTTGCTCCATATCCTTCGTTCAGGACAAGTGCGGAAGGAGCCTTAATTCCTGCATAAACAGGTTTCTTAACATCCGACAGAACATATCCGAAGATCGGGACGTTCTGTTTCTGAATTGTCACTTTTCCGGTAAACGGATCTTCATACGGAACCGAGCTTTCAATCGGGGAATCCCACTGAGCCATCTGATAATTATATCCGTAGCTTGCACAGGCAGCATCAGAATAGCCTGCAGCTTTCATATCTTTCAGATTAGCGTTACTGATAGAGCAGCTGATGCCCTTTCCTTCCGCATCCGTCGTGGTATGGGAATTTCCATGCATATACTCCAGTGACACATATCCGCCGACAGAAGAAGATGCCAGGCCTTTGATACCAACGTCAAACTGAACCGTCATTTCAAAAGTGAACCCATGAGACATGGAGTTTGAGGTGCTCGAAGAATGTTCCGTTCCATAATTGAACCCGGTCGATCCTGTGCTTGCCGCAAACGCAATGGCCTTATCCTGAAGGATCTGAACGCCGGAAGGAATTGCCTTCCGGTTAATGTATTTTGCAGGATCCTGGCCCGTATTCAGATAAAGCTTTTTCGTATCTGTATCGGTCAGGAGCGCAAGCTTCGGAGCATCGGATACATTTTTACCCAAAGCCTTCATCCTTGCCTCATTTGTTTTGTTGTAATACGCTGCAAATTCGTTATATTTATCTACACCGATGATGCTGTACGCAGGTGTTCCGGGGAAGGCAAGTACAATACTGTTGTCTTCCTCATCGCCGGGTTTGCTTTCGATCCATTCTCCGTTCGGAGCTTTTCTCTGATAATAATACAGCGTAACCGGCGTACGGAACATAACGACTGCATCGTCTTTATCTGCCGTAAACGAATACTCCTTACTCTTGGTAAATCCCTCTGTGAATTCCTCGCTCCAGTCCATTGCATATCCGGCTTTGATCTCGAATTCCGCTACAGCCGTTTCCGCCCCGGCCACAGCGCCCGCTCCGAAGGAAACGCTGTTCGAAGTGCTGTCCTCATAGGAAACGGACTTCATAAAACTATACGTCGTTCCATTATTATTGGCCCCATACTCATTCAGCTCCTCATAACGGGGTGCTGCCTGAAGGACACCAAGGATCTCCGGATCTGTATAAACATATCCTTTGTCGTGATAGCGAACCAGAATTCCGTCCTCATCATTATCCATCGCGCAAATATAATAGTTCAAACCATAATTGTGCTTCAGATTCGCCGAGACGTACCGTTCGCTATCCTTTGACGGGAAATAAACATCCCGGTTGGCAGATGATTCATAGGTGTTTTCACTCGTGCTGTAGTAATACTTTGCAAGTCCGGCTTCTGTTGTGTCTTTGGAGAAATCACCTCCGGCAATGCCCACAGCCAGGTGGTACTGCTCATGTTTGCTTGTTTTTACGCCGAATGCATAAACGACCTGCTCATGCCCAAGGTTATTTCCGTCAAAGTTACCTGCGGCGACCGACGTAAAGAAGGTATTGGTCAGCTCTGTTCCGGTACCGAGAAACTTCTTATCGGAATCCTCGAAATACTCCGATTCATGCACACAGGTCATTTTATCCCCGTCAAACTTATAGATATCTCCGTTGACAAAGACCATGTACGGGTTTCCTTTTCCGTTGACTGCAAAGCACTGAACGGCATATTGCTGCAGACATTGATCGTAACTCTCATCTTCTCCGTTAACCTTTGGATAATAACCCTCACTGGTCCATTTGTTCGCATTATGCATTTCCAGACACAGCTCAGTCATCTCGTTTTCGCTGCACTGATATGCACCAATCGTCGTCTTGCTCTGCTGGATCCGGTCATCGTTATATGCAGAGTCTACCAGCGTATCCAGGTTTCCGCGCACCTCATTCTTCAGTCCGGCAACAACGATCTCGTCTTTTCCGTCAGCGTCGATATCTCCGGTCGAAACATCAGCCGCCATGCAGGTCAGATACTGCGCAATATTATTGGATGAACCGGTCTGTTTCATAACGCGCGTAATGGCACTTTTCTGATCGATGACAGAACCTAAAAGATCTTTGCCATAGCTAACCGCAAGATACGGCGCATACATCTGTGTACGCTGTGTTCTTCCGTTGTCCGAAGCTGTCATAATATCTACGAAGCTTAAAACGACCAGGTCATCGATCTTATCGCCGTTTACATCGCCGGTATCCAATGCACAGCAAAGCTTATTGTCTACCCATTGATGATTCGTCGCCAGTGTGGTGCCGCTCATAACGTATTCATCATGAAGCAAAGTCCGGCTGATGCTGGTCTTACTTAATGTAATCGAGCCCGTTGATGTTTTCGAAGGCGGGATTACTTTTACAGTCACTTCCATCAGACCATATCCGGTGCCGTCAAAGCAGCCCCAGATAACAAGTGTATCTTTCTTGTCTTTATTATAATCTCCAGCTGTGATGCTCAGGAAGTTCAACGCGTTGTAATACCAGGCAGCGTCGTTATCATTCCCATGATCTCCAAGCCAGTTCATGTTCCCGAGTTTCTCAAATTGACTGACAAGAGAGCCGTCTTTATTATAGACATAAAGCCAGAGGCTCTTCGAGCCGTCGTCATTTCCATTATCTTCATTGTAAACACCGAGCACAGCCAGGTGATCTTTCCTTCCGGAACCGGTTGGATCAAACGCGATGGTTTTTACATAGTTGAGCGGTTTTGTTATGACTGCCGGTGTTCCGCCCCTCGGAATCTGATAGGATTCTGAAAGCCCCGCGCCTTTCAGGATATTGCCTACGTTTGATCCTGAAAGCAGATTATAGGATCTGATCGTCCTTTCCGATCCCGGATCATCTCTGAAATCATTGGTCGCGTACACAACCAGCTCGCTCTGCTTGTTTAAATAGAACGGTACGTCGACTCCATAGCCGTAAGGATCAACACTTTTCAGACTATCGTTATAACCTTCCGGTTTTTCCTCCTGCCCCGTCATCTTCTCATACAGATCCTGATTGCTTACATCATCGTCATAGCTGACGCCCTGCTGATCGTCAGCTGCATATGCCTTCCTGTTCGCTGCAGAGGGCATGATTGATAAACAGGATATCATCATACCAGCTGCCAGCAGGAAGGCGAGGCTTTTGCTGATTACTCTTTTCATTTCTTCTCCTTTCCATTATTTCTAATTCAGAATTTGCGATTCTCTCTATTTATTAAGATACCTTACAGGCGAATATTCCCCCTCTTAATGTAAACTGTTTTAAAAAAAGAATAACAGGGCCGCCAGATCGGCGGCCCTGCTGCAAGCAAAAGCATCAGCTGATAGTTGCTGTTTGATTCACCCCAGACTCTGCAGCCTGCGGATGGCCTCTTTTGTATTCTCATGGCTTCCGAAAGCAGTGACTCGCAGGAAGTGTTCTCCCATCGGTCCGAAACCACTGCCCGGGGTCGTTACGATCTTCGCATCATACAGGAGCCGGTCAAAGAATTCCCAGCTGGTCTCCCCGTTTTTTGATTTCAGCCAGAGGTATGGCGCATTTACGCCTCCGTAAACCGTATATCCGGCCTTCCGGACGCCTTCTATGATCATTTGTGCATTTTCCTGATAATAGGAAACAAGACCTTTGATCTCCTTCTGTCCTTCTTCGGAATATACTGCCTCGCCGGCTCTTTGCTGGATGTAGGAAGCACCGTTAAACTTCGTGCTGATCCGCCGTCTCCAAAGGCTGTGCGCGGTCAGACCGTCTGCCATCCGGATATCCTTTGGAACGACCGTATATCCGAGACGGACGCCGGTAAAACCCGCGTTTTTCGAGAAGGATCGGATTTCAATGGCGCAGCTTCTTGCGCCATCACACTCATAAATGGAGTGCGGAACATCCGGCTCCGTAATAAAGGCTTCGTAAGCAGCATCAAAAAGGATGATCGCATGATTGCGGTTTGCGAAATCCACCCATTTCTGAAGCTCGTCTTTTTTCAGCGCCATCCCGGTCGGATTGCAGGGCGAACAAAGATAGATCAGATCCGGAGCTTCCTTCGGCAGTTCCGGAACAAAACCATTTTCTTCGGTGCAGGGAAGGTAGATCACATTGCTGAACCGTCCGGTCTCCGGATCTTTTTTTCCGGCCTTTCCGGCCATGATCAGTGAATCCAGATAAACGGGATATCCCGGATCACAGAGTCCGATCCGGTTATCAGAGGAAAAGATTTCCTGAATATTGCTGCAGTCCGACTTCGCCCCATCAGAAACAAAGATCTCGTCCGCGGAAATATCACAGCCGCGCGATTTGAAATCACATGCAGCAATTTTTTCTCTTAAAAACTCATATCCCTGTGGCGTCGTATAACCATGGAAAGTCGCTTCTTCTCCCATCTCTTCCGACGCCTGTTTCAATGCTGCAACGACCGTTTTGGACAACGGTCTTGTTACATCTCCGACACCGAAACGAATCAGCTGTACCTCCGGATGTTCCTTCTGATAGGCTGCCACACGGTTTGCCACACCGATAAAAACATACGGATCTTCTAAGTTCTGATAATTCCTGTTCAACTGAAACATTGGTATTTATGTCCCCTTTCTTCAGACTGCAGAATGTTCCACGAAACGATTTCGCTTTTTACACTGGATGGAATCTCCTCCATCTTATGCTTTGCGGATATAGACGCATCTCCCTTTCACAATGTTATACAAATAATAATAGGGATGCAACAACAACCGCTCTGTTCCTATTCGTCATCGCACCCCTAATTATTAATTTGTTCCTTAAAAATGAATTTCGTGTTTATTTACCCGTCCCCTGCTGAGGCAGTGTATCTCTTCCTCCGGGTTATGCTTCAACCTTCGGAAGGCAGGCAAATCCTTTTTCCAGTTCCTCATCCGTCGGGATATAATCAGTCAGATCGCCGTCATTAAACTGCTGATAACCCTTCAGATCGAAGTATCCGGTTCCGGTAAGTCCGAAGACGATCGTCTTCTCTTCTCCGGTCTCTTTGCATTTCAGTGCCTCGTCAACCGCTGCCTTGATCGCATGGGAGCTCTCCGGTGCCGGCAGTGTGCCTTCGCATCTTGCGAACATTTCCGCTGCTTCGAACACATCACTCTGCTTTGCAGAAACTGCTCTCATATAGCCGTCATGATACAGCTGGGAGAGTACGGTGCTCATGCCGTGGAATCTCAGTCCTCCTGCGTGGTTTGCAGAAGGAATGAAGCTGCTGCCTAAGGTATACATCTTTGCGAGCGGGCAGATCATGCCGGTGTCGCAGAAGTCATAGGCAAACTTGCCTCTTGTAAAGCTCGGGCAGGATGCCGGCTCAACAGCGA
>CAZOHB010000047.1:0-5426 GCA_964579345.1 uncultured Parasporobacterium sp.
GCCTTAATATAAGAAAATGAAATATCAAAAAACAGGAAAAAAACAGGGTTTTCATATTCTCATATGCTAAAATCCAAAAATGAGAATATGCCGCATATTCTCAAAATCGACACTGCCTTAAATGAGAATATGCGACCGCCTGCTATTTGTCTTTCATTTATCGATTATGCCTCTGAATGTCAATTACTCCTTATGATTGAGTTCATTTCGTCTTCACGCTCTTTGCCTTTGACCAGCTGGAATAGTACTTCGTTCCGCTGACAGTCTTATACGTCCGGATCCGGACATAGTAAGTCTTATTGACTTTCAGCTTGGTAATCATCCGTGAAAGGGTCTTTGTGTTCTTGATCGACACGGACTTCGAATTCTTGAAGTTCTTTTTCAGGCTGTACTGGAGCTGATATCCACTCGTCTGTTTCGCCTGTTTTTTCCATTCAACGATGATTAGGTTTGCTAATGCCTTTAATGATGTGATTGTGGTCGGTTTTGGCGAAATGGTAAAAGGAGTAATATTTGTGCCGTAATAATTACCCTTCAGTTTTACGGTAACAAGATAAGAGCCCGGATTCTTCCGTCCTTTTCCATAGGACACCGTATAATCTGTATTCTCCTTAAGCAAAGTATTACCAAATGTGACTTTGACAGTTGGTGTTTTCACCTTCCCGTCGTATACAAAATCGGTTTTCGAAAGCTTGACCTATGGTGTCCCGGTCAATGCATAAATATTATAATGAACTGTTTTCGTTCCTTCAAAATTACCGATTCCCGTAATGATGACATTTGCTGTTCCGGCATTTACATTATTCTGGTAGGAGACCGTATAGTCTTTTCCTTCCGTCAGTGTACGTCCTTTATATTTCACGATCGGAATCGGACGTATTTCATTCCCTGTGTATTTAGAAGCAGCCAGACCGGAAACGTCCGCCTCGGAAATGTCTGCAGGTCCAAGTGTCCGTGTTCCCGGAGAAAATTCTGCGACTGTTCCGTCAGAACCGACAAGCCCCGCATAACTCCATACCTCAGATTTTAGATTCAAATATAGGCAGGGACGAACCATACTCTTCTCAGTTGCCTGGCTGGAAGTACCCCGGCAGTCCATATTGCCCTCTAAATATACATATACTGCGGATCCTTTCCGATATCCCGGAGACCGCAGCCACCATGGTCCAGGCTTACCGGGTGTATCAGGTATCCATTCCCCATAAGTATGTTCACATGCATATGCGGTATTAAGCGCATTTCTGGTCATTGCTCGATACCAGTATGTTGCGTAAGCCGCATCATATCCGTTTGGAACCGTTGCTTTTCTCGAATCGAATCCATAATCCTCATTCAGCACATCATCAATGGATAGCAAAAAGACGTCATCATCTGAGTAGACCTCATCCGTCCGTTCATAAAATGGGTTAATCCCATTTTCGATGCGTGCTGTACTAATTGCCTTTTGCTCAGATTCTTTAAAAGCTGTTTGAAGGAAATCATTATTCAGCCACGCGCGAATATACGAATCTTCCCAGGTATATGTTGTCTCATCCGAATGAAACGGCTGACAATCCAAATTGGCATCCGCCAGAAGAAAAGCACGAGAACCGTTAACAGATAATACCCTCCACTTGATTGGCTCTTTCTTAATACCTTCCGGATCACTTTGTGGATATCTTCCAAACCAGACACAATCCCAGACAGACTCCACTTCTTCCACGCCTGTCTCTTCATTTGTTTTCTTTGTCACCCTGGGATTTTCAAGTCCATAATCTTCATAATCATCATCCAGAATACTTAAAAAAACATTTTCGCCTTCATCTACATAATAAACAGTATTATCAGACAAAAGCTTGCTAATCAATTGAATCAGCAGTTGTTTATCATCATAATACGCGGAATAAAGCTCTTCCAGGTTTTCGTCAATATCTCCGACATCAGCCAGATCAAAGCCTTCCCGAACAAATTCCATCACTTTTGTTTCCGATTTTCCTTGTTCTAAAGCATCCGTATTTGTTTTAAGGTCTTTTAAATAATTGGATATCTCAGCACTTTGAAGAGTTTCGTTTAACTGCCAAAGAAACTCTCCATATCCATTCACACAATCTACAAATGATTGCCTGCTGTATACATATCTTTCCTGAACGATATGTATCTCAGCAGTCTTATCTTCGTCATCAATGAACGAGAATATAAAATCGCAAAGGGGTTCTCCTTTCTGCTTACCATCCTTAAAAGCCTTCAACTGAATACCTGCCCTAATATAACAGTCTCTTTTTGTTATATGAATAGATTCAGCTTTTGTTTCAATATCGGCAACCGTAACAGTTCCTAATACTATACTGGTCATCAGTAGAGCTGAAATAAAATAGCAACCAATTTTTTTCATTAGTGATTTCACAAAAAAGTCTCCTTCAAATGATGTAATAACTCTTGAAATACAATAAGTATGCTCTATCTAAATAAATATTATAAACCAAATATATCAGGCTATCCTAAACATTTTGCACGTTTTTTTCGCGAGGTCTCGGTTCCACGCAAAAATGAGGAGTCTCGATACGCGAGGTATGTTTGTCATCGCGAAATCGAGGTCTCTCATTTCGCGTGGTCGGGAGTTTTCAAAAATGCTTGTAAACGGCCTGTATTTCCCCGCATATGAGCACTTTGCCGATTCGCGGGGAATTTCCGTTCCACGCGTATTTGAGGTCTGCCGATTCGCGGGGTCTTGCTTCATCGCGAATTTGAGGTCTGCCGATTCGCGTGGTCGATTTGTCATCGCGAATTTGAGGTCTGCCGTTTCGCGGGGTCTTCGAGCATCCACGCTTCAACGTCCATCAATCAAACATTCACCCTATTCCTTTTCCATTTTCCAGTCAAAAGGAAGATCAGCGCCGCAAGTCCGCTGCATGCCGGAGCAAGAACATAGGCCCAGCCAATTCCCATCAGTCCCATCGAAGTTGCAGTCGTAAAGATCCAGGAAAACGTAAACCGGATGATAAAGGCGGAAAGAATCGCGCATCCAAACACATAATACGTGTGCCCGCCGCCGGTGATCACGCCATACATGCAGAACATCACACTTTCAATCATATAGCTGATCGTGAGGATCTGAAGATATTCGGAGCCGATCGCAATTACCTCGGGGTCAGTGGTAAAAATGCCGAGCATCGCTCCCGGAATCAAATGTGAAAGAAGAAAAATCAGACCGGTGAAGATCAACGAGATCCCCATGGATACAAACATGGACTGAAGGATCCGTTTATGCTGTTTCAGCGGGATATTCTGGGCGGTAACCGTGATCAGGGCGGTCATCAAAGCCTGAGCCGGAAGAACCGCAAACGTTCCGATTTTTGTTACTGCTCCTGTCGCAGCACTGGCTGCAACACCAAAGGGATTAATAAAGCCCATGATCAGGAGAAAAGAAATGTTTGTCAGACCGAACTGAAGTCCCTGCGGGACACCGATCTTCAGCACCAGTTTCAAATACGTTTTGTCGATCCGGAAGGATTTCGGTTTAAAATCAAACAGGCCGATGCGCTTTACATACCAGATTGCCATGCACATGCTGATAAACTGTGAAATGATCGTTGCCAGCGCCGCACCCGCAACATCCATGTGCAGCGGGCCAACAAACAGGAAATCCAGGCCGATGTTCAGCGCAACGGTAATCGCAACAAAGATCATCGGACGAATCGAATCGCCAACCCCGCGAAGGACTGCCGCGAGAACATTATAAAAATAAATAAAAATCGTACCTTCCATGCAGATGAACAGGTAGGTTCTGGTTCCGTCAAAAGCCTCAGGCGGAGTGTCCAGCCCTTTCAGGATCGGAACACCCAGTGTGAACACAACCAGCATAAAAATCAGTGCCATCAGGAAAAAGAGGGAAAGCATCGTTCCGGTGACTCTTGGAATCCGTTCCTTTTTCCCGGTTCCAAAGAGGTTGCTGACAAGAATTCCGCCGCCGTTCGAAACGCCAAGGCAGAAAACAAGAATGATCATGGTAACCTGTCCGCCAATGTTCACAGCCGACATACCTGCCGGTCCGGTAAACTGCCCGACGATTGCCATATCTGCAATATTATACAACGCCTGCAGCAGATTCGTGATAATGATCGGAACTGCAAACCCGATCGTCTTAAGAGCAACGTTACCAACCGTAAGATTTCTGCGGTCACTCTTGACTTGTGCCTTCTTTTCTTCTTCCATTTCACTGCCTTCTCTCTTAGTTTGTTTTAACGGTCCTCAGCCTTTACGCCGTTTCAACAAAAACAATAATTCCCCGTTCCCACCCTCGTCGGCCGCAGGTAATAGGTAGTAAACAAACAAAGTACAGTTTACATGTGTAACTAGTACTGGGCATACATTGTAAAAGCGGAGGGATCGAACCTCCTGTATGTGCCCGACCATACCACCATGTGCGATTCATTCTCAATCGCGGGAGATCATACCCACCCGGTCAGACTACCAGCAATATTCATCCCGCCACCTGCAGATGATGGGGGATTTCCTGCTATAATGTGTCAGATCAGTTCTGTTGTCCAGTTCAACTCCTGGATCTGCTCATCAGTCTCTCTAAGCTGTTTCGAATAAGCATCGACTTGCTTTTGCAGCTTCGAAACCGGAACAGCACTGTGAATTTTGATTTCTGTCTTGGAATAGCGGGACACCTTTGCGCTTGAGACATCCAGGAAGCCTCGCATGATTTGAATGCGCTGCTTTAAGCAGTCTCTTTTCGCAATCAGATCCGTGATTGTAACATCCCCAACCTTTGTTTCATTATTGGTTTTATTGATCCGGGCAATCAGTTCCTCAAGGCGGATCATACATTCATCCAGTTCTTTCAAAAGCGCTTCCGGATTCTCGGCAGGTTTCTCTCCCTCCTGAATCAGGGCATTATTGTTGAGCCTCCCGCTCAGTTCAGTAATTCTTCTCTGCAGATCTGCTCGCTCAGACAGCGCGGATGCCAGTTTCATAGTATTTTCCTCCTTTGAAGTATTAGATAGAGTTTAACATATTTTCTAAGACAGATAGTACTTGTTTTAAAATAATTACAGGCAAATCCCTTTGGGAATTACAAATCATTCTGAAAGGCAAGTAGATTTGTATTCTGCAGCCAGATACATGTGGCAACAGCCAAGGTTAAAACACAATTCATGCACTCCTAAAATCATTTGAAAACGGAGTGCATTTTTTGTGAATCTGAAAAAAAGTTGCCTAAATCAGTGTTTACAGGCTAATTTGCCTGCTTCGTGGGAGTATAAAAAATGTGTTTTTAAGGAAAGTTTTCCTACATAAGATTCGGGCCCCCGCGAAATCAAAGTGCTGCGATTCGCGTGGTAAGTTTATCATCGCGAAATCAAGGTCTGCCGTTTCGCGGGGTTGCTGGACCACGCCAAATCGTACTCGTCTGTTTCGCGGGGTAAGTTTGTCATCGCGAAATC
>CAZOHB010000047.1:5526-16140 GCA_964579345.1 uncultured Parasporobacterium sp.
TTTCGCGTGGTTGGGAGTTTTCAAAAATGCTTGTAAACGGCCTGTATTTCCCCGCATATGAGCATTCTGCCATTTCGCGGGGAAGTTTCGTTCCACGCGAAATCGAGGTCTGCCGTTTCGCGGGGTTGGTGAACCACGCCAAATCGTACTCGTCTGTTTCGCGGGGTAAGTTTGTCATCGCGAAATCAAGATCTATCATTTCGCGTGGTTGGGAGTTTTCAAAAATGCTTGTAAACGGCCTGTATTTCCCCGCGTATGAGCATTCTGCCATTTCGCGGGGAAGTTTCGTTCCAGGCGAAATCAAGATCTGCCTATTCGCGGGGTCGCGCTTCCACGCAAAAATGAAGAGTCTCGATTCGCGGGGTCATTTCGCCAGAATCTCCGCCTTGTCCAGAAGGACCGGCAGCCCTTTCGATGGAAGGGAATCCGTATCGGTCTTCATTTGTTTTGCGGGGAAAATAATGATTCTCATCTCAGTTCAATCAACAGCTGCGAAGGATTTCTCTGCAGCCTCTCTTATTTCGTCTTAAAGGTCTTCGCCTTAGACCACTTAGTAGTTTTATTGCATTTTGATAAAAAATATCTTAAGAATTATTGGTGAAAACCAGCTGTTCAAGAAAAAAACAAGGAGCTGCGGCAGTTTTTTTCGTGCCACAGCTCCTTTTCTTACTGATCAATTTTGAGTCATATCAAAATCAATTCCAATCTAATTAATTACCAATCAGTTTAATAACCGTTCCTATCAGATCAATCTCCAATCAGTTCAAGAATCATTCCAGTCTAATCGATGATCAATCAGTTCAATAGCCATTCCTATCAGTTCAATCTCCAATCAGTTCAAGAACTATCTTTTTATCAATCCTTCCAAAGACCCTCCCCTTACTTCTTCGTGGCAACTGTCTTTGTCTTGCTCCACGGCGAGTAATAATTCTTGCCGCCGACTTTCATGTAAGTTCTGATTCTCACAAAGTATTTCTTCTTCGCATTCAGCTTCGCTACCTTACCGGAAGCTTTCTTGAAGCCTTTGACGGTAAGCGTTTTGCTCTTTGCGAAATTCTTCTTCAGACTGTACTGAATCTCATAGCCTGTGATATTGGACTTCGCCATCTTTGCCGTCTGCTTCTTCCAGGTTACTTTAAAGCCCTTGGAAGCCGGTGTTAATTTCGAAAGCGTCGTGCCCTTCGGATTGATGCTGAAGGCTAGCGTCTTGCTGCCGGTATAATGACTTCCCTTGAACGTGATCTTCGCCGAAGCTTTACCGACATTCTTGTTATTGGAATAGGTGACCGAATAATCGGTTCCGCTCTTCAGAACGATATCTCCGTTTTTAATGGTAACGCCCGGTTTCTTCGCTTTGCCGTCATACGTGTATGCCGATTTAGCAAGAGTGATCTTAAGGTTCTTCGGAACCTGCTTTTCGATGGCAAAGAACACTGTCTTTCTGCCTTTATAGTTGCCAATGCCTGCAATCAGAACAGTTGCGATACCGACTTCCGTATTGTTCTCGTACTTCATCACCTTATAATCCTTGTCTTCTGTGAGAGGTTTTGTCTTCCCTTCATAGTTCACAACGATTGCCGGTGTGATCGGTTTTCCGGTGTAATACTGGCTGGAAATCGAGACATCCGCGTCCACGATCTCTCTCGGATCTGCCAGAGTCTCTGCCAATGCCGCCTCCACTTCGGTCAGCTGGTTTACCAACGCAGGATCGATCATGGCTTTCTGCTCTTCTGTCAGCGCCTGATAAGCAGCCGTTGCTTCATTAATAGCCGTTGCATCTGAACGATCCACATACTCAGCATCCGGAAGTGATTTGAGAAGTTTTTCCACTGCCGTTACAGCATCCGCATTCTGAGCAGGTACCAGTTCAACCTGATAATACAGTTCTCCAAGCATTATCGCTGTTTCAAAGAATCTGTCCGTGAAGAGGAGTTCCAGACGATGATCTTTAAAGAATGAAACAATGTCTTCCCGCAGAGTTTCTGCCTCCTGACGCAATGCCTCATACTGCCCGCGTATATCCGCGGTCGTCAGATCAAACGCCTCCACCTTATCTCGAAGCGCTTCCTCTCTATTCTCCAATGCACGCGCTTCCTGTACTTCCTCCATTTTCTCCTGCGTTATTGCTTCCTCGCCTTCTGTAAACAGCTTGTAGTTGCGATAAGCGGTATTGAAGTCACCAAGCACCATCATTAATTCATCTCTCTGGAGCGCTGCGTGGTTATCTGCCTCCAGATAGAGCTGCTGGAAGGATAATGCCTTGTAAGCATCCAGCAGATCCTTAAACTCTCCGATTCGCTGATCAAAGGCTGCTTTTGCCCTCTCCCTGGATTCTTCGTCAGGGACATTGTGTTCATCGCTAAGAGGGCCGAACTCGTCTTGATATTGAAGACGCCATTTTTCATATGCATTCCTCTCATACAGCAGCTTCTCGATATCAGTTGCATTCGGATCCGGCATGTTTTCTTCGATCTCAGTGATGATCGCAAGTATCGTATTCAGTTTTTCATTATCTGCGTCCGAAAGAAGTGCTTTCTCCTCCGCAGAAAGTGCGTCTACTCTCTGTTTGATTCCTTTCGCCTGATCTCTTGCTTCCTGGCTGTTTCTGTAAACAAACGGATCGCTGCTCAGCTGCCGGATCTCATCAGCGAGCGCATAGGCGGCTGCTTCTGCTTTTTTCACGACCGTTACCAGGAAATTAAACGACTCATCAACGTATGGATTTCCATTGGACAGCGTGAACTTCACCGGATACCTGCCAGCTTTCAAGCCTTCCGCAATACAGATCGTCCGGGTAGCTGCATCATATGTGACCTTATCCGTACCGGCGGTTCGCGTTACGGTCGGTGTCGGATCCGCGGTCGGATTATAACCAATAATGGTCTGTGCCTCGTATCCTTCCGTCAACGTGATCGTTTTCGGTCCTGTCAGTCCCGGATCATTCGGACGTCTCAGGTCGGAAATGACATATCCTACGATCGGAACTTTTTTACTTCCGGTCGTTGCGGTGCTGTCCAGGTTGGAATCCCAGATGCCCATCTGATAGTTAAATCCGTAATACTGCGCGACAAAGTTCGGATCCAGACCACCTTCACTCAGTGCACCTGCACTCATATTCTGGATTGAGACGCTGCATCCGGAAGTTTTTTCAACGCTGGTTGCAATGCTGTGTTCCTGAGTCGTTTCCAGAGCCGTCGATAAGCCTGCTTTCGCGTCCTGTCCAAATACTTCAAATCCGAAGGTAACACTCAGCTCAAACGTAAACCCATGTGACCTAGATGTGGAGTGGGAAGAAGATGTTCCTTCTTCGAAAGAATATTCCTGACTACTTTCTCCGACCCCAAAGCCCAGTGCAGTAGGCTGAACGATCACGTCCTCCTGTAAATTATCCGCTGTCACCTGTCTGTATCTCTCCGGCTGTCCTTCGTGCTGCAGATACGGATCCTTCAAGGTGTCAAGATACGGAACTTTATTTGTCGGAACACCCTGTTTCTTCGCTTTTGCCGTCAGATTCTGGTTGTAGACTTCGACAAATTCATTATATTTATCTACAGACATTATTTCATAAGTGGTTACGCATGGTACTGAGATTACCATCGCATTATCCGGATCCCAGATTTCCTCGCCTGTTTCCGGATCCACTTTCAGAATTTCATATGTAAACAGCAGGAACGGTGTCCGGTTAACAACAACCTGATCTTCTCCCGCAGCTGTCCAGGTATAAGATTGAGACTGGCTCATTCCCTGCGTGAATTCTTCTGTCCACTCTGTGGAATAGCCGGCTTTCATTTCTACATCACATACACTTGTCTCTACGGATCCTACAACCGCAAAGCTCGAAGAAGTTGATGTGGACTGACCCTCTTCAAAGGAATAGGTTTCCGTCAGTGAATAAGACGTGGTACCTCCTGCCGGGTCGTATGGCACATCGCTGAAATACGGCGCGGCCTGCAAAACCACCATTACTTCCGGATCCGCATATGCATAATTTCTTCCCTTATAACGAAGGATCACGCCGTCATTATCATTATCCACTGCGCAAATCGCAAAGTTCAACGCATTGTTATCTTCCAGTTTCGCTTCAGCACGGCCGGTGGTCGGCCAATACTTTTCGTCCCAGATATTATAGTTGCTGTACTGGTAATAATTAGTAACTACGCTGTTATTCTGATTCTGTCCTTCGATCATACCGATAAAGAAATGATAATTATCCTGACCTTCATTCTTCACGCAGGTTACAAAAACGATCTGCTCACGGCTCGAATCCTTTCCCGTAAAGTTACCGGCAGCCGCGGACCAGAAGAAGGTGTTGGTAAGCGTATGGCCGTTTTTTCCGAGATGATTATCGGCTTCGTTGAAAAACTGGTTATTGGCAGTACTTCCGTTTGTCGATGCAAGTGAGAACTCCCCACCACTGTAAACATAGATAAACCCGTTGATAAAGATCTGCTCCGGATTTCCCGGACCGTCGAATGCGACGCACTGAACCATGGTCTGAGACTGACACGGATCATCCATATAGAGACCATCACTGGTATAGGCGTTCGCATCTACCGTAGAAAAGGCATTCTCTGTGATCGTCCAGGCACCGGACGTGGAATTTTTGGAGACTTTAAGACTTGTAATAGCCAGCTTGTTTTTATCAACATTCCACTGTTTGGATTGCACATTGTATTTATAATAAATACCTCCGAGGACGATCTCATTCGATTTGTCCCCGTTGATATCTCCGGTGGAAAGCCCCGGAACATGCATGCTTTCATATACATTTGCATCAGAAGTTGCCTTACGGACCAGAAGTCCGGCATCCTTCTTGTTCACAATATTACTTGTGTTGTTTCCGCCCAAACTTACAGCAATATACGGGAAGCGTTCATTTTCCACATTTCCGTCCGGCTTTGATTTGTAGCTGGAAACAATAAGATCATCGATCCGGTCTCCGTTCACATCTCCGGTATCGACCGTTGCATTCAATACTTTCTGTGATCCGTTTGTGACGGTATAGGAGGCATCCGGATTCAGCAGCGCTTTGCTGGCGGTGTCGTTTTTCTTTGTTACCTGAACACCATTTGCTGTGTCCGCCGCCGTATATTCATATAAGCCCATGCCTTCATTATCAAAGGCACCATAGATGACGATGGTATCTTTCTTATCCTTATCGTAGTCGCCTGCTGTGATCGACATGCTGTTCATCATATTGTAAAGATCCGTACTGCTGCTGCCTCCGATCCAGGTCATCTGTCCGACTGCAAGATAGCCGCTGTTGTTTCCTCTATTATCATAGACGATTAGATAGAGGCCTTTGTCTGTCGCACTTGTATAGTGCACACCGATCATCGCAATATGATCATCCTTGCCGCTGCCGGTCGGATCAAACGCGGTCATCTTCACATAGTTCAGAGGGAACGCGCTGTCATTATCCGGGACGGAATAAGTCTGATTCACTAACGCATCCGCCAGAAGCTCCTTTTCGTTCCATTTGTCGACCGTAAGACCGTCATAGGATTTGAACTGTGTAACCTGTCCGTAATTCTGGCTGCGGAAGACCGCGAGTTCCTGCTGTCCTGCAAAATAGAACGGCACATCCACACCGAATCCGTACGGATCCTGATATTTCGGATTTGAACTTTTAAATTCAGATGGCTGCTTTTTACCATCCTCAATGTCCTGCACGAGGCTTTTATAATACGTTCCCGCGTCCAGCTCCTCCGCCTTTGTCTGAACCATGTGCATTGGCAGCAGGGACATAACCATTGCCAGAACAGGAAGAATTACCCATAATTTTCTTATCTTCATTTCTTTCCTTCTCCCTTCTTTTTACTTCTGTTCGTCCTTCTTTTTCAGATTTTTGATTGATTTCAGCTTCAAACACAACAAAGTAATTGCGACCGCAGCCGCGAAACAGATCACGCCTACCAGAATATATCCACCCGCCTCTCTTGAAAGCAGGAATGCTCCATAGGAGCTTGCATCCGGCGAGGCGATGCGGCTGCCTCCGATCTGGTACATTACAAAAGCAAACGCGATCACAAAGATAAGTACAGCGGCAGTGATTCCGTTACGTACGCGGCGTTCCGCTTTTTTCACCCGCTCTTTGCTGCGGCGTTTCACTTCTTGTACCGATTGTTCGATATCGTATTTCACGTTACTCCTCTCCTTTCTAACGGAATCATCTCTTATACCCCTTAGTACCAAAAAAACACAGGCTTTGCCCACCAGCCTGTGTTTTTTATAAATACAATTTCAGTTTCTTCAGGAGCCGTCTTCCTGCGTTTCCTCCCGCAGACGTTTACACGGCGGATAAATAAGAACCGCTACCAGGATCGGGATCACATATCCGATATAGGTCGTGATTCCCGGCTTGGAGACCAAAAGATTATACAGACTGTGGATCGTCATGGAGATCGAAAGTGCTCCGACAGCTCCCGGTATGGAAAGGATCCTGAATTTCCGAATCAGGACCATGGCGAGAGTCACTACGAGGATACTGTCGATATGCATCACACCGACCGCCAGTCCCCGGATCAGCATATATCCGAAGTGGCCAGTCCCACCTGCCAGCATATAGCAGCAGTTTTCAAAAGTCGCAAACCCGGCGCCGATGGCTGCCGCTACCAGAAAGATCCGTTTATTGTCATACTTCAGCACAATCATATAGAACAGGATCGGCAGAAACTTCATGATCTCTTCGATCACCGGTGACAGGTAGACGGTCACCCACTCCGCTCCCCTGTCTGTCTGAAGCTCGAAGAACCCGCTGATATAAGCGGATAGAAGGCAGATTCCCATTCCGATAGCAAAGGCAAAGACGAACCGCCAGGCATTTCCGGACACGAAAAACATGGCAATAAGGAGCGGGACCACGATACAGATCAGAATGTTCTCCGGATAGATCATCGGCTTTTCACCTCCTTGCAGACAGCAAAGAATGTGAGGGCGAGGCTGCAGGTCATCAGAATATCAAAGATCTCATACAGAACGCCCGTGCTCAGATACAATGCGAAGAATACCCAGCAGTTTCCGGTAAAAGCTGCACTCATAGTTATGAAAGAGGACTCTCTTCGCGCGAGCGAAAGAATCGTCCTCCCGAAAAACAGACAGACGCCAGAGAACCAGATAATATTACGCAGGATCTCACAGATCGTATTAAGCTGGCCGTGCAGAACCAGCGTCCCTGCTTCAAAGATCAAAAGCACGATACAGACTGCATAAAAGATCCGGCGAATAAGGGCTGGAAATACACCGGACAACTTCATGCAAAGAACTGCAACTATAAAATAGTATGCGATGGAAACGCCCGAAAGGATATCTTTCACCCAGGCTCCGGTCCATCCGATCCAGAACGCCGTATTTGCCGCTGCAAAGATCCCGCCGAAGATGATTTCCGGTACAGTTTTTTCCATAACCAGCCCGTTCTCTTTCACCCTTGCAACCAGAACTGCTCCGAGAAGCAGAAGCACGCCCGCATCGGAGAACTCCGCACTGGAAAACCAGGGTGTTTCCCCTTCATGCATGATCAGATGGGTCAGCCAGTAAACATCAGAAACCAGAAAAGCCGTGATCCCGGCAATATAAAAAACGCTGTCCATGCCCTGATAGGCATATTTTTTAACTATAAAATACGCAAGGATCGCAGCCAGGACAAGGATCTGCAGGATATTCATATAAGTGGCGTAATCGAAATGCATCAAATCTCCCCGCTTTCCCAGCCCGACTCTTCCAGTTTTTTGCGAAGGGCTGCCCTTCCCCGGCTCGCAAGCTTATAGATCTGCGTGCGGCTTTTTTTCATAACTTTGGAAATTTCTTCCGGAGTCAGTTCTTCGAAATATAGCAGATACAAAACCTGCCGGTAGTCGGACGGGAGCTTCTCGATTGCAAGATACAGCATCTCGTCTTTTTCCGCGGAAAGCACTGCGCTATCCGGATTTTCAGTCAGTGGATGATACGTCTCATCGGAAAGCGGAACAACAGAAAGCCTCGGCTTCCGAAGCCTTTTTAACGCAAGGTTTCTTCCGATCGCAAACAGCCATGTTTTAAAACTGCTGTTCCCTTTAAAATGTGAGGTGCCTGATACCGCCTGTGCGAAAGCATCGAGCATGACCTCTTCTGCGTCTTCCATGTTTTGCGTGTACCCGTATAAGAATAATGTAAGAGATTCTCTGTACCGTTCCATCAGGATCCGCAGATCAGCGTTATTTCCATATAACATAAAGTGACTGTACAGAGCTTCGTCTTTCTCCTCCACAGTCACTCTCCTTTTTGACACAAAAAACGAATATCTTACATTATTGTACAGGAAAAAATACAATTTGAACAGAATAATTCTTACAGAAATGCATGATCTCATAAAAGGATATGAACGATTATCTTGTATTGGGAAGCAAATATCATTATTATTCTTTTCTCATCTTGCAGACTCATTAGACTAGAATAGATATACAAAAAGGAGTGTCGCACCAAAGTGCTGCCACTCCTTTGTTGTCTTTACCGATAAGCATCCGGAAAACCTTTATTTACGTATATTTTTCATTGTCCGCCTTGAGAAGAAATGCTCGTATGCGGACTCGGCGAATGGAACTTGACCCTACAGACAGGGGTCATCATTTAGGTCAAGATTTTGCCCGTATTATCTTGACCCTGTGAGAGGGGTCCCTCATTTAGGTCAAGATTTTGCCAACCTTTTCTTGACCCTGTGGGAGGGGTCCCTCATTTAGGTCAAAGTTTTGCCAATCTTTTCTTGACCCTGTGGGAGGGGCCCTTCATTTAGGTCAAGGTTTTGCCAATCTTTTCTTGACCCTGTGGGAGGGGCCCTTCATTTAGGTCAAGATTTTGCCAATCTTTTCTTGACCCCTACGAACAAGGTTGCCGCACTCTAGTGTGGCAGCCCCATCAATCTATTACTTCGTCTTTATTTTCTTCGCCTTTGACCACTTCGAAGTATACTTCACACCTTTTACCAACTTGTATATCCGGATGCGAATGTAATAATTCTTCTTCGCTTTCAGCTTCGTGATCTTCTTAGAAGTTTTCTTCGCACCCTTTACCGTAACTGTCTTGGCTTTTTTGAAGTTCTTCTTCAGGCTGTACTGAATCTGATAACCCGTGGTCTGTTTTGTCTGTTTCTTCCAGCGGACTGTGATAGCTTTCTTCGCAGCCTTCGGTTTGGAAAGAGTCGTTCCTTTCGGCACGATCTTATAAGATAATTCCTTGCTTCCATCGTAATTGCCTTTGAAAGTAATCGTTACCTTATAGCCTCCAACCGCCTTACTTGAAGCATTCGAATACGCAACTTCATAATACTCTTCTGCAATCTCATTCCCAGCACTATCTTTCACGGTAACAACAGGTGTCTGAACATTGCCGTTGTAGACATAAGATGTTGCCGATAATTTGATTTCTCCAATCTTAGGAATGCCTATGGTTTCTTTCGTCTCTCCGCAAACGGAACATGTTGTAGTAATACTTCCGTCCTCATCTAAAGTAGCAGGAACAACTACACTCTTGAAAGAATGTCCCGTTGGCGGAATTGCCTCAATCCGAGTCTTTCCGCATACCGCACAGGTAAATGTCTTCGCGCCTTCTTCTGTACATGATGCAGGTTTCGTAACTTCACCATCATTCCAGGTATGCCCTTTAGCGGAAATAATCCAGCTATCTTTCTCAATTTCTGTTGTACCTGCTTCATCCGAGAAGTAATTACCGCATTTAGTACAGTACCAGTAAGCACTGTTTCCATCTTCCTCACAAGTAGCTTCGACTGCTGCGTGAGTTTCCATCTGATGGACATGCGCGATTATTGGTATTACTCGTGTTTCTTTATGGGAGGCATCATGTTTGCAGATACGTTCCTCTAACCCTTCGGCATCCTCTGTTGCAAGAGTAACCACCGTCCATTCTCCCCAATCATGTCCAATGGCAGGAACGATTTCCTGTGCCACAAGAACCTCTCCACAAACAGAGCATTTCTTTCCTTCTGTTAATCCTGTTTCTGTACAGGTCGGTGCAACTGCCGGAATGACTTCTTCCTTATGTCCTGTTGCCGGAATTACCTCTTCACGTGTTTTTCCGCAGACTGTGCAGGTAAATGTCTTGATTCCAGTTGCTGTACACGTCGGATCAGTTGTCACTACTCCATCATTCCATGTATGGCCTTTTGCAACTATGATCCAGCTGCCCTCTTCGATTTCTGTCGAAGCAGCTTCATCCGAGTAGTATCTTCCGCATTTTTCGCAATGCCAATAAGCACTGTTTCCTTCTTCCTCGCAGGTTGCTTCTTTGGCTTCATATGCTTCCAACTGATGTACATGTGACAGCACCGGAATTGTTCTGGTTTCTTTATGAGATGGGTCATGATTGCAGACTCGCTCTTCTAAACCTTCAGCTTCTTCTGTAGCAGGAGTTACTACAACCCATTCACCCCAATCATGGCCAATTGCATCAATTGTTAGAGTTTCTACTTCACTACATCTGTTACAGGTTCTAGTCTTAGATCCAGACTCTAAACAAGTAGCCTCTTTCGTTACCGTCCACTCGCTCCAGTCATGACCGAGCGCCTCAACTACTTCCTGTGCTACAAGAATCTCACCACAGACAGAACACTTCTTACCTTCTGTC
>CAZOHB010000048.1:0-15780 GCA_964579345.1 uncultured Parasporobacterium sp.
AGGTGATCCCGACTTCCTGCTGGATCCGTTTCAGTTCGTTCTGCATGTCCTGACGGAGCCGGAGATCCAGCGCGCCTAACGGCTCATCCAGAAGAAGGACTTTCGGCTGATTGACCAGAGCTCTCGCGATCGCAACACGCTGCTGCTGACCGCCGGAAAGGGAAGGAACCTTGCGGTTCTCGAAACCTTTCAGGGATACGGATTCCAGCATATGGCCGACCCGGCTGTCGATCTCTTTTTCCGAGAGCCCGGAAATACGCAGCCCGAACGCGATGTTGTCATAGACATCCAGATGCGGGAACAGCGCATAGTTCTGAAACACGGTATTGATCTGCCGCTTGTAGGCAGGAACATCGTTGATTGACACGCCGTCAAAAAAGACCTGCCCGCTGGTGGGCTTTTGAAAACCGCCGATGATCCGCAGGGTTGTGGTCTTTCCGCAGCCGGAAGGACCGAGCAGCGTCATGAACGTTTTATCTTCGATGCTCAGATTAATGGAATCGAGGACGCGGTTCCCGTTAAAATCCATCACCAGGTTTTCCAGGCGTATTAATTCGTGTGCCATAGATATTCTCCCTAAAATAAGAAAAGCGGACAGAGTAGTCTGCCCGCTTCAAATAAGCCGAATCAGATTCAGCCGCAAAAAACGGAACTACTTATACATAGGCAAGGCTTTGTAAGGCTTTCTCCGGAAGAACCTTTTCAAAATGTTCATCCAGATAAGCAGAACGGGCATAGTTCATGGGTTCCTTGCTTCCATATTCCAATGCCGTATTGCAGATCATCCCGAATTCCTTGAGGGTGTGGGAGGATCTGGAAAGCAGCAGGAAGAATCTTCCGTCGCTGTTGTTCTTGTATAACGTATTTTTGCCGTTGTAGAGATCTTTTGTATGATGTGCAAAATCGATCACCGTATCAAGGCTGTCAAAAGAGTACAGCCGTTCCATCTCCTGAGCCGGAGATTCCTGCTTTGCAGAGACAGCAGGTGTTTCCGCCGGAGCTTCCGTATTCATATCGGACAGGAAGTCCGTGATATGCGTCAGGCTGGAGAAGCGGGTATCCACTTCGTCCGGATCTTCCACCTTTGTGATCATCAGCACGATGCAGTCCATGGAAACAGGGATCGCCTCGATCATCAGAGGCAGATCGTTTGCATCAAAGCCGACTTCGTTGGAAGCCTGTTCCATCATATCCTGAAACAGACCGCGGGTCTTTTCCGTGCCGTAGGCAAGCTCGCTCATGCGAATCTGCCGGGAAGCCAGGTCCGAACGGTTTAGCGTGCATTTTATTTGGTTTTCGCTGATACGTTCTATTTTCATATGGTGAAAATAATAGAATTTGCTTGAAAAGTCAATATAAAAATAATATACTTGACTGCACACGAGAAATAAGGGAACGGGCGAAAAAGGCAGACAGCCGTATTCAGCAAACATGTTTCGATCACGATCCCTCATCTATTCTCAGGATCCGCTTCCGGATCCGAATTCCCAATTACTTTTTTGAAATAAACGCCCGTATGCTTTTTTTGCGTGCAAAAAAGCGGACAGCCGGGAATATTATCACACGCACCTTTTTTCTGTCCGCGATTATTTTATTAAGGAAAGGAGGCGATAACTGCAGCGGGATTTCTGCACGTTATCCTTTCTATGATGCGCGGGAAGGCCTGAAAGCCGGAAAAGAACCTCTGACGAGCCCGCTTGTTGTCATGAAAGGGCAATGATGCTATAATACCCATCACAAAAAATTCTGATAGTGAGGAAAATCCATGGCAGACAATTCCCGCAGTAGCGGCAATTCAAAACGAAAAAAGAAATCAGCGAAGCCATTGATCTGGACCGCGGTGATCCTTGTGATCCTGCTTGCGGCTGCCTTTGTCTTTTATAAGATCAAAGGACCGACCCATAATATGGAAGATCTGAACAAGTATTTCTTCCTGAGCGCGAATTCCGCAACGGGTACTTCCGAGGCGGGAGAAGATGAGCTTGCGATCGTCCTTGAGGACACGATGCTGGATCAGATTTCCTATTACGGAGATACGGCGGAAACGCAGGTCTCTTATGTCAGCCGTGCGTACCGCAGCAACGGTACCGTTTATGTGGGACTGGATCTGGTTTACTACAATATCGATCAGCGGTTTTACTGGGACGACAATGACAGGGTTCTGATCGTAACAAACGCGACCGATATGATAAAAGCGAAACTGGATGAAGAAAAATACACGCTGAACGGCAAAAAGGTCAAGACCGATTATCCGGTCGTGATCGAAGTCGGCTCAACGATTTATATCGCCGTTGATTTCGTGGACGAATTCTCCTGCGCGAGATGCAAAGTGTTTGAGGATCCGCGGAGAGTTTATATCCAGAGCAAGATCGGGCCAAAGACCTTCTGCGAAGTAAGGTCCAACACAGCGCTCCGTATCCGCGGCGGCATCCGTTCCAATGTTGTTACGGATCTGGAAAAAGGCGAAAAACTGCAGGTGATCAGTGACGAAGACGACTGGCTTGAGGTCATCAACGAGGAAGGCTTCCTCGGATATGTCATGACGAACCGCGTCAAAGATATCCATGAAGAAGTGGTGGAGAGCGACTACGACGAGCCGGAGTATACGTCCTTAAGTCTGGGCGAGAAGGTCGTCATGGCATGGCACGGTATCTACAGTACGGCTGCAAACGGAGATCTTGCACATGACACAGCAAATGCAAAAGGTGTCAACGTCATCTCTCCGACCTGGTACAGCCTTACCCATGATGACGGAAGAGTTGCCATCCGTTCCAGCGCGGATTATGTCAGAGAGGCGCATGATAAAGGCTATCTTGTCTGGGCACTCCTTGATATCGACTCTTACGAAGAAGGCGTCAGCTTCTATCAGCTGACCGCAACGGTCATGGGATCGACAAAGATCCGTACCAAAGTGATCGATACGATCATGGATGATATGGAATCAAAGGATATCGATGGCATCAACGTAGATATTGAGACCGTCAATTCGGAAGGAAACCGGAATTATATTGAATTCTTAAGAGAACTTTCCATCCGCTGCCGGAAGGCAGGGAAATACCTGACGGTTGATAACTATACGCCGTATGCAAACAATGCGAATATCTACCATACCGCGGAACAGGGCAAGATCTGCGACTATGTGATCGTCATGGCATACGATGATTATGTCGGCGGAAGCGAGCCGGGACCGAACTCTTCGCTGCCGTTTGCAAAGGAGAGCGTAGAGCTGACGACAGCCCTCGTCGATCCGGCAAAAGTCATCATGGGCGTTCCGTTCTACTCCAGAGTCTGGTACCGCAGCGGCGACAACGGCGCAGCGTATAATGAATCTTATGGTGTAGCGGATACGCAGGATATCGTAAATGACCACGGCAAGACGACCTGGGATGAAGAGCTTGGATACAACACACTGACGTATAAGATCTACGAGACCAACGTCTTTGTATGGCTCGAGGATGAGGATTCCCTGAACGCGAAATGCGAGATGTTCAGCAAATATGATATCGCGGGAGTTGCTGCCTGGAAGCTTGGCATGGAACGAAAAGCGATGTGGGAAGCGATCAATAACTACTATTAAAATAAAAAAGGGGCTCTGCCCCTTTTTTATGTGAGGAAGAGACGCAGTGCTTTTATTGCCCTGCTGAGAAACAGATGCCGGAGCGATCCGGCCGATTGAAATAAGGAAAGATTATGACGGAACGGGAATTAAAATATATGAAGGAAGCCCTGAAGCAGGCGAAAAAGGCGGCAAAGATCGGCGAGGTGCCGATCGGCTGTGTCATCGTCTATCAGGACAGGATCATCGGCCGCGGCTATAACCGGCGGATGACGGATAAAACGGCGCTTGCGCATGCAGAAATCTCCGCAATCAAAAAAGCATGTAAGGAGATCGGCGACTGGCGCCTTGACGATACGGAAATCTATATTACCCTTGAGCCCTGCCAGATGTGTGCCGGAGCGATCGTCCAGTCAAGGATCCGCAAGGTCTTCATCGGGGCCATGAATCCAAAGGCCGGCTGTGCCGGAAGCATCCTGGATCTTCTTCATGTAAAGGAATTTAATCATCAGTGCGAGGTGGAAACGGGCATTCTCGGGGAAGAATGCGCCTCGCTTCTTACGGAATTCTTCCGCGAACTTCGGAAAAAAGAAAAGCAGCAGTAATCGATTCGAAACTTTCAAAAAGAGAGACCGCAGTGCAATCGTTGCCTGCGGTCTTTATCAATTCCGAGATAACTCATTGGAAGATATTCCCTGCCTCCATAGGCGATTGGTAAGTAAAATGAAAATGTCTGCGAAACAGGTAGACTGACATCAAATCCCAGGCTTGCCAACATCACACGAAAGGTTCCGCTTAGTGCTGCTTCGTTCCCGACCTGACACGGTTCACGGATTTTCGTTGCATTGGACCCGGGCAGATGCCAGCCTGCCGATCCCGCAGACTTTCGAAATTATAAGATACCCGCAGGGATTCGTCAAGGGCCGGTCAATCTTCACTAAGCATTGCCAGAATGAAGCCAATATGGTATCATTCACAATGATACTCTATTTTAATGTGGATACTTGTGTTTAGGAGTAGAATTCATGTCATATGTGGCACTTTACAGAAAATTCCGGCCCAAAACCTTCAGCCAGGTAAAAGGGCAGGATCATATTGTTCGTACTCTTAAAAACCAGATCAAAAACAACCGGATCGGGCACGCGTATCTCTTTACGGGAACAAGGGGAACCGGAAAGACCAGCGTGGCAAAGATCCTCGCAAAAGCAGTCAACTGTCTTTCTCCGCGCGACGGAGAACCCTGTGGAGAATGCGAGAATTGTCTCTCGGCCGCACAGGGCACATTCATGGATATCGTGGAGATCGACGCGGCCTCCAACACCGGTGTGGAAGATATCCGGCGGGTGATCGAAGAGATCCAGTACACGCCCGCCAAAGGCAGATATAAAGTATATATTATCGACGAAGTCCATATGCTGAGTGTGAATGCGTTCAACGCATTCTTAAAGACGCTCGAGGAACCGCCAGAATATGTGGTCTTTGTGCTGGCGACAACCGAGCCGCACAAGCTTCCGGCTACGATCCTTTCCCGCTGCCAGCGCTATGATTTCAAGCGGATCGATCTGGATACGATCGCAGGAAATCTGAAAGACCTTCTGGAAGCGGAAGGCGTAAGCGCAGAAGAGAAGGCGATCCGCTATGTCGCAAGAGCCGGAGACGGTTCGATGCGTGATGCGCTGAGTCTGATGGACCGCTGCGTTGCGTTTTATGCAGGGGAAACGATTACTTACGAAGGCGTGCTTTCTGTTCTTGGGACGGTTGATACGGAAGCCTATTCTGCGCTGTACCGCGCGATCGACAGTCATGATGCCGGTGCTGCGCTTGCGGTGATAGAAAAAACGGTCGAGTCCGGAAAAGACCTGACACCGTTTATCAGTGACTTTATTCTGTATATCAGAAATCTGCTGGTTTTAAATGTCGGAGGAAAACAGGGCAGCGAACTGCTCGGCCTTTCGGCGGAGAATATGAAGCTGCTTTCGGAGGACGCCAAAGGTGCGAACCCTGAATCCCTGATGCGGGATATCCGGATCCTTTCGGAACTGCTGAATCAGATCCGGTTTTCGCCTGCAAAGCAGATCCTGACGGAAGTTGCCGTGATCCGGCTTGCAAGACCGCAGATGGAAACCGGTATGGACGCCCTTTTGGAACGGGTCCGCGCGCTGGAACAGCGTCCGGTCTCAAGTGCACCGGCACTGCAGCCTGCAGCGTCTCCGCGTTCTTTTGAACCGGCACCGCAGCCTGCGATGGAAATGAGCACGTTTGCGCCTGCATCGGAGCCGGACATCATCGATATCGGACAGGACGACTATGTATATCAGTTTGCGCCGGAGCCGGAATATGAACCTCAGCCGGAACCAACGCCGCAGCCAATGGAAGAGACGCCTCTTCCGGGGCAGCAAACCTTCTTCGAGGCAGCCGGGGCAGCCGGCGCGGAAGGAGTTACACAGGGCGGTGCGGCTCTTGTAAAAGCGAACTGGCAGACCGTCCTGAACGCGTGCGACGACAGAAGACTGAAAGTCTTCCTTTCGAAAGCCCAGGCAGAGGCGGAAGAAGGAGACAACCTTGCAATCTACACCTCGGGAGATATCGCATACAAACAGCTGAAGGAAGCTTCTACTCTGGAGTATCTGAAGCAGCTGATCGCGAATGTCTGTGGGGTAAATGTACCGATACTGGTCAAACATATGGACAGTAAACCGGAAATCCCGAATCAGCAGGATTTCGGTGATTTGTTTAAAAATATAAATATGAACATAGAAACGGAGGAAATCTAAGTGGGTAAAGGCAGAGGCGGCTTTGGCGGCTTTGGCGGCGGAATGCCGAATATGAAACAGATTCAGCAGCTTCAGAAACAGGCAATGAAGATGCAGAAAGAAATGGAAGAGGCGACAGCCGAACTGGAAGAGCAGACCGTATCCGCATCTTCCGGCGGCGGAGTTGTTGAAGTTACAGTCTCCGGAAAGAAAGAGATCACTGCGATCAAGATCGCAAAAGAGGCAGTGGATCCGGACGACGTTGAGATGCTGGAAGACCTTATTATGGCAGCAGCCAATGAGGCCCTCAGAAAAATGGAGGAATTATCCAATTCCAGAATGGCAGAGATTACAGGCGGTATAGGGGGAGCCGGTGGACTATTTTAGTGACCACATTTCAAAGCTGATCGGCGAGCTTTCCAAACTTCCGGGCATCGGACCGAAGTCCGCCGGAAGACTGGCGTTCCATATCATCGGGATGCCGGAAGAGGAAGTGAAAGAACTCGCGCAGGCTTTGATCGACGCAAAACAGAATATCAAATACTGTAAGACCTGCTATACGATAACCGATGAAGAAGAGTGCCCGATCTGCAGAAGCAAAAAGAGGGATCACAGTGTGATCATGGTCGTTGAGAACACCCGGGACCTTGCGGCGTATGAAAAGACCGGAAAGTATGAGGGTGTTTACCATGTACTGCACGGGGCGATCTCCCCGATGCTGGGGATCGGACCTTCTGATATAAAATTGAAAGAACTGGTGGAACGGCTGCGCGGTGATGTGAAGGAAGTGATCGTCGCTACAAATTCCAGTCTGGAAGGCGAGACAACGGCGATGTATATCAGCAAACTGATCAAGCCGGCAGGCGTAAAAGTAAGCCGCATAGCCAGCGGCGTACCGGTAGGCGGAGACCTTGAGTGTATTGATGAAGTAACCCTTCTGCGTGCACTGGAGGGCAGAGTGGAGATTTAAAAATGGATAAACAAGAGTATCGGGAAATTGTTAGTGACATTCGACGGGCATACGATCAGGCGGAATACGACAAAGTTCTGATGTATGCGGATGAGCTGGATATGCGCAAAGTTTCGGACAGCCGTGTTCTTGAGATGATCGCGGACTCCCATCGCGCACTGGGACAGCCGGAGACTGCGAAAGATCTTTTGCTGAAAGCGTATGAAAAAACGCCGATGGGAAGAAAACTTGCGTACAAACTCAGCGAGCTTTCCATCCAGCTGGACGACCTGGACGGCGCTGTCGATTTTTATGAAGATTTCTGCAAAATGGCACCGAACGACAACGACAGATTTCTTCTGAAATATAAGATCGGAAAGGCCGGTGGCGTTCCGCAGAAGGAACTGGCAAAAGTCCTCGCGGCATATTGCTCCAGGGAAGTCGATGAGAAATGGATGGCGGAGCTCGCCGGAATCTACGATGAAATCGGCGAGACGGATAAATGCAACGAAGTCTGTGATGACATCATTCTCTGGTATGCGGACGGAGTCTATGTACAGAAAGCGCTGGAGCTGAAGAGCAAAAACGGAGGTCTGACCGCTTCCCAGCAGACAAAGCTGGAAGAGATACAGGCTGCAGAGCAGGCGCCGGTGCAGACATTCCCGGAAGAGGAAGAAGAACGGCAGCTGCGGCCGGGATCGATGGAACCGGAACAGCTGACGGAAGAAGATCTTGATTCCATTTTGGAAGAGTATATAACCATTGAAGACGCAACGGCCCCGCCGGAGCCGGTGAAAGAGGAAGATATGGCTGAAGCATTAAATGAATTAGATGATGAAATCGATTTCGTAGATATTTCGGAACCGGAAACGGAAGTGATTCCGGTAGAAGAGATCCGCGCAGCGGCTGAGGAAGATCCGGTAGAAGCTGCGGAAGAAATCACAGAAGCAAAAGCAGAGGCTGCAAAGGCAGCTGCGATCGAGGCGCACATTGCGGGTGCGGATTACCAGCCGCAGCAGGCAAAAGCGGAATCCGAGATCCTGGATGCAGGCCCGATCCTGGAGGAGCTGGAACTGCAGACGGCACCGGTCCATGAGGAAGTACAGGAGCGGATCGCAGAAAACATCGGACCTTCCGTACAGGAAGATGTTCCGGATATTCTTGCTGTCCCGGTCGTCGAAGAACCGGAACCGATCCCGCAGCCGGTGGTCAGCACAGGAAGACGTTTCTCGAATATTGAAGCAATGCAGTCTGCACGGACAGCGCCGCCGAAGGAGGAACAGGACTTCTGGAAAATGCCGGAAGAACTTACCTATGAAGAAGAGCCTGTGGCAGTGGATCCGGAAGAGCCGGTTTATGGTTCTCACCGCTGGTTTGAAGAGCAGCCGGAAGTGGATTATGAAGAGCCTGTATACGGCTCCCATCGTTATGTTCCGCAGCCTCCGCAGGAAGAATACGAAGATCCGGAAGCTGCAAATGTCGTAATCGAACAGGTAGAGCCGGAACCGCTCGTGATCGAGCAGGCAGAAGAAGAGATGCCGGAGCATATCTCCACGATCCGGACAACTTCTTCCGGAGCAGAGCTTCTCGGTATGTACGCGGCAGCGAAAGCAACAGGCAGCGCAGGAAAACTTTCCGAACAGGCAGCGCTTGTAAAGAAACCGGCGCTTGGCGGAAAAAAGACGATCCCTGCAGACCTTTTTGCAGATCCGATCACAGAACCGGAATATTATGAAGGACCTTCTCTGATGGAGGCTCCTGCAGCAGCAGAAGAAGTAGCCGAGGCGCCGGAAGCGGAAGAAGGTGTGGTCTTTCTTGAAGATGTCACACAGGAGCCGGAAAAACCGGAACTTTCCGCAGTAGAGGCATTATTTGCAGAAGAGCCGGAAGTGGCGGCTGTAGAAGAAGAGCCGGCGGCTGCACCGGAGGAAGTGTTCCTGCCGTTTGAAGAGCCGGGTGCGGATAAGATTTCGGCGGAACCGGAGGAAAAAGAAGTCCTTGTACAGGAGTTTATCCCGGAGGCTGAGGCAGAAGCAGAACCGGAAGCAGAATACGAAGAAATTCCGGAAGTAGATGAAGAAGAAATCTTTGAACAGTCGCTCGATGCGTTCGGAGATGCCCAGAGAGACGAAGAAGGAACCGCTGATTTTGAAGAGCGGATCGAAGAATATAAGGAAGAGCATCTTGCGGATATCCCGGAGGAAGTAGCCTTTGATCACCAGCCGCTCTTTGATGATGAGGAGGCTGTTCGGGCGCTGAGTCCGGAAGAGCCGGCGGCAGCAGAGGACGATGCATTCTTCGCGGAAATGGAAGATGAGATCGTCGGAGTCCTTGCAGCAGAAGGCGTTGCAGAAGAAGCACCAGCAGAAGAGCCGGCTGAGCCGGAAGAAGCAGAAGCGAAAGAACCTGCAGCGGAGGATGCGCCTGCAGAAGAGGCAGAGGAAGAAGAGGCTGCAGCAGAAGAGCCTGCACGCCCGCTTCCGTTCATGTTCCGCGTCATGCCGCATGAGCCGATCGCGGAAGTCGTTCCGGATATCATTAAAGAAAGAGAAGAACAGGCAAAGAAAGAAGCAGAGGAAGCTGCGGCAGCAGCGGCTGCGGCGGCACTTGCGGCAGCAGCGCCAGCCCCTGCAGCAGTTCCTGCAGAGCCGGCTTACGACGATGTGCCGGAAGTGGACGAGGATGAAGTCTTTGAGCGTGCAGTCGATGATTTGACAGATGCGCAGAAAGACGAAGAAGGAACCGCTGATTTTGAAGACCGCATCGCGGCATACAAAGAGGAACATCTCGCGGATGTTCCGGAGGAATTGAATTTTGATCATCAGCCGCTCTTTGATGATGAGGCGGCACAGCAGGCACTGATGCCGGAGACGGCAGCAGAAGAGCCTGAAACAGAGACGGCACCGGAGCCGGAATCTGCTCCGTCCATCTTTATCCCGCTGAACAGACTGGCAGCGGAAGAACCCGGCAAGATCATCACTCCGGTAACGGAAAAGACGATCGCAGCGGAAGAGGCTGCTGAATACGAGCAGGAATACGCACCGGCTTTTGATGCAGCGATCTTTGACGAACTGTTTGAAGGAGAGCCGGAAGAGCCTGTCCTGGAAGAAGAAGTCCCTGTTTTTGAAGAAGAAGCTTTTGAGGAAGCAGTACCGGAAGAAGAATTCTTTGAGGAAGAGGCTCCTGTAGAGGAAGAAGCTGCACCGGAAGTGATGCCGGAGGCAGAGAGCCTTCCGTTCCTCGCAGCATCCGTTGCTGCCATGATGGAAGAGCCGGAAGAGCCGGCATTTGAAGAAGAGCCTGCTGCAGAGGTTGAAGACAGCGAGTTTGACCGTGCAGTTCAGGAATTTGAAATGGTAAACGACAGCGGGGACGCTGCGGACTGGCAGGAGGAATACGAACTTGCAACGCCGCAGACCGAGGAAGCTCCGCTCGAAGAGATCACCTCTCCGATCCCGAAGATCGAAGAAGCAGTCGAAGAAGCGCCGGAACTGAGCGATTTTGAAAAAGCGATGCTCGCATTCGACGCAGAACAGGAAGCTGCACAGGCGGAAGATTTCTCCGCAGATGAATTTACGGAGACACTGGATGAAGTCGTAGACGAGGCAGCAGTGGCAGAACCGTGGGCAGAGCCGGAATTCGGTCTACCGAATTTCGAAGGTTCCGAGTTTGCAAAACCGGCATTCTTAGGAAATGATTTTGATGCAGAAGAAGAGTATGTGCCGGAAGAGCCGATCGCAGAGGAAGTGCCGGAAGAAGTACCGGAAGTTGAAGAGCCGGAGCTGAGCGGATTTGAAAAAGCCCTTCGCGCATTCGAACAGGAAAACCGGGAAGAGCCGACAGAACCGCTGTTTGAGGAACCGTCCATTGAGGAGCCGGCAGAAGAAGCTGCTCCGGAAGAAGAGTATGCCGAGGAAATTGCGGCTGCTCCGGAAACTCCGGCATATGAGATCCCGGAGGACCTCCGCGGAGAACTTTCTGAATTCCTTCTGATCGACGGAATGGAAAAACGGATCTGTGATACGATCGGAAACATTATCGCAATCAAACGCGGCGGCGATCCGACAGGCGGCCACCTGATCATGACCGGTGATGCGAAGAGCGGCAAAACCTATCTGACCATCTCCATTATCAAGGCCGTTGGAAAAGAGATCGGAAATACGACCGGACGCGTTGCAAAGGTTCAGGCAGAAGCTCTGAACGGAAAAGACATCAATAAAGTTCTGCGCAAGATCGCAGGCAGTGACCTGATCATTGAGAATGCAGGATACCTGAAGGATGAGACGGCAGAACGTCTGGCAGAGGCAATGAAGGCATCCTCGACCGGATCCATGATCGTTCTCGAAGGAAACCGTCTTGGCGTAGAAAATATCCTGACCAAGCATCCGGAACTGGAGAGCTGCTTCGCTTCCAGAATGGATCTGGATGAGCTTACCCTTTCCCAGTGGGCAGACCTTGCATGCGACTACGCAAAGGAAAAAGGATACAAAGTCAGCGATATGGCACTGCTGGCGCTTCACGCAAAGATCGACGAAATGAATCTTCCGACCACAAGACTGGTTGTTGAGGATGTTCACGGCGTGATCGACCAGGCCATCGAAAAAGCACGGAAACGTTCTTCCGGACGGCTGTTTGGAGGAAAGAAAAACCGTGACAGCGCACAGGAACTGAATGAATCAGATTTCATGTAAAAAATAAAAAAGAAAAGGACACTTTCATGAACGTGACAGAATTAAAAAAGACAGCGAATAATATCAGAAAAGGAATTATCGAGGAAGTTCATGCCGCAAAATCGGGGCATCCGGGCGGATCGCTCTCTGCGGCAGACATCCTGACATACCTTTATTTTGAAGAAATGAAGAACATTGATCCGAAGGATCCGCAGAACCCGGATCGTGACCGCTTTGTCCTTTCCAAAGGCCACGCAGCTCCGGTCCTGTATGCGACGCTGGCGGAAAAAGGCTTCTTCCCGAAAGAAGAGCTGCTGACGCTTCGCCGCATCGGATCCCGCCTGCAGGGACATCCGGATATGAACCTGCTTCCGGGCGTGGATATGTCCACCGGTTCTCTCGGACAGGGATTTTCCACAGCCGTCGGTATGGCGCTTGCGGCAAAACTGGATCAGAAGGATTACAGAGTTTATGCTCTCGCCGGCGATGGCGAGATCCAGGAAGGACAGATCTGGGAAGCCTGCATGTTTGCCGGACACCGGAAACTGGACAATCTGGTTCTTATCGTAGATAACAATGGTCTGCAGATCGATGGTGAAATCAAGAAAGTCTGCTCTCCGTATCCGCTGGATGAAAAATTCATGTCCTTCAATTTCAACGTCGTGCATGCGGACGCACACGATTTTGACTCCCTCGCGGAAGCATTCCGTCAGGCAAGGGAAATGAAAGGCATGCCGACAGCGATCGTCGCAAAGAGCGTGAAGGGCAAAGGCGTCTCCTTCATGGAGAATGAAGCAGGATGGCACGGAAAAGGGCCGAACGACGAAGAATACAAGACAGCAATGGAAGATCTGGAAAGGATTGAAACAGAATTATGTCAGTGATCAAAGATTTAGCAAATACAAAAACAATCGCAACAAGAGAAAGCTATGGACAGGCGCTGGCGGAGCTTGGAAAAGACCATCCGGATCTGATCGTTATGGATGCGGACCTTGCGGGCAGCACAAAGACCTCCACGTTCCGCAAGGAATTTCCGGACCGCCATATCAACTGCGGCATCGCGGAAGCAAATATGATGTGTATCGCAGCGGGACTCGCTTCCTGCGGCAAGACCGTGTTTGCGTCTTCCTTTGCAATGTTCGCAACCGGAAGAGCGTTTGAACAGATCCGCAATACGATCGCGCATACCAAGGTAAACGTAAAAGTTGCCGCTTCTCATGCAGGCATTTCCGTTGGCGAGGATGGCGCGACCCACCAGTGCTGTGAGGATCTGTCCCTGATGCGGAGTATCCCGAATATGATCGTGATCAACCCGTGCGATGATACCGAGGCAAAGGCCGCGGTGAAAGCAGCGTACGAATATGAAGGCCCGGTCTATTTACGTCTCGGACGTCTTGCAGTCCCGGTGCTTCTGGATGAGAACGAATATCAGTTTGAGATCGGAAAAGGCGTCGTCCTGAAAGAAGGAACCGATGTCACGATCTTTGCAACCGGTATTGAAGTGTATGAGGCGTTCAAGGCAGCAGAAAAACTGGAAGCGGAAGGCATCAGTGCAGAGGTGATCAATATCCATACGATCAAGCCGATCGATGAGGATCTGATCGTGAAATCTCTGAGCAAAACCGGAAAAGGCGTTACCGTAGAAGAACACTCTGTGATCGGAGGTCTCTACAGCGCGGTAGCGGAAGTTGCTGCAAAGAAACTGCCGACGAAGCTGCTGGCGATCGGCGTCGAGGACTGCTTCGGACACTCCGGCCCGGCGAAAGACCTGATCCGCGAGTTCGGTCTTGATGCGGACAGTATCTATGAAAAAGTGAAAGCTTTCGTGAAGGAATAAAAACAAAAGCGAGCAGGGATCATCCCTGCTCGTTGTTTCTTTCCATGCATATGAAAAGGAGGCTCGCCCTCCTTTTTATTTATCCGAAATCTGTTTCTGTTCCGCTTTCAGTTCGATCAGAAGCTTGATGTATGCAGTCATGTAGATCACAAACGCAAGGATCATGAATGCACCGGAAACGGCGATCAGGATCTTTACGATGCGGTCCGGAACCTTCGGGAAAACAATGAGAGCCAGCATGACGGCATATAATACGACCGTACATAATTTTCCGGCCCAGTTTGCACCGGAGATGTGTTTGCCGTGTTTGAACAGATAGCTGCTGAAACCAAGGGAGACAAGCTCTTTCACAGCATAGATCGCGAAGAGGATCCAGATCAGACGGTAGCGGATGACCACGCAGAAGATCATGGCAAACTGCATCGCTTTGTCCGCGATCGGGTCGATGATCTTGCCGAGGTCGGTGATCATGTTATACTTACGGGCGATGATCCCGTCGACGACATCGGTCAGCGCGGAAAGCGCGACGATCACGATTGCCCAGATATGTCCGGACAGAGAACGGGAATTCATATACACCAAAACAAAAACAGGAACTAACATGATCCTGATGTAAGTCAGAATATTCGGGATTGTAAAAATATCTTTTTTGTGGAATTGCATATAAGATGTGTTCATCTCCTCTGAATACTGTAACACGAGCAAGTATATTTCAAGAATGCTGAAAAGTCAACCAAAGCAGACTCTAAAAAGCTGAAAACCCTTGACAATTAAGGATTTTTACAGTATAACAAAAACTGACTTTTCGTGATGTATACGAAAAGAGAGTATTATTTTTTATGAGGAGGATACACAATGAACAAGGTTGAATTAATCGAAGCTATGGTTAAAAAGACCGGACTTTCCAAAAAAGATGCTGAGGCAGCTTTAAAAGCATTTATCGAGACAGTTGAAGCTGAAGTTAAGAAAGGCCACAAAGTTCAGTTAGTTGGATTTGGTACATTCGAACTGTCCAAGAGAGCAGCTCGCAAGGGCCGCAACCCGCAGACGAACGAGACCATCAAGATCAAAGCTTCCAAGTCCCCGAAATTCAAACCGGGCAAAGCTTTCAAAGATCTGGTAAACGGCGTGAAGAAATAATTCAGACAGATTTTTATACCAATGAAACGGAGCTGTGTTTTACAGCTCCGTTTTGTTATGTTTCTCTTGACAAGTTAACCTTGGCAAACTATAATTTTGAATGGTTAGAGATAGCTAACCATATTTTTTGTGATATCGGTTAGTTTAAGCTAATCGAACGGACAGAATAGAAAGAAAGAAGGGGAACAGAATGATGCCGCTATTATTAGCCGACGTAGATAAGGAATATACCATACAGAAAGTTGGCGGCAGTGCTGAAGTAAAAAAGCACCTGGAAAATCTTGGCTTTTGTGCCGGTGGGAAGATTACGGTCGTAAACTCGATCAATGGAAATATGATCGTCAAAGTCAAGGATGCCAGGGTAGCAATCAATGATGAAATGGCACGCCGGATCATGATCTGATCCGCAGGTGTTCTTTTAGAATTTTTTAGGAGGTTTACTGCTTATGTTTACGCTTAGAGATGTGAAAATCGGCGACACAGTGAAAGTTGTGAAGCTGCACGGAGAAGGCGCGGTCAAGCGCCGGATCATGGACATGGGACTGACCAAAGGGGTCGAGGTTTATGTCCGGAAAGTCGCTCCTCTCGGAGATCCTGTGGAACTGACGGTTCGCGGATATGAACTTTCACTCAGAAAAGCAGATGCGGAAATGGTGGAAGTCGAAGAAATATAAACTGCTTAATTTAAGGAAATTTTTTTAAGAATGAGGTTAGCGAAAGCTAATTACTTTGAGAAAGGATACAAATTATGGAAATTAGAATTGCATTGGCGGGCAACCCGAACAGCGGTAAGACCACGCTGTTTAATGCTCTGACCGGTTCCAACCAGTTCGTCGGAAACTGGCCGGGCGTTACCGTCGAGAAAAAAGAAGGAA
>CAZOHB010000049.1:0-15733 GCA_964579345.1 uncultured Parasporobacterium sp.
GAAATTAGATGACATCGATTATACGGAAAAGCTGACAGAGATCATTGCGAATAACGATATTAAGAGTGTAACGATCGTACGCATGGAGGTTCCGTGCTGCGGCGGCCTGCAGAGAGCGGCGGAAAATGCGCTGAAAAACAGCGGTAAGTTCCTTCCATGGCAGGTTGTGACTATCAGCCGTGATGGCCGGATCCTGGACTGACCCGGAGATCAGAACAGATGGTCTAAGTGTGAACGGAGAACCGCTCTCAAATTCTGACGTTTTAAAAAAAGACCAGCTCTTTTTGAAAAACAGCAGTATAATATCTCCCGGCGTGCGACAGCGATGTCAATACAAAATGAATGACGCCGGGAGATGATTATGAATAAAGATCTGACAACCGGAGATCCGGGCAAAGTCCTCTGGAGTTTTTGCCTGCCTCTTTTCGGAAGCATTATATTTCAGCAAATCTATAATATTGCAGACAGCCTTGTTGCCGGAAAATTTATCGGAGAGAAGGCGCTCGCTGCAGTTGGAAACAGCTATGAGATCACACTGATCTTCATCGCGTTTGCCTTTGGGTGCAACATCGGATGTTCCGTTGTTGTCTCCACATTTTTCGGAGCAAAAAAATATAAGGACATGAAAACGGCAGTCTCGACCGCGATGATCGCGAGTGCCGTTTTGTGTGCCGTTCTCATGCTGCTGGGGATCCTTCTTTGTGGAAATTTATTGGACCTGATCCGGACGCCGCAGGAAGTGTTCGCGGATTCAAAGCTTTATCTCGATATTTATATCTGGGGACTTCCGTTTGTATTCTTTTATAATATTTCGACCGGTGTGTTCTCCGCGCTGGGAGATTCCAAAACACCGTTTTGGTTTCTTGCAGCTTCCTCCTGTGCGAATATCCTGATGGATATATGGTTTGTCGCGGGTTTTCATATGGGCGTTGCCGGTGTTGCATGGGCAACCTTTATCTGCCAGGGAATCAGCTGCATCCTTGCCGTAGTTTTTGTATTCCGAAGACTGGCAAAGATCAAAACCAATGAAAAACATGAACTGTTTAATCGCAGGATCTGTCTTCGGATCGCAAAAGTTGCAGTTCCCAGTATCCTGCAGCAGAGCTTTATTTCCATCGGTAATATCGTAATCCAGGGTGTCATAAACGGCTTCGGACCGGGAGTGATGGCCGGATATTCCGCAGCGATCAAGCTGAACAATCTTGTCATTACGTCCTTTACGACATTAGGAAACGGTATTTCCAACTATGCGGCGCAGAACCTCGGAGCCGGAAGACTCGGACGAATCAAACCCGGGTTTAAAGCAGGGATCAAGATGGTCTGGATCATTTCTCTCGTCTTTGCACTTCTTTATGTATTCTGCGGGAAGTGGCTGCTGCTGTTCTTTATGGATGATCCGTCAGCGGACGCGATGCACGCCGGCATCATGCTGCTTCGGATCGTTTCTCCGTTTTACTTTGTCGTTTCCGCAAAATTGGTGGCGGACGGCATGCTGCGCGGAGCCAGCAGGATGACGCAGTTTATGATCGCAACATTCACGGATCTAATCCTTCGGGTGGTTCTGGCCCTGATCCTTTCAAAAACTTCTTTGGGGGCAACCGGTATCTGGTGCGCCTGGCCGGTAGGCTGGAGCGTTGCGACCCTCTTGTCGATTCTGTTTTACCGCCGGGGACCGTGGAAATCGGCGAACGATTCTGAATAATAGAAAATTACCTCCATCTGCCGAAGATATGATAAAATAACAGAAAATGCGGAGGCGGGAGGAACAGCTTATGATGCAGACAGCCACAGAAGAGAGAATGGCTGCAGAGCAGAAAGATGTAGTCTGTATCGGCACAGCCCTGATTGATTCGATCATCAAGGGCTTTGATCCGAACCCGACGTCTGCTTCCGGTTATACGGCGGAATCCGGAACATTAAACGCCGGAGGAGAGGCCGTAAATGAAGCAATTGCTTTTGCAAAACTCGGTACAAAGGTTGGAATCCTTTGTTTCCTCGGCGAAGATGCGGCCGGCGCGTTTGTGGAGAATGAACTTCGAAAGAACGGAGTGCACACGGATCTGATCGTTTGGGAAAAAGAACATCCGACGCCGGTGACCTCCATGTTTGTAAATAAAGACGGAGGCAGGATGTCGGTGACGAATCTTGCTCACCGGTATAATTTCCATCCCGAAACAAAAGGCATCGGAGCGCTCGGCGCAAAGGCGATCAGTATCGGTTCGCTGTTTCGTGCGCCATTTGATGACCCGGCCGTGATCCATACCGTGCTGTCGGAAGCGAAGGCAGCAGGTATGCGGGTGTTTGCAGATACGAAGATCCCGAATTTCCATCCGCTGACACTTGAAGATATCAGAGAAAGCCTGCCGCTGATCGATTACATCACGCCAAACGAGGATGAGGCAAAATATTATACCGGAGAAAAAGAGCCTGCAGCGCAGGCGGATGTGTTTCTGAATTACGGGATCGCGAATGTGATCATTAAACTCGGCGGCAAAGGATGTTATTATAAAAATGCGGTGGAAGAAATCCGGCTTCCTGCATTTCCTATCGATCCGGTGGATTCAACCGGGGCCGGAGATAATTTCATAGCCGGGTTTGTCACAGAGATCCTTCAAGGGAAAACGCCGAAAGACGCTTTGCTTTTTGCCAATGCCTGTGGAGCAATCTGTACAGGTGCGATCGGAGCGGGTACAGCGTTGCAGAACAGGGAACAGGTGGAAGCGCTTTGCAGACAGAACAGAATTTGTTAAGAAGAATCTTTTCAGATAGATATTAAGGAGTTTGAAGTAAGGAGGCGAGAACATGTTTTGTACGAATTGTGGAAAAGAAATTGATAACACGGCTGCTTTTTGCAAACACTGCGGAGCGCCGAACAAGGCAGCGGCAATGCAGCCGGCAGCAAAAGCACCGGTCAATCCTGCTCCGGTAAGTCCTGCTCCGGTCAATCCTGCACCGGTCAGCCCGGCTCCTGCAGCACCGCCAGCAGGTCCGGGCCTTGCGAATGCAGAGCGGCTGGTCTACCGCGTAAAATGTGAAAAGTGCGGCAACGTGTATAATGCAGGCTACCATGATACCTGCAAAAAATGCGGAAACCCGCATACCGTTGATTTCGTAAACCACGGCTTTATCCAGCTTTATCGTATGGGACATTTTTCCGGTTCCATGAATGCGCAGGCAATTTATCTGCACGGGGAAGGCATGGGCCATGTTGCCAATACCGGAACGGCACTGATCGAGCTTGCACCGGGCAACTATAATCTTCACTGCACGATCGGCATGTGCAGAAACTGCGAAGATCTTGTCCTGAATATTGCGCCGGGACAGATCATCTGTGTGAAGTCCCAGATGAAGATGGGCGCGATCAAAAACAAGATTCTGCTCCATGTTGTAAGTCCGTCCGAAATGCCGCCGATGTAAGCGTTTTCCTACTCTTCTGCTATGTGGCTTTTTTCAGAAATCAAAGCGGGGCATTAGAACGATGTTTTTTATGATCGGTGTTTCCGAAGGAAGCAAAGAATTTGATTTTACGCAGAATGTGATTTGTCCGAACTGCGGCAGATATGGACGGTACATGGTCTTTATGACATATACCGTTCTTTCGTTGTTTTTTATTCCATGTTTTAAATGGAACCGGCAGTATTTTGTACGCATGAGCTGCTGTGGAAAGATCTACCGTCTGGATCCGGAAGTGGGAAAACGTATCGCAAAAGGGGAAGAGGTACAGATCATGCCGGAAGACCTTGAGGAAGCGGATTTCGGATGGCAGGAAAACAGTTCCGGGTGGTATCAGGACGGCGGGTATGCCGATGACAGTATCAGCCGCCGCGCAAACTGGAATGGCAGCTCAAAAACCTGCAGCCACTGCGGCTATCAGGCAGATCCGGATTTTGACTATTGCCCGAAGTGCGGGAATAGGTTATAACAGAAATGATGGGATCAGCGGATACATAAAGGAAAAAGGAAGAAGAGCGAATGAACTGCGAAAGCTGCGTGTTTTATGACTATGACGAAGAGTTTGACGAGTATTACTGTTCTGTTGACATGGACGAAGATGATTATGCGCGTCTTTTGCAGGATCCGCAAAAGGCCTGCCCGTTCTGGCGGGACGGCGATGAATATTCCGTCGTAAGACACCAGATGTAGGGGATGCTTCGTACAGATAAAGTGTCGTTTATTGGACAGCTGTTATATTGAAAGAGGACAATATATTTAATTATTGTATTTTTGTGAAAAAGTAATATAATAAATATATGGACGGACATTTAAACAGGAGATATTTTCAAAACGAATCAACAGATGAGGGGTCCTTCGGCGACGGATTCGCCGGGGGTACCTCTTTTGACTATTCCGGGCAGGGATATGGCGACGGATTCGATCGCGGGCATGTTCACAGGCTGTACAGCAGGCTGATGACAAACGGACAGTATGCGGAGCTGGATAAAGCGAAACATAACGAACAGTACCGGAATTATCTGCTTGAAAACTATGAGGATGATTCTCCGCTGTTTTAAATGACGGGAAGAGAATGGACGGGGGGTTGTTAAGCTCCACTGATGACAAAGTATATCAATATCAACGGGATCGATGTTGAAGTAATAAAAAAGAAGATCAAAAATCTGCATCTGCATGTGCGGCCGGATGGAAAAGTTTATGTCACGGTCCCGCAGCGGATGCCGGAACGTGAAATCCTTCGGTTTGTAAGGGAAAATACCGCATGGATCGAAGCACAGAGAAAAAAGTTTGCGGACAGACCCGACCGGCAGTTTTATCTGGATCGGAAAGCGGAATTCGACAGAAAAGTGGAAGAGCTCCTTCCGCGCTGGGAACAGATCACCGGGCTGTACTGTCAAAGCTGGCACAGCCGCTACATGACCAGCCGCTGGGGTTCCTGTATTCCTTCGAAGGGAAGGCTTTGCTTTAATCTGCAGCTGGCAGATAAGCCGGAGTCCTGTCTCGAGTACGTGATCCTTCACGAACTGCTGCACCTTGCACATCCCGGCCATGGGGCGGATTTCAAGGCGGATCTGGACCGCTATATGCCGGACTGGAGGAGCCGGAACAAATTGCTCAAGTAAATGTGTCCGATGGATACAAAATAGAATACAGTTATTGTTGGCTTAAAATGTTTACCATAGTATTAACGGGGGGAATATTATGTCTAGAGGGAACAACCAGAAACTGAAACTGTACTATCTTGCAAAAATCCTGCACGAAAAAACGGATGATCAGCATGGTCTTACAATGCCGCAGATCATCGCTGAGCTGGAAAAGTACGATGTCACGGCAGAAAGAAAGAGCGTCTATTCGGATTTTGAAGCTTTGGAGGAAGCGTTTGGCATCGAAGTGCTTTGCGATCAGAAAGGCAGACAGCACTATTATCATATCGCCGGCCGTCCGTTTGAACTTCCGGAGCTGAAGCTTCTTGTTGATGCGATCCAGTCTTCGAAATTCATTACGCTGAAAAAATCCCGGGAACTGATCTCCAAGATTGAGAGCATGGCAAGCAATTATGAAGCGAAGGAACTGCAGCGTCAGGTCTATGTGCAGAACAGGATCAAAACGATGAATGAAAGCATCTACTACAGCGTAGATGCGATCAACTCTGCGATCTCCAACAATCACAAAGTTTCGTTCCGGTATTTTAACTGGAATGTGAAAAAAGAGATGGAGTTCCGCCATGACGGAGAAGCGTATCTGATCAGCCCGTGGGCGCTTACCTGGGATGATGAGAATTATTATATGATCGGCTATGACAGCGAGGCGGACAAGATCAAACATTACCGTGTTGATAAAATGCTGAATATCGAAGAAACCGAAGAAAAGAGAGAAGGTCGGAAACTGTTTAAGTCCTTTGACCTTGCAGCATATACGAAAAAGAGCTTCGGTATGTTTTCCGGCGAAGAGGAGCTGGTAAAGCTCCTTGTGGATAACGATATGGCGGGAGTGATCATCGACCGGTTCGGAATGGATGTGACTTTCCTGAAGAAAGATAAGAATTCTTCTTATGTTACGGTATCCGTTGCAGTCAGCGATGCGTTCTTCGGATGGGTATTCGGACTTGGCGGCGGCGTGAAGATCGCAGGTCCTGCTTCAGTCTCTAAACGGGCGAAAGCTCTGGCGAAGAAATTCGTCTGATAACGGCCCCTTTCAGGGGATGGAACAGATGACAATAACGGCCACTTGTGATATTTTATAACACAGTGGTCGTTTTTATTTGAAACGAACAAGGAGAGCTCCGGGATTCTCCGGCAGATTGTAAAAAACGCACATCGGGAAGGGCGTGACCTTGTCCGTGTGTCCGGAAAGGGATTTGAGTCATGAAAAAGTATTTGATATTGGCAACGGCTGTTCTTTTGACACTTTGTTTTGCCGCCGGCTGCGGAGGGAAAAAGGAAGAGCCGGTTCCGACGACATCGGTTCCCGCAGCGGCAGAAGAGGATGTCTATGAAAAGAAAGATGTGACGATGGAAACGGCAAGGGATGACAGCCTGCGCGCGTTTTTAACTGCATTCGATCCTTATACGGACGGCGGACCGGCCGGAAGTATGGAGTACGATTATCGGGATACGATCAGTGTGCGCCGCCTGATGGACTGCATGTTCGGCCAGCGCTGCTGTGTGGATTACAAGCTGTATCCGGTTCCGGACAAGTCCCTGAAAGGCAAAGTCATGAAAGTGCCCGGCGAATCCTTCAGCTGGGTGGCGGAGCGGATCTTCCATGTCCCGTCGAATGATGTTGCCGATTATAAAAGCGCAAGCCCTGCGTTTGCAGATGAGGCATTCTCTGCAACGGTAGAAGAAAACATCAATGGTGTGCTCTGGTATTATTCGGACTTTACGGTGACAAGAGCAGAGTATGACGGAACCTATTACTATGTCAGATACAAGAGAAACCATGATGATCCGTCGGTCGGCGGCGAGGTATACCAGCAGGAGTACTATGCCGTGCTTTCAAAAGAATGGATCGATGAAAAAGAATACTGGACATTATTCACGCACAGCAGCAACGGGTTCAATTATGTGGTCCCGGATGAAAATCTTGTGCCGGATGTGACTTTCGAGGAAGAAAAAGAGATGGTGATCAATACGGAGACGGCTGTCACGATGCGCTCCGGCCCGTCTACGGATTATGATGCGATCGCTTCCTACAATCCGGGTGTGCCGATGATGGCAATCGGAACAAAAGCGGACTGGACCTATGTCCATTATTATGATCATTATGGCTGGATCCTGAGCGAATTCCTCAGCGAAAGCAAGTAATAAAAGAATCAAAGGAAACCAATATGAATTATCAGGAAACTTTAAATAAAATCGAAGCAGCGGATCCGAAAATATACAAAGCCTGCATCCGCAACTGGAACAATGTAGCGAAGCCGCTGAACAGTCTGGGCGTGCTTGAGACTCTGACCGCCAAGATCGGTGCGGCAGCGGGAACTGAGCATCCGGATATCAGCAAGCGGCGTGCGCTCGTTTTCTGTGCGGATAACGGTGTCGTTTCGGAAGGTGTCAGCCAGTCGGATCATACCGTTACAACCGCGGTTGCAAAGGCGCTGGTTGCGGGCACATCCAATATCAATATTTTCTCGAAAGTCGCACATGCTGATACGGATATTTATGATGTCGGCATGATCGATGACATCTCCGGCATCCATGTCTGCAAAACGATTCAAGGCACCCGCAATCTCGCGAAAGAGCCGGCAATGACAAAAGAAGAGGCCATTTTTGCAATTGAAGCGGGTATTCAGGCTGCGGAAAAAGCGAAAGCAGATGGCTGCGGGATCCTTGTGATCGGCGAGATGGGCATCGGAAATACAACGACCTCAACGGCGATCCTTTCCGTGATGCTGGATGTGGATCCGGAAGGTATCTGCGGCCGCGGATCCGGACTTTCCGATGAAGGATTAAAGAAAAAAATCGAAGCCATCCGCAGTGGTATTCGGATCAATCAGCCGGATAAGGCGGATGCGCTGGATATTCTGGCAAAGGTTGGCGGTGCAGATATTGCGGCGATGTGCGGTGTGATCCTGGCAGGTGCAGCGCTCCATATCCCGGTGATCCTTGACGGACTGATCTCGTGTGTTGCTGGCATGGTCGCTTACGGGATCGATTCCCGGACCATCGACTATATGATCCCGTCCCATACCAGTCACGAGCCGGGTGGCAGCAGAGCGCTTGCTTTTCTGGGGCTGAGAGCTCCGATCGATGCAGGTATGGCGCTGGGCGAAGGGACCGGCGGCGTGATGCTGCTTCCGATGCTGGATATGGCGCTTGCCCTTTACGGAGGCAATCACAGCTTCGATGATATCGGAATTGATGCATATACCCCAGTGTAAAAAAAACGAGATTTTACCGGACATGAGGGAACCGACTTTTCTCGCAGTTACCCGGAGGAACGGAAATGCTCATCTTTGTGAACGGCGGAAGCGGCAGCGGAAAATCCGCATTTGCGGAATCGGTTGCGCAGAAGCTTGGCGGAAAACTGATCTATGTGGCGACGATGCCGATCTTCAGTGACGACGACCGGAAAAAGGTCGAGCGTCACCACAAGCTGCGGGCAGGAAAAGGATTTGATACGCTTGAGCAGCCGAAGCGGCTTGCGGATATCCCGGAAAACGGAGAGACCGTGCTGATCGAATGCATGTCCACGCATGTGGCGAATATGATGTTTGATCCGGAAATTCTTCCGGATGAAAACGTCGTGCTCCGCAGGGCAGCAGTGCCGGCATCCGAAGAAGATTCGGCAGTTCAAATCTGGACGAAAACGATCCGAAAGGAGCTGGAGGAGGTCCTTGCACGGGACGGAAACACCATTATCGTTTCGGCGGAGGCCGGGATGGATGGCGCATCCTATTCCCAGGAGACCGAGCAGTACCGCCAGGTACTTGTGAACACAAATCGATATTTAACGGAAACTGCGGATGCAGCATTTGAAGTCGTCTGCGGAATCCCGGTTGTTATAAAAGGAGAGTTACCTTGCTGAAGAGTTTAGCCATTGCATTCCAAATGTATTCACGTATCCCGATCCCGGGCTTTGTCTGGGACGAGAAATCCATGCGTTATGTCATGTGTTATTTCCCGCTGATCGGCGCAGTGATCGGAGGCTTTGAGTGCCTTTGGTTCTGGCTTTCGCAGCTTCTGCATCTTCCGTGGCTTCTTGGCGCGGCGGTTGCTGTGGCCATTCCGTTTCTGATCACGGGCGGGATTCATATGGACGGATTCTGTGATACGGTGGATGCGTTGTCTTCGCAGCAGGATCAGGAGCGCAGGCTTGAGATCTTAAAAGATTCCCATGCCGGTGCGTTTGCGATCATCTTCGCGGTTCTCTGGATGGTGGTTTATTATGCATGCTGGAACACGGTTACCGATTGGAAAACGCTGGGTGCGGTCTGTATCGGGTTCGTTCTTTCAAGAGCTCTGAGCGCATTGGCTTTGGCAACATTTAAAGGTGCCAGAAAAAAAGGCATGCTGCAGGGGTTTAAAGATGCAGCAAAAGAGCGGACTGTCGCGATCACGATGGCTGTATATATTGTTCTTTGCGCAGCAGGAATGATCTATCTGAAAGGCTGGCTCGGCGTGATCATGGTCTGTGTCAACGGTCTGGTCTTTTTGTACTATCGCCTGACGGCATATCGGAAATTCGGCGGAACGACAGGCGACCTTGCAGGATGGTTCCTGCAGCTTTCGGAACTGTCGACTGTACTTTGCGCGGCCATCTTTGGATTTGTCCTGTAAATTTGGAACCGCTTCCAAATCCGAGTGTCAAAAATGAACGTTTGTGTATAAAAAAATACCGCTTCTATATTTTTTTCTTCTCGTTCTTTACAGTTCTTTTAACAAAGTGTAAGATTTATAAAATAAAAAGTGAAAAAAAGAACCAAAAATCCCTTCGATTAAGTGGCGTTTGGTAAAATATTTGCAGAGGTGGGTTAGCTCCGGATAACCCATGAGCTCGGGATATGGGTAAACACCCGGAAAAACGGGGACAGCGGTCTTGAAAGCTATACACAAACGTGCATTTTTGACACCTCACCGGAGTAATGAGCGTCGGGGATTTGGAAAATGAGGATGGATATATGATCAGGCTGTATATTGGTGGCGCGGGCCATGGACAGGAAGTGCTGGCGGAAAAGGAGACCGGGAAACACCCGGTTCTTTGCAATCCGGAAACTGCGTTTCGCGAAGAGGCGGTTGATAAGTTTCACCTGCTGACGAGACAGGTGCTGAAGGACGGCGGCTCGGCTCAGGAGTTTGCAGAAAAGCTGGCCGCAGAAAACCCGGACGTGGTGATCTGCTGTGATGAGATCGGCGGCGGGATCGTTCCTGCGGAACGGGAAGAGCGGATCTGGAGGGAAGAGACCGGACGGGCACTTTGTATTCTGGCAGAACATGCCGAGAGCGTTACCAGGGTCTATTGCGGAATCGGCCAGCGCATAAAATAATAGAGAACAGGAAGATAACTATGAAAGTATATCTGGTCCGGCATGGAATGACGCCGGGAAATCTTTTACATCAATATATCGGCGGACGAACCGACCAGCCTCTGAGCGAAGAAGGCCGGGCGGCGCTGCAGGAACTGAAGGAAAGCGGAATCTATCCGGAAACGAAGACCGTTTTTGTAAGCCCGATGAAACGCTGTGCGGAGACCGCAGAGGTGCTGTTTCCGGGAGCGGAGCAGAGAGTTGTCCAGGGACTGAAGGAAATGGACTTCGGCGTATTCGAAGGTCGAAGCGCTGCTGACATGGAAGACGATGAACAATATCAGGCCTGGGTCGCGACGATGTGTGAGGCACCGATTCCCGGCGGTGAGGTCAAGGAGGCGTTTACTGAACGATGCTGTAAGGCATTTGAAGAAACGATGGAAGCGATTCTGAAAGAGCGTTCCATGCAGAAAGCAGATTCAGAGCAGGATGCGCGGGAGACTAAAAAAGATCAGGACGAGCCGCATCAGGAGAATGCTGCGGTTTTCGCCATCCACGGAGGGACGATCATGGCGCTCCTTTCCCGGTTCGGAAGACCGGAGAAAAGTTATTATGACTGGTATGTAAAAAACGGACACGGTTATGTCTGCGACTGGGACGGCGCCGCGTTAAATATTGTGACTGTATTTTAAAAGATATGAGAAACCTTTGCCTTGCTACAACCGATGAACATGCGTTTGAACTCGCCCAAAAATATAATCTGGGCATCGAGCTGGATCAGTTCTGTACGGCGATGTATATGGACGGCCCTGTCTTTACTGTCTATGATGCACAGGCCAGATCGATGCTTTCGAGAGCCAGGGTCTTTCACGGTCCGTTCAATGAACTGGCGCCATGCGCGATCGATCCCCGGGTCCGGCAGGTATCCATGGACCGCTACAACCAGGCGTTTGAACTGATGTGGAACTACGGACTGAAAAAAATGGTTCTGCATGGCGGCTATGTCCCGCTTGTTTACTTCAAGGTCTGGTATGTGGAGCAGTCGATTCCGTTCTGGAAAGAATTCCTGGCGGATAAGCCGGCGGATTTTGAGCTTTGCCTGGAAAATGTGATGGAGCCGGATCCTTCGTATCTGGTCGAGATCGTCGAGGGCGTGGATGATCCGCGCTGCGGGCTCTGCTTTGATACGGGTCATGCCAATATCACAAAAGTATGTGAGGTGCCGACCGAGGAATGGATCAAGGCTTTTGCACCGCATCTGAAGCATCTGCATCTGCATAATAACGACGGGGTCTGGGACTGGCATAAAAACCTTGCAGAGGGCACGATCGACATGAACCGGGTCCTTGATCTTCTGGATGAAATGGCTCCGGCCGCAAGCATTACATTTGAGAACATCGATGACACAGAAAAATCGATAGAGTTTTACAATAAGCATTATCATCATGCGTGAGATTTACAGGGACGAGTTTTCCACCTATCATCCGATCACGAATATGGTCTTCTTTTTAGGGGCAATCCTTATGGGGATGTTTTTCATCCACCCCATGTTTGTTGCACTCTCGATCGCGCTTGGCGTGACGTATCTTCTGACGCTGAAAAAGACGAGAGCTTTTAAAGAACTTCTGTATATGCTGTTCCTGTTTGTTCTGCTTTCTGTGATCAATCCAATTTTTGACCGGCTTGGCGGAACCGTTCTTTTTAAGTTGTTCGGAAGACCTTATACATTGGAGGCGCTGATCTACGGCATGACGCTCGGCGGCATGGCGATCGCCGTTCTTTGTTGGTTTGCCTGCTACAATTCGATCATGACGAACGATAAGTTTATCTATATCTTCGGAAGGCTTCTGCCTTCGGTTTCCCTGGTCCTTTCAATGATCCTGCGGCTGATCCCGAATTTTGCCCGGAAGGCAAAACAGATTTCGGCTGCAAGAGCTTCGATCGGCATGGCTGGAGAGACTTCTTCGAGCCGGAAAGAAAAGATCCGAGGCGGCGCGATGATCCTCTCGGCGCTTACCGGATGGGCGCTTGAGGGCGGCATCATTACCGCGGACAGTATGCGCAGCCGCGGATATGGTACCGGTAAACGGACAATGTTTGCTAAGTATAAATATGATGCGAAGAATATTATTTTGCTTGCGGTCATGGCTGTGCTGATTGCGCTTACGATCTTCTGCGCCGCAAAGGGAGCTACAAAGGCTGATTATGTTCCGTATCTTACGATGACGTGGTTTGGAAATACCTACATGCTTTCAGGAATGATCGCTTACGGGATCTTCCTGTTTATTCCGGTATTTCTGCAGATAAAGGAGAAAATCAAATGGCAGATATTTCGATCAAGGATCTGAGCTTTTCCTATCCGGGAAGCGGCGGGCGCCTTGCGCTGGATCATGTCTCTGTGGAGATCCCGCAGGGACAGTATGTGACGCTGTGCGGAAAAAGCGGCTCCGGAAAGAGTACGCTTTTGAACCAGCTGAAGACGGTGCTTGCGCCGAACGGAGAGCGGAGCGGAGAAATCTTATTCGGAGGCGTACCGCTTGCGGAGGTGGATCTGAAGCGGCAGGCTGCGGAGATTGGTTATGTAATGCAGGATCCGGACAACCAGATCGTTACAGACAAGGTCTGGCATGAGCTGGCCTTTGGTCTTGAAAATCTGGGGATCGATCAGAAAACGATGCGCACCCGTGTTGCGGAGATGGCCAGTTACTTTGGAATTCAGGGCTGGTTCCACAAAGAAGTTTCGGAACTGTCCGGCGGGCAGAAACAGCTCTTGAACCTGGCCAGTATCATGGCGATGCAGCCGAGTGTCCTGATCCTCGATGAGCCGACCAGCCAGCTTGATCCGATTGCGGCCAGTGATTTTCTGAATACCGTGCGCAAGATCAATCTGGAACTCGGAACCACGATTCTCATCACAGAGCACCGTCTGGAGGACATTCTCCATGCATCGGATAAAGTCATCGTGATGGATCATGGGAAAGTACTGGTACAGGATGATCCACGGCGGACCGGACATTTTCTGCGGCAGCAGTCGAATGAGATGTTTGCGGCGATGCCGGCGCCGGTGCAGATTTATTACGGTGTGACCGGAACCGATGTCCCGGAGGAACAGCTGTCGGAGGTGCCGCTGACCGTGCGGGAAGGCCGTACCTGGCTCAGCCGTTTCTTTGAAGGAAAAGAGGTTCTGTTTTCGGATAACCGTAAAGAGGAGACCGAGGAAACGGATGATAAGGAAAAACCGGCAATCGAGCTTCGAAATGTCTGGTTTAAATATGATAAAGACCTGCCGGATATTTTAAAAGGCACAAACTTTGCCGTTCCGAAAGGAAAAACGTTTGCGGTCATGGGTGGAAACGGAACCGGTAAAAGTACTGCGATGAAGGCGATATGCCGGATCGTGAAGCCGTATCGGGGACGGATCCTGATCGACGGCAAAAAGGTGGAGTCCTATTCTATGGCCGAACTCTTCCGCGGAAAGCTCGCCATGCTGCCGCAGGATCCGAAAAGTCTGTTTGTGAAAACGACGGTCCGGGAAGAGCTGGAGGAAATGCTCGGCGTAAAAGAGGCGGCCCGGTATGAGCGGGAAGTGGAAAAACTCGGCAGTGAGAATGTGCCGCTGGACGAAAAGATCAAAGCAATCGCGCAGGAGTGCGACATTTTACATCTTCTGGATATGCATCCGTATGACCTTTCCGGCGGAGAGCAGCAGCGAACGGCGCTGGCAAAGGTCCTCCTGACGGATCCGCAGATCCTGATCCTGGACGAGCCGACGAAAGGCATCGACAGCTTTTTCAAGCAGCAGTTTGCGAAGATCCTGAACCGTCTGAAGGAGCGGGGCGTGACGATCCTTATGGTTTCCCACGATGTGGAATTCTGCGCCCGCTATGCAGATATAGTAGGTATGTTTTTTGACGGGGACATGATAACGTCAAACACACCGGATAAGTTTTTTGAGCAGAACAGCTTTTACACGACGGCGGCAAACCGCATGAGCCGCCACATCTTCCGCGGCGCCATCACCGATGAAGCAGTGATCCGCCTGTGCCAGCAGAATGTGGAAGCCTGGAAGGAGCAGGAGACCGCCGCTTCCGAATGACCCGGAGAAGCGGGTGGCCGATTTAGGTCAAGGAAAAGTGCGGAAAGTTATGACCCTGTGGAGAGGGTGGATGATTTAGGTCAAGAAAAAGCGCGGAAAGTTATGACCCTGAAAAGCGAGTAGCCTGTTTAGGTCATGGAAAAGAGCGAAAAGCTATGACCTGGAGAAGCAGGTGGTCGATTTAGGTCAAGGAATAGTGCGAAAAACTATGACCCGGAGGAACGGGTGGCCGATTTAGGTCAAGGAAAAGCACGAAAAGTTATGACCTGGAGAAGCAGGTGTCCGATTTAGGTCAAGAAAAAGTACGAAAAGTTATGACCCGGAGAAGCGGGTGGCCGATTTAGGTCAAGGAATAGTGCGAAAAACTATGACCCGGAGGAACGGGTGGCCGATTTAGGTCATGCCATGCTTCGGAAAAAATGTGATAGCAGTAATTATCATGATGACATCAACAGAAACTCTACAAAAGAATACGGGAAAGAGCAGACTTGCGTTTTGGATCAGTATCGCCGTCATGGTGGTTGGTATCCCGGCAACGGTAGCGATCTCCTATCTTCTTGGTGACCGCAAGCTGTATATCGCCAGTGTCATTATCATGATCCTGGCAATGGTGCCGTTCTTTGTCAGCTTTGAAGGCAGTAAGCCGGATGCGCGCTATCTGGCGATCCTTGCTGTGCTGACTGCGATCGCCGTGATTAGCCGTGTTGCTTTTGTCTGGCTTCCGTCCTTTAAACCGATGGCAGGCTTTATCGTCATGATCGCCATGGCGTTTGGCCCACAGGCCGGATTTATGAGCGGCGCGCTCTCGATGATCGTCAGCAATATGATGTTCGGTCAGGGGCCGTGGACTCCGTATCAGATGTTCTGCTACGGGCTGATCGGCTTTATCGCAGGCCTGCTTGCCAATGCCCGTATCTTAAGCGAAAAACATGCGATCCGCACTTCCGTGATCACATTCATCATGGTCGTGGTTTTAAGCAGTTTGATCCTGGATTCGAGCTCGCTGTTCTTAATGATCTCATCTCTCAATATCGAATCCGCAATCACCGTCTATACGTCCGGCTTCTTCCTGAATCTGGTGACAGGACTGGCAGCGGCAATCACGATCTTTATTCTGATCAAGCCTTTGATGGCAATCTTAAACCGTCTGAAAACCAAGTACGGAATCAAATATTAGAATTGAATCATGGCCAAAAAACGACTATAATGTATTATATTAT
>CAZOHB010000050.1:0-15369 GCA_964579345.1 uncultured Parasporobacterium sp.
GGTCATACTCTTTATTCATATCAACCTCTTTCTGTCCATCGACTGAACTTCATTTGGTTGATATCAGTATATCACAGATTACAAAAACGAACAAGTGTTTGTTTTAGTCAGTGCTGTGGTAATATATCCTTGGCTATTGCAATTCATCCCGCCACCTGCAGAGGATGGGGGATTTCTTGCTGTATTATGTTAAAACATGACTCATTGAATTCAAATATAACTGTGATAAAATTACAAGGTAATTATATCGATTCAGTATATAGTAGATAATTGAAACAGGAGGTTATTATGAACTTATCGGGTAAAATCGCAATTGTTACCGGTGCCGGACAGGGCATGGGGCGGGGAATTGCAGAGAAACTTGCAAAAGAAGGAGCCTCGGTTTTTGTAACCGGAAGAACATTTTCCAAAGTTGAAGAAACAGCGGAATTGATTAATCGCCAGGGATTTAAGGCTGTTCCGGGTCAGGCAGACGTATCAAATCTTGATGATATAAAACGAATGTTTGATGAATGTGAAAAGCAGCTTGGTCAGGCAGACATCCTTATCGCTAATGCGGGAATTGCCCCACAGATTCCAATTAAAGATGTTACGCCGGAAATTTTTGAACAGGCTTTTAATACGAATGCCAGAGGAACTCTATTTTGTCTGAAAGAAGCTGGAGCAAGGTTGAAAGATGAAGGAAGCATTGTATGCGTATCTTCCAGCAGTGTTTCCTATCCTGTTCCTGGAATGTGTGTTTATAGTTCTTCGAAAGCTGCAATCAATTTAATGGCAGAAGTTGCCGCGCAGGAATTTAGTGAGCGCAAAATCCAGGTGAATGTCGTTCAGCCGGGTTTAACTATTACACCAGCTTTTGAGGGCACCTTGCCGGAAGTATTTATGAACGCAATGATCGAAAAAACAGCAATGAAAAGACTTGGAATGCCTGAAGATATTGCCGGAGCAGTGGCGCTATTATGCTCTGATGATGCACGGTGGATTAATGGACAGATTATTTTAGTCAACGGGGGATGTTTTGGATAATAAAGAAAACGGGATTGAAAAAAGTGGCTTAATTAAAGGGTTCTTTCTCATAGATTTGTAGAAGGGAAAACATTCTACTGTGAAAGCCTGTGCGGCATTAGACAATGCGCTTTGCAAAAAGACGTAGAAACTTGTAGAGAATGCAACGAGATGGAAACCTGTCAGTTGATTGGGGCAATCATAGGCAATAATCCTTCCGCGTTGAATAATTTGCAGCAGAAAAGGAGCGAAAAATGACAGACGAAGAAAGAGCAGAGAGACGAGAGGTATTAACTCACGTATATAATGTGATGAATAACTATGGCTATAATGCAATCAATCAGATTACGGGTTATTTGGTTTCTGGCGATGCAACTTATATTTCTACCAAAGACAATGCCAGAAGCATGATCAGAAAATTTGAGCCGGACGAGCTGATAGAGGAACTGCTGACAGAATATTTCAAATAAGAAATGGCACAAATATATGTAATTGTTTTTATTTATAGTATTTAAATTGGCCGATGGTCACAGCTCGCAGGAAAGGGAATATTCACAATGCATAACAAAAAGGGGATCAAAACAAAGCTAAGTACACTGCATGACAGGCTCTATTATTTCAGAGAAGATAATTATAAGGGATATCTTCTGCTTCTGTTTGTCCTTGTCAATCTTGCGATTTTTATTGCTACTGCGATCGCGGTTCATCTTCTGCCCGAGAACAATGGGCTGACCCTCAAGGAGATTCTGTGGCGGAGCATTTCGTACATGCTGGATCCCGGAAATCTTGAACAGCCACGTTCGGCTGCCGGCACGATCATATTAAGCATTTTCACCATTATCGGCATGATCTTTTTTTCCGGTGGTATGGTTGCATTTTTAAGCAGTGTGATCACGGATTACCTGGAAGATCTTAGAAACGGGGACACGGCGATCCACTATAAACATTTCACTCTTTTTCTTGGGTGGAACGATCGCGCGCTGGGACTTCTTAAGACATTTATGCAGAATGATCGTCGTTCGCCGGTGACGGATTTCATCGTGATCCTTACCAAAGAGAACGGGTGGACACTTCGCGAAAAAATCATGAAGCAGCTCCGGGAATATCAGAAATATCATGAAGGCACACATGAGCTGCGGATTCTTGTGCGAAGCGGAGATCCCGCAGATTACAGCAGTTTACTGGTCGTTGATTACAGGAACGCAGATAAGGTATTCGTCTTTTTGGAGGAAGAGGATGAGGACCCTGATTTCGGAGCGGAGCGTGCCTACTTCTCTCTGATGCGCGCATATACGGACCGGGGAGAAAAGGATAAGGTACAGGACACAGCACCCGACAGCAGCGTCAGCGTTGTGGTGGAAACTCTTTTTGAAAATACCGCCAATCTGATCAATCGTTTCCCAATTAAGAATGGAACCCGGAGCATTAAAACGGAAGCCTTCAGCATCGTACGCGTGCTCGGACAACAATATGCCGGAATGATTCCGCGCCAGGGAAACATCATGATCTGTAATGTAAACGAGGTCGTTTCCTATTTGCTTGATGAGATCATGAAGAGGAATGAACAGTCGACCGGACCGAAACAGAAGGTTCTTCTTATGGCGGAAGCCAAGCAGGAGGAAAAAGTGATGAGCCTGTCAGAGGAATCCCGGTTCAACAGCTTATGGGTCGATCCCCCTGTGATCTTGCACGACAGAAAAGAACTTTGCAGCAAACTGATCTCCAATATACAGGGCGATTTTCAAACGCTCTTTATCCTGATGGATGACTATTCGACCTACAGCGGTGAGCGCAATAATTTTGAGTTGTGGGCGGATTTTGCGGAAGAGCTTTCCCCGGAAAGCGCAGCGAATAAAAACGCAAAAATCTTCTTTGAAATGCTGGATGAAACAGACGCCCAGATTATTGAAGGCTTCGAACTCGGCCATTGCGTCATCACCGGCAACCTGATCACGGAGCACATTAGTAAAAAATCTTAGAAGAACTTTGCAATCTCGGACAATTCTTTTCCCGGGTAGCGAAAGATTCCATGTAAAATCAGATCGCTAACTTCCCGTTTACCGGGTTCTTCGTATGAAGTGAATAACCAAAAAGCACCTTATTTGAGGTGCTTTTTGGTTCATTACAGGATTCTCCATTTGCTGTTATACATCTTGTCCAGACGGATCAGGTCGTCGTCCATACCATATTTCGCCCGGATCTCTTTATAAAGATCTTCAAGAGCTTCCTTTGATCCTCTGTCAACGATTCTCTGAATCATATCTCTGTATTCGTAATAATCACTGGTAGGTATACTCATTTTTCTATCCTCTCTTTCTTAAAATAAATATGATTAAAACATTGCTGTGTATTCATCCAGGTCAGGCTGCAGCATGTCTATGAATTCCCGGTCCGTCATCAGCATGATGCCCCTCTTTACCGCATAAATAGCCTTCGGGAGATCTCTTTCAAAACCGCCTTCCGGATAGGTATCCGGGTTCTTTGCAAGCATCAGCCCATACCAGCCATAAGCGATACGATAGATATCCTGATCCATCTTGGCTTTGGGTGCCTGTGTGATTTGCTTATCCATCTCATCAAATATACCCATACTTACTCTTACCAGATTGTAATCATTTCTGGAGTTCGCAATAAGGCAGAGGCAGGAACCTGTAAGTGCCAGAGTAATGGGCGTTGTAGGGAGTTCCTTCAGGACGTTTACAGCATAGTCCAGATAATTCTGCAGGTAAGCGATATAGGCACAATACTCACCGGCCAGCGAGACAGCAATGTGGGTTCTGAGTTTTGCCTTCTCATCAAGTTCGTTTTCATAAGCCTGTTTGAATCTTTTCAGGACTTCGTATCCGGCATCCGCATACTTTTCACCATCTTCGGGATCATAAGAATACTCGCAGCGGTATTTTGCCATCAGGTGAGCCATTGTTCCAAATGCCTGAAGATAATCTTTATCCGGCCACGCAACTGTAAAAGGCTGCAGTTTTTCAAAGACCGGCTTCATCTTTTCAAAGACTTCATCCAGATCATCCGTCTGTCCGGTTATCTCTTTATTATAAAACTCGGCAGACAGTCCGAAAGCCTCTGTAACACCTTCCTGCAGTTCAAACAATGTAATTGTATGAACGGTTCCGTCTTTATCGGTTGCTGTAAACCTTGGTGAAGGATCTGCTACAGGCTTTACAACAGAAACCGGCTTTCCACAGCCGCTGCAAAAAGCGACATTATCGGGGAGCTGTTTACCACAATTCGTACAAAACATTTCTATACCTTCCTTTCCTGTTAACCGATCTTCATGTCCGGATCAGTACAATTCTTAATTACAGGTAAAGGATAACATCAGGATTATGCGAATTTGTTTTTACTAAAATTCACGTCCGTGAGGGGCTGCAGTTTCAAGACGATCAAACCGCCAAAAACAATGGATTTTTACAGGAGGCCATCTGGCAATGGCAGCTGCAGGAGGACTGATCATTGGTCTCCTGATCGCAACATTGATACTGCTTCCGAGAAGAAAGAAAAAGAATGAAAACTAAGTCCGGGAACCTGTCCCCGCAACTCAGTTTTTCACTGCAGAAATCATAAACATTGGAGTTGAAGAGAAATTGGTCTGTTCCTGTATGGTCCAGACCTTTTTCCATATGGCTTCGTCGATGCTGACGGAAAAGCCCAACTGCGAAAGAACCGCGAGATCCCAGGCAGGCCTTGAGGCTGCGGACAGAGGCATGCTGCGGGCGATGCCTTCCATGACGTCAAAGTTTTCGCCGACATTCTGATCACCCAGTCCAAGCTCCGCACTATTGATCCTGTCGGATTCATATCTGCTCCGCGCGGTTTCATCAAACAGATAGTTGTACCAGTTGGAATCAAAATTCAGCAAAAGCCCGCCCTTTTTCAGCACCCGCTGCCACTCGCCATATGCAGTTTCAGGATGCGGAAGATTCCAGGTCAGGTTGCGGGTCACGATGACATCAAAAGAATCGTCCGGAAGGGAGAGGGCTTCGGCATTCATTTCGCGAAAGTCGATCAGGTCCGCAAATATTCCGGCATTGCTTCGCGCCTCTTCCAGCATGGCCGGAGTCATATCAACCGCCGTTACCGAAAATCCGCGCTCTGCAAGAAGGATCGCAAAAAAGCCCGGTCCGGTACCGATGTCGAGCACACGGATCTGCTCGGCAGGTCTGCCCGGAAAATGTCCGGAAATTTCTTCACACAAAACAGAAGACCAATGATGCCGGCTGATGCCGGATAATTCTTCTTTATTCACATCCGAATAACTGGCCGAGCGGTTCGTCCAGTAGGTTCGGTTCTCTTCGATTAGGGTGTTCGTTTTCATCATAATGTTTCGTGCCTTTTCTTTGACGGGGATGCCGTTTGCTGCCCTTTCTGGCGGTCTGTTCCGCGCATTTAATCCATGTAAAAATAACAAAAGCGGCGCCGGAATGTAAGCCCCGAGGGGGGATATCTTCCACTGTATGCATATCCCCCACCCCGGCTTGTCCGCCCCGGGAACGCGTATTAAACTGTTGAAAACTGCAGGCGATCCAGCATTACTGCGGGCAGCACTTAAAGCAGGACACCTGCAATATTATTGAAACCATAAGGAAATCATAATGGGAATTTTATCGGACATTCCAATTGAAAAAGAATCGGACATGATCAGGAGCGCTGTCACTTCCTATTGGACAAAACGCTCGGGTTCTTTTTCTGAACATAAACATGACGAAGTACACAGTTACAAAGCGGATATCTGGAGAGAGGAACTTACAGCAAGGCTTCCTTCCGGCGAAGGGATGAAGATCCTGGATGTCGGCTGCGGCGCAGGGTTTTTCGAGATGATCCTTTGTCCGCTGGGCTATCAGGTGACGGGCATCGATCTGACGCCGGACATGATCGCCCAGGCAAAAGAGCTCTGCGGAAGACACCATGCAGACGCTGCGATATTCTATGTGATGGATGCGGAGCAGCCGGAGTTTCCGGACGAATCCTTCGATGCTGTGATTTCACGCAATCTGACATGGACGCTTCCGCATCCGGCGGATGCGTACCGGCAGTGGCACCGGGTTTTAAAGCCCGGCGGCGTTCTCCTGAACTATGACGCAGAGTATGCCAAAGGCTTCCATCAATATGACCAGTCAGAAAATCTGGCGCATAAAACGATTGATGATTCCCTCGTCGAAGAATGTCACAACATTTATCATATGCTTTCCGTAAGCACCTACGACCGCCCGGAATGGGATGTGAAAGTTCTTGAGGAAATCGGTTTTTCGGAGGTCGCTGCAGACAGATCGGCCGGCGACAGACTGTACGCGGTCAAAGACGAGTTTTATATGCCGGATCGAATGTTCTGCATCCGGGCAGTGAAATAATGTGTATATCGTATAAGAAGAAACATCCGGCAAAGGAGGAATAATTGTATGAAGAAAAAACTGGCGGCACTTTTTCTTGTTTTTTCCATGGCGCTGATCATGGCTGCATGCGGAAGCAAAGATGCAGGAAATAACGGGGCAGCAGACGACAACATACTGCGAACCGCCGCATCCTTTGCGTATCCAAGCCTTGACGTTCATAAAGAATATTATGGATGGTACACCTCGATCTATGGTCTTTCCGAGGCGCTTTTCAAGTTTGATGAAAATGCCGTGGCAGTAGACTGCCTGGCAGAGGATGCAGTTTCCGACGGCACGACATGGACGATCACACTGAAAGAGGGCGTGACCTTCTCAAACGGAAATCCGCTGACGTCGGATATGGTGATCAAAAACATCCAAAGACTTGCGGAAGTCAATGAGAGATTTTCCTACCTCGGAGATTTCGACTGGAAGACCGAAGGCGAAAATACAATTATCGTAAATACAGGAAGCGAAGTGTATCCGATGCTGAAGAACGATCTTGCAAGCCCGGAGTGCGGCATGATCGATCTCGATGCAACGACGGATTTTGATAAAGCGCCTGTCTGCACAGGTCCGTTCGTGATCACTGAGTTTCAGCCGGAAGGCGATGTTACCGTTGCCCGCAATGAGAAGTACTGGGGCGGCGAAGTCAAACTGGACGGAGCGATTTTTTATTACATGCAGGAGGATGATCCGAAACTGATGGCGATGCAGGGCGGCGAAATCGACTGCTACAACAGCGTTTCCTCCGCGGCTCTTGAGGTTTATGAAAAAGAGCCGGACAAATACCACATCGAATCGGTTGCCGGAACAAGGCTCCAGTATTACATCCTCAATGAAAACCGATTGGATGATGCGGTAAGAGAAGCGATCAATCTGACCGTCGACAAGGAAGCGATCGCGCAGTATCTGAAAGGAACGGTCAGCCCGGCACATTCTCCTTATCCGGACACGACCGCATACAGCAAGGTCACGATTCCGGCAGTGGATACCGCGAAGGCGAAGAAGCTGCTCGAGGAGGACGGATATACATTGGGTTCCGACGGGATCTATGTCAAAGACGGACAGCCGCTGAAGATCAACATTGCATATTATGCGGCCCGTTCACTGGATACCCTAGCGGTACTCATGCAGGAGCAGCTGAAGAAGATCGGTATCGATTCCTATCTGACCGTTGAGGAGGATCCGGATTCGACCTATATTGCAACGGCTGATTTTGATATCGCGCTTTACTGCATGATCTCAGACAAGTGCGGTGACCCGCAGTACTTCATCGACTCCACCCTTGCAGACGGAGCCTACTACAATGTCGGCGGATTTGAGAGCGCAGAGTGCGAAGCAATGATCCGGCAGCTCCGGACAGAGGCGGATCCGCAAAAGAGAGCGGACCTTGCGAACCGGATCATACAGATCGCAATCGATGACAACGCGTTCGGGTACGTCGGACTGTTCAACCATACGACCGTTATGAAACCGGGAGTCAGCGGCTTTGCAGAGAAGATCCCGTTTGACTTCTACGGCATCGATGCAAATACAGTGAAATAAAAAAGAAGGCGCTTGCATAAAGTGAGCATAACGAAAAAGATCGTAAAAAGAATAGTGGAACTGATCATCATACTGATTGTTCTGAGTTTTCTGACATTTCTGTTGATGTATCTGGCACCCGGCGACCCTGCGGAGAAGAGACTTTCTTCGCAGGGTGTTGCCGTTACGAAGGAAGTGCTGCGGGCAGAGCAGGAGAGAATGGGCCTGCTCCGCCCGTTTATCGTGCGCTACGGAGAATGGGCGGGAGGAATCCTTCAAGGCGACTGGGGATTATCGTTCAAGGATGATCTGCCCGTCGGGCCGAAACTTTTAGCGGGGCTGAAAAACACGACGATCCTTGCACTGGTCAGCCTGATCCTGTCGCTGCTCATCTCCATCCCGCTCGGGATCTTATCCGCAGTAAAGAAAAACAGCATTCTGGATCATGTCGTGAAGGTCTTGTCCTTTATAGGAAATGCGCTGCCGAACTTCCTGATCTCTGTCGTGCTCATGTATTTCCTGTGCATCGAGCTGAATCTCTTTCCGGTCATTGCAACGGAAAGTGTTCAGGGCCTGTGCCTGCCGGCGCTGTCTCTGGCGATCCCGATGGCAGGCCGGTTTACGAGACAGATCCGGACGGAGATCATGGAACAGCTGGATCAGGAGTATGTGACCGGCCTTCGCACAAGAGGTGTGCGCGAGCGGGATATTTTATTCTGCAATGTTTTCCGCAATGCATCCGGACATATATTCACCATCGTTGCACTCCAGATCGGAACACTGATGGGCGGCAGCGTTGTCATTGAGACGATCTTCCGCTGGCCGGGAATCGGCAAGCTGGTCATGGATTCGATCAGCGCGAGAGATTACCCGACGATCATGGGCTTCGTTCTTGTTATGGGAACGATCTACGTCGTGATCAACTTTATTTCCGACATGCTGAACCATGCGCTGGATCCGCGGGTATAGGTGGCTTTGACCTTCGGACCGATAGAAAAAAGACAGGAATAAGAAAAGAGAACGTGAGAAAAAAGAAAAAGGCCAACTTAAGAAAGCGCGTCATCATAGCAGCAGGATTTGCAGGGCTGCTTGTTCTGATCGCAATCTTTTCCGGCGTTCTTGCGCCGCACGATCCGTACGCCACGAATCCGGAACTGATCCGGCAGGCCCCTTCCGCAGCCTATCTTTTCGGAACGGACAACCTCGGGCGCTGCGTCTTTTCGCGCGTTCTGGTCGGTGCAAGAACAACGATCGCTGCGACCTTCTTTCTTGTAGCGGTCTCTTTTGTCATAGGAATGGTGGTCGGAATGCTTTGCGGTTTCTACGGCGGAATCGTGGATGACATTCTGATGCGGATCGCGGATCTGATGCTGGCGTTTCCGCAGATGGTGGTCGCCATCGCGGTAGCCGGAATTCTCGGCGGCGGTCTCGGCGGAGCGATGCTCGCGCTCGGGATTACGATGTGGACTTCGTTTGCCCGTCTTGCAAGGAGCCATACACTTTCCATCAAAAATGAACCATACATCATTGCAGCCAGACTTCAGGGGAAGAATGGTCTGCAGATCATGATCAAACATATCATGCACAATGTCCTTGAGCCGGTCCTGGTCAACGCGCTCACACAGATCGGCACGACGATGATCAGTATTGCGGGTCTATCTTTTCTGGGACTCGGCGTCGTTGCGCCGCAGGCGGAATGGGGATCCATGATCAGCGAGGGCAGGGCGTATATTCAGATCGCTCCGTGGGCAGTGCTGTTTCCGGCGGCAGCGACGATCATAACGATCGTTATTTTCAATTATCTCGGCGATGCGGTCATGGACTACCGCAAGGCAGAATAGAGGTGCGGGATGAGTGACTATTTACTTCAGATCAAAAACGTAAGCGCCTCTTACGGAGATGAGGACGTCGTGAAAAACGTGAGCTTTGCGATGCGTCCGGGAGAGATCGTCTGCATCGTCGGCGAGAGCGGAAGCGGAAAGTCCACGCTGATCAAAGCGATCCACGGCATGAACGATCTGCTGATCACAGGCGGCAGTATCGTTTTCTCTGGAGAGGATCTTCTCGCGCTGCCGGCAAAAACAAGAAGAAAAAAGATGGGTGCGGAGATCGGCCTGATCCCGCAGGATCCGGCATCTTCGTTCAACCCGATCCGGAAACTGGATGCGCAGTTTAAGGAAGCGCTTGCGGGACATGGCATGGCTTATGATGAAGCAAGGATTGACAACGTTCTGAAAAGTATCGGCCTTCATTCCGGAAAAACAGTATTAAAAAAACGGCCGTATGAGCTGTCCGGCGGCATGAATCAGAGAATTGCGATTGCTGCTGCAATGCTGTTTGAACCGCGGCTGCTGCTCTGCGATGAGGCAACGAGCGCGCTGGATGTTTCGACCGCGAAAGCCGTGGCAGAGGAACTGCTGAAAATCCGGGAGACGAACGGAACTGCCATCCTCCTTGTGACCCACCATCTCGGAATCGCCCGAATGATGGCAGATCACATCGGGATCATGATGGCGGGAAGTCTGGTCGAATATGGACCGGCGCAGCAGATCTTAGATGCGCCTGAAAATGAATATACAAAACAACTCATACGGGATGTCCCGAGATTGAAAAAATGAGCATACTGTCAGGAAGAGATCTGAATAAAACATACAAGAGCCGTGGCCGGAAAGTCCCGGCGCTTCAGCATGTCGATTTTGATCTGCATCAGGGAGAGATCCTCGGAATCGTCGGAGAAAGCGGAAGCGGAAAAAGCACGCTGCTCAGACTGATCAGCGGCATCGAAAAACCGGACAGCGGAAGCCTGTTTTATCAGGATGCGGAATATACCGGTATCGGCCCAAAGAAAACCGGGAAATTCCTGCAGATGATCTTTCAGGATGCATACGGATCCTTTGATCCGGGAATGACAATGGAAAAATCCCTGAAAGAAGGCACCGGGGCAGACGCGGAAGAGATCCGCAGGGTGATCCGGGAGGTCGGCTTGAATGAAGAGTTGCTGCGCCGGAGGCCGCGGAGCCTTTCCGGCGGACAGTGCCAGAGAATGTCGGTCGCAAGGGCAATCCTTTCGCATGCCGGAATCCTGCTTTGCGATGAGATCACAAGCGCGCTCGACGTGACAACGCAGGCACAGGTGATCAAACTGCTCACGGAAATCCGTCAGAAAGAGCAGGTTTCCATTATCCTTGTTTCCCACGACCTTGCGCTGGTCAGTATGATCTGCGACCGGATCATGGTCATGAAAGACGGATCCGTCGTCGAGCAGGGAGAAACAAAAAAAATACTGTCCAATCCATTGGACAGTTATACACGTATGCTGCTGGACAGTATTCTTACAGTTTAATGGAAAGACATTCCGGATCCACCATCAAACATCTTCAGAAAGTTTTCCGCGGGGCTTGCCGTCGAACCCGTTGACCCAGTTGGATCGCAGAAAGTAGATCAGGAAAAAGATGGAAGTGATCGTCCACGTGACCGGATAAGCGGTATAGACATATTTGATCTCTCCGAATAGTTTCATGACGGTGAGAATATACGCGATCCGGAACACGCACCAGACACCGAGCATAGCGAACATCGGCACCAGCGCTTTGCCTGCGCCGCGGCAGACCGATGCGACCGCATGCGTAAAGGCAAGCATCCCGTAAAAGAGCGATTCGATATGTGCCTGCTGAGCGCCCATGGCCACAACTTCCGGTGTGGGATCGAAAAGGGCGATTAGATGCGGCGCCAGTAAAAAGAAGACGACGCCGATGACAGCCGCCATGATCACGGATGCAGCAATGCCGAACGCGGCGCCTTTTTTGGCTCTCTTTTTCAGTCCGGCTCCGAGGTTCTGACCGACAAATGTCGTAATTGCCATATTAAAACTCATGATCGGAAGGAATGCAAAACCTTCGATCTTGCTGTAGGTTCCGAAAGCGGCCATTGCCTGAACGCCAAAGGAATTGATCTGTGTCTGGACAATAACATTTGCAAAACCGATGACCGAATTTTGAATACCGGAAGGAATACCGTATTTTACGATCAGACCGAGCATCTCACGGTCAATTCCCAGCTTCTTGATTTCAATTGTATATATATGTCCCTTTTGCATGAGGTGGATCAGGCAGAGCACGCAGCTGACTCCCTGCGAGATGACTGTCGCGACCGCCGCGGACCAGACGCCCCAGCGAAAGCCCGCCACAAACAGAAGGTCCAGACCGATATTGAGCAGCGAGGAAAAGATCAGATAGTAAAGCGGCCGCTTGCTGTCGCCGACCGCATTCATGATCCCCTTCAGCATGTTGTACATCATATTGGTCGTGATGCCCCAGAAATAAAACTTAAAATACTGGATCGCCAGGGGGAGCGCCTCTTCCGTCGTGTTCATCCATCGTAAGAAGGTCGGTGTAAAAAGAACGCCGATCACGGTCAGGATCACGCTGCTGATCAGCCCGATCGTTACATTTGTGTGGACGGCTTTCGAAACACGCTGCGCATCGTTTGCACCGAAAAATCGGGAGATGACAACGCCGGAGCCCATCGCAAAGCCGATAAAAAGACTGATGATGAGAAAGATCAGCGTTCCGGAGGAGCTGACTGCCGCAAGGGCTTTCGTTCCTAAGAAACGTCCAACAATGTAAGTGTCTGCTGTATTATATAATTGCTGAAAGACCTGGCTTAAAAGAACCGGAAGGGCAAACCTTGTGATCATGAAATAAGGCTTTCCCTCCGTCATATTCAGAACACCGCCGGGCCCGCTTTTTATTGTATTATTCATTATCAAAGTTTTTCATTTACTGCTTATGGTGGCTATGATTGCAAACCATCCGATTCTTTTCTGTGCTGTGCGGCCTTCTTCAAATTCCGATAGGTTTCTTCTCCCATGCACAGCTTTGCATATTTGCACCATTCCACACAGGTCAAAGAATCGTTGTAAATCGTAAATCCGCAGTTTTCGCAGACCGCCTCCGCATCAATTGAAAAAATCTCGATCTCGTGTCCGCACTGCGGACAGATCTTTTCTGAAATCGTGATCTGCGGTTTTCCCTGGCATCCCTGCATCAGCATATAGAGCACCTCCTTAGTGAATCTTTGTAAGTCTTGCGCGTAACCGGTGTCTTACATTATCTGTTCCTATTATAGCAATTAATCCTTCAAAGAGAATATGAAAAAAACAGGGAGTGTACCGGCTGAAGAGGAAGTGAATCCACCGCTCGATTCTTCACCGGTGTGGTATAATACTTCTATTAAGCAACATGAGACAAAGATCCCTTTATTATTCAGGAAAAGAAAGACTTGAAAGAAAGGACTGATTATGGATCAGGAGAAACTGAAATATCTGAAGCTGCTTTCCACACAATATCCGAATATTGCGGAAACAGCGACCGAAATTGTAAATCTGAAAGCGATCATGAATCTGCCGAAGGGAACGGAACATTTTATCACCGACCTGCACGGAGAGTATGAACAGTTCCGGAATATCATGTGCAACGGATCCGGAGCGGTTCAGAGAAAGATTGAAGAGGAGTTCGGGATCACGATGGGGATCCCGGAAAAACGAAGCCTTGCCATGCTGATCTACTATCCGGAGGTCAAGCTTCCGCAGATGGAGAAGAAAGCACGGGAGGATGGCTCGCTCGATGACTGGAGAAGGGTCACGATCCTTCGGCTGACAAGGGTCTGCAAAATCGCATCTTCCAAATATACGAGATCCAAAGTCCGCAAGGCGCTTCCGGAAGGCTTTGCCTATATTATTGAAGAGCTGATGAGCGGACATCCGGAGATTGAAAATCAGGCGGCTTATTATAATGAAATCATCGATGCGGTGATTGAAACGGGAATCGCGCGGGATCTGATCATCGCGCTCTGCCATCTGATCCGCCGCTTTATCATCGAACATCTCCATGTGATCGGAGATATCTATGACAGAGGACCGTATCCGCACCGGATCATGGATGATCTGATGCAGCATCATTCGGTGGATATCCAGTGGGGAAATCATGACATCCTCTGGATGGGCGCGGCAGCTGGTTCGCCGCTTTGCATCTGCAACATCCTGCGGATCTCCGCCCGTTATGCAAACCTTGCGATCCTGGAGGAAGCGTACGGAATCAACCTGATCCCGCTGATGCGCTTTGCGATGGAGACCTATAAAAATCCCTGTGAAAAAATCTTCACCGTGACCGACAATGACAATCTGTACGATAAAGCGGATGCCGGCATCGATTCAAAAATGCAGAAGGCGGTTGCGATGATCCAGTTTAAACTGGAAGGACAGATCGTAAGACGCCATCCGGAATGGGACATGGAAGACCGTGCGCTGCTGGATAAGATCGATTACGAAAAAGGTACTATCCAAATTAACGGACAGGATTATGAAATGCGGGATATGGATCTGCCGACCGTAGATCCAAAGGATCCGTACGCGCTGACCGCGGAAGAGGAGGCGCTGCTCGAACACTTAAAGGAAAGCTTCCTGCACAGCGGAAGACTGCAAAAACACATCGGCTTTTTGTATCGGAAAGGAAATCTTTATAAGATCTATAACGGCAACCTGCTGTATCACGGCTGCGTCCCGCTGAACGAGGACGGCAGTTTCCGCGAGGTGGATATTTACGGACAAACATACAGCGGCAAGGCTCTGTATGACATTTTGGAACTCTATGCCCGCAAAGGCTACTACAGCGACGATCCGGAAGAGAAAGCGCAGGGACTCGATCTCCTCTGGTATATCTGGCAGGGCAAGTATTCTCCGGTTTACGGCAAGGATAAAATGACGACATTCGAGCGCTATTTTATCGCGGATAAAGAGACGCATAAGGAACCGAAAAATCCATATTATACGCTTTATGAACAGGAAGAGATCGTTGATAAGATCTTCCGTGAGTTTGGTCTCGAAGGCGGCGAACCGCACATTATCAACGGACATGTCCCGGTCATCGTTAAGAAGGGCGAGTCGCCGATCAAATGCGGCGGCAAGCTTCTCGTGATCGACGGCGGTTTTTCCAAAGCGTATCAGACGCAGACCGGAAATGCAGGCTATACCCTGATCTACAATTCCTACGGACTTGTGCTCGCTGCCCACCCGCCGTTTGAAACAATGGAAAAAGCAGTGCTGGATGAAATCAGCATCAGCTCGGAAATCGTGATGAAACACAGCCTTGGCGCAAGAAAGAAAGTGGCCGATACCGACACCGGAAAAGCGCTGAAGGCGCGTGTCGCGGATCTTGAGGAATTGCTGAAGGCATACCGGAATGGACTTTTAACAGAAAAATAAGTGAGGTGTAAAACATGAAACGAATCAGACTGACAGCAATATCACTTTTTTTAATCTTTGTTATGGTTCTCGGTATGGGAACCGGCGTCTATGCGGATAATCTGAAACCGGCAGGAAACGGAAAAGGCATACAGTAAGGAAAAGACAAGTAAAAAGGTAAAATAAAAGCGCCGCGCCGCGCGCCAGGGAGAC
>CAZOHB010000051.1:0-15311 GCA_964579345.1 uncultured Parasporobacterium sp.
TTGTTATAGAGTTCCACAACATCGGTGTCTGATCCGTCGTAGGTCACCGGGATCTTTACATATGCATAGACCACGGCATAGACCGCTGCCAGAAGGACGACCAGAACGGAAATGATGGCAACCGCTTTTTTGGCTTTACTCATTTTCCTTGTCCTCCTTCTTACGTGTTTTCTTGATGGCAATGATAAAGATCACGGTGGAAAGGACTGCGCCAACCGCAGCCTCCGCGATCGCGACGTCCGGAGCCTGCAGTACCAGGAATTCCAGTGCGACAAAAGCGCCTGTGACGCCCAGCGCGATTACTGCTGTCAGGATCTTTTTGGAAAAGATCGCGACAGCCGCCGTTACCACGATGCCGATAATAATTAATGTGTTAAAAGAAAATACAGCACTATTCATCTTCCAGATCCTCCCCATACTTGTCTACGATCGTTTTCGGGGTGGCAGGAGTTTTGCTGCGGTAAGCAGCGCGGGCAATGGCGTGACCGGCGATCGGACTCGTGATCAGATAGAATACGATCAGTACGGCCAGTTTCACAGCCATGGAAACATCTCCTAAATAAATGATGCTGTAGAGGATCCCCGCAATCAGAACGCCAAGAACACCAAAGGTCGAAACGTTCGTCGAGGACTGCATCCTTGTATAAGCGTCCGGCATCCGGATCATGCCCACAACACCTGCGAGGGCAAAGAGGATGCTGATGCCGATCAGAATATCAATCACAATTCTCATAGCCGTCCCTCCAGATATCTCGAAATTAGCACGGAGCCGATGAATCCCAGAATCGCCGTTACCAGCGCAATATCCAGAAAGATGCTGCGTCCGGTGTACAGCGCGTAGAGGATCAGAGCCATGTCCACGAGTGTGTCGATGGCATCCGCGGAGACCACACGGTCAGCCGCACTCGGTCCCTTGATCAGACGGTAGATCATGCAAAGCGCAAGCGCCGCGAAGCATATGGCAAAATAGATAAACTCACTCATTCCCATATCCTCCTTATCCATGGTTCCATTGCACCTTTGATCTCTTTTCCTGCTTTTTCCATATCCTCTTTTTCCGCGTCAATGCAGTGTACATAGAGATAGTTTTCTCCGTCCTGCTCCACGACATCCATGGTAATGGTGCCGGGCGTCAGTGTGATCGAGTTGGAAAGCATGGCAAGCGCATAATCCGATTTCAGTTTTGTTGGTATCTTGACAAAGCCCGGCTTCAGGTTTTTCGTGGAACCGAAGGCCCGGAGCGCCATACTGACGTTTGCTTTGATCAGCTCCCATGCAAAAATAATGATGCAGTAAAAGAGCAGAAGAAAGAAACGAACCGGATTGTAAAGGTGAAATGCTTTTTTGTGAATGAAGAACCTCGCGGCAAACAAGCTGACGAGAATGCTTATCACTCCGCCTGCGACGAGCACCTGCCAGGACGCTTCTCCGGTTAAGATGAAGACGATCTGTCCGGTGATCAGCAGCCAGAAGATATAGCACACGATCAGCGTGGAAATGAAAGCCGCCGGTGTCGTTTTCTTCAATTGCAACCCCTCCCTTTTTTCTTATTATTCAACAACCAGATTTTCAATATAATACTCTCTGCCGGAAGTCAGCCGGATATCAAGGCTTTGACATTCCGGGCAGCAATAGTTCTTTTTGTCGGGGATCCCTTTGTATCCGCAGGCGCGGCAGGCAATCTGCGCGGGCACCTCAGTCAGGCGGATCTTTGCGCCTTCTGCGATCGTTCCCTTGCTTGCAAGTTCGAAATATTCGTGGATGCAGGAAGGGACGATACCGCTCATTTCCCCGATATGGAAGTTTACTTCCAGTATTTTTTCAGCTCCGCTTTTCTCGGCCTTCGGAACGATGGTCTCGAGCAGGGCTTCTACGATCGCAAGCTCATGCATGGCGCTTACCTGTCCATACAGGAGAAGCACGGATCGATACTTGCGATGATCAGACCGGCATCTGCGATGGAATTGCCCCGGAGCATCGTCGGAACCGTCGGCGCATTCTTGAAGGTCGGCACATGGATACTGACACGCTCGTTGGTTTCGCCGCCGTTTGTGACGACTTTGTAGCAAAGCTGTCCGCGCGGAGCCTCGTGACGGACCATGGTCTCTCCTGCAGGAATACGGAAAATCTTATTTCCGAGATTGATCTTTCCTTCCGGAAGATTGTCCAGCGCCTGACGGATGATCTTGATGCTTTCGATGTTTTCCAGGATACGGACGACCACACGTGAAAAGACATCGCAGGTTCCGAATACGCCTTTTTCAAAATCAAACTCATCGTAGCAGCTGTACGGAGCATCTTTACGGACATCGATCGCTACGTTGGAAGCTCTTGCGTGCGGGCCGACAGCGCCGATCCGGTTGGAGTCTTCGGTCGTAAGGATTCCGACTCCCTTGGTACGAAGCGCTACCGTCTTGTCACTTACCAGAATATCCCGCAGACGGAGATTGGACTGTTCGATCTTGTCCAGCATCCCGAGAACATTGTTCTTCTGTTCGAGAGTAATATCGCGGCGGGATCCGCCGATGCAGACCATGCCGTAGTTGACGCGGTTTCCGGTCAGTTCTTCCAGGATGTCCATGATCGCTTCGCGGTCATCCCAGGAGTGCATGAACAGACTGTCGTGACCGATCAGATGGAGCGCGATGCCCAGCCACAGGTAATGGGAGTGGAGCCGCTCGAGCTCTGCGATGATGACACGGATATACTGTCCACGTTTTGGGACATTGAGATTTGCGATCTGTTCAACGGCCATTGCATAGGAAAATGCATGGGAATGGGAACAGATACCGCAGACACGCTCAACCATGACAAGTGTCTGGATAAAGTTTTTCTGCGTGGCGAGTTTTTCGATTCCCCGGTGGTTGTAGCCGATAAAGACTTCGGCATCCTTGATCTCTTCACCTTCGGTGTACAGCTTTGCGTGTACAGGTTCTTCCAGGGCCGGATGATACGGCCCGATCGGGATGATATAACTCATGCTTCACTGCCTCCTGTCCCTGTCATTTTCTTCAGCTTATCCATCGGAGTCACAAGGATCTGTCCCTGTCCGTCGAGCATATTGTCCGGCATAAACAGACGCTTTGAGGTATCCACACCTTCAAAGGTGATCGGCATCAGCTCCATGATCTCCCGCTCCGGCCATTCCGCTGCGAGATCATAGATCTCCGAAATCGAAGGGAGCACGCTTTCTCCGACGACCGTACAGGATACGATAGCCGGATCCTGCTGGTATTCGTAGGAAACGTTTGGAGTGCCGTCATCATCGATGAACGCGTGGATCATGGCGAGTGCCACACCTTCTTCGCGCATCTGTTTTGCAACCGGGATGACTTCCTCTTTGGATATCATTCGTTTTTCATAAGGCTGCATAATCGTTTCTCCTTAGAATTGTATAAAATCAAAACAGCTCGTTAAGAAATTAACGATATGTTATCTTACCATATTATAAAGATAATGTATTGTTTTATAATAAGTACATTTTTTTGCCTGCTTATATTAAATACTTTTTGATGATCAACTCCAGCTCCTTTGTGGATAGCGGCCGGGTGTCTGATTCTACAGTAAAGACAAGTTTGTCGCCAGGGAAATAGCCTTGCCTGATGTACTGAGAAAACTTCCACATATTTCGCCGCACGTAATCCGGGTCATTCATTTTCCCAAAATGTTCGAAAATGATTTCCTTTCGTTCCCGCACATTAAGGACCGTAAAGTCAGGCCTCCAAAGTTTTTCGCCTTTTATTATCTCATGGGGCTGCTCGTAGCGGTAAGGAACACCGAATTCCCGAAACGTATCCGCAATGATGACTTCTGATTTCGACCGCACCCGTTCTCCCTTTTTAGAATAAAACTCCGGGTCATTCGGACCAAACGCTCCGGGCGAGTACTGAAATGCTGCCCATTTTCTGATAAAGCTTTCATCATCCAGCACCAGCCCGTCGATAAGATTCTTCCTTTCCGGAGAGAGTTCCTCAAAAACCTTCTTCAATGCATCCGGATCGAAATCTTTCAGAAAACAGTCCAAAGCAGAAAGCTGCTTCTCGGCCACTCTGAGGAGCTTTTCGTCATAACTCTTCTGCGCCAGTGCCTTCGCCACTTCGATCTGGCTTTTTGGAATGTAGATCCGTTTCCAACTGCCCCGGCTCTGACACGTTTTATCAGCGGAGGCCTTTTCAGCCGGGAGATTCTTCCCGGTTTTGGACGTCTGCGCTGAAATCTGATTTTTCTTTTTTGTCTCATTTAATGCAAGATGAAGATTATCATTATCAGAATCAATCACAGGCTGTTGATGATAGTATTGAACATAACTCTTTGAATGCTTAATGTATAGCGTTCCGGATGGCATGTTGACTAAACGCCCCTGCAAAAAATCTACGATCTTAGCCAACTGTTTCGCGTAATTTCTGAGTTGCTGTAAAAAGCGATGCATATATATGTTCCTTTCTTTTGTTATGCCCCTCCGCGGGACGATAAAATGCAAAACGGAGGGAAGGTAAGCGGTTTGTCGCACCCTCCGCGGAGCGATAAATTGCAAAGCGGAGGGAGGGCAAGCGGTTTGTCGCACCCTCCGCGAAGCCTTAAACTGTAAAGCGGAGGGAGGGGAGTAGGCCAGGCACACCCTCCGCGAAGTGATAAATCAAAAAGCGGAGGGAGGGCAGCAGGCCAGGTACACCCTCCGCGGAGCGATAAATTGTAAAGCGGAGGGAAGGCAGCAGGCCAGACACACCCTCCGCGAAGCAATAAATTGCAAAGCGGAGGGAGGGTAGGTAACAAGGTGCACCCTCCGCGAAGCCTAAAAACGAAAAGCGGAGGGAGGGGAGTAGGCCAGGCACACCCTCCGCGAAGCCTAAAACTGTAAAGCGGAGGGATGATAAGTATACAAGCCGAAAGTCACAAAAAAGTTCATGTCGAATGTTTAAAGGATATTTCACGGTTTGGAAAAAGCAGGAGAGAAACACTTCCAAAGTTGAGAATATCATGCAGATAAGTATACAGCAAACGTATAAGTAGTATGACTTGATGAATTTTCAGTGAACAAAAAAAGCTGCCGATGAAGCAGCTTTCATATGTATTTTGAACAAATGTGACACGCAATTCCCTTCTTCTAGGAGTTGACGAAGGGAGAGGCATTCATTTACAACGGATCAATACATCACTGAATCTCCTTGTTTTGGGAGTTGACGAAGGGAGAGGGCGCTTCAGATGGAAGAGCCTTGGGATTCTTTGCAAAACGTTATTTCGAAATCTCCCGAAGTTCATCGAAGATAGAGAGGGTTTCCAGCGCGTCTGTTTCACTCATGCGTTCGATCGCAAAGCCGGCATGGACGATCACATATTCTCCGGGTTTTGGATCCCGGATAAAATCCAGACGGATATTCCGGTGTACACCGTCCTGCACGCCGATTCCTTCGCATCCGTTTACTTCTTCAATTTTCAAAGGGATCGCAACACACATAATTTAATCAGCCTTTCAAGAGATTCTTTCTAAGGACCGCTTCTTTTTTAATGATTATTAATATATTCTTTGATCGTCTCGTATATTTCATCTGCGGAAGGCGGGCAGCCCGGAACAGAGCAGTCAAAATCCTTGGTGCAATTTCCGACACCGAGAATACCGGTCTTTCCCCGGTAGCCCTGACCGATGCAGATCTTTTCATCCAGATTATCCAGAAGGCCTTCTTCCTGAAGTCTGTGCAGCGCATCCGTCAGCATCGCATAGCAGGCGCTGCAGGAATCCGACTCGTCAACCGCGTAGTCGATCTCCAGGATCCGTTCGGACAGAGGCGTATCTTCCGAGGCATCGCCTTCGAGCGTGATCAGATTCAGACTTCTAAGATCAGCAGATCCGACGCCGGCTTTTTCTGCGAAAAGGATATAGTCCACATCATTCTTTGTAAACCCGAGAAGGCTGGTTGCATAGGAGTCCGTCAGCACCGGATCGAGAGCTGCCATTACACAGTTTTTTGTGAGCGGGCTTCCGCCTTCTTCGAAATAGGGATCCCCGCAGATATGATCGATCACGATGAAGTCCTGGTGTACGCCGGTATTTAAGGCAGCGATCGGATGGTGGAGACCTTCGGTGTGGAAGCGTCTCTTTTCCGCGTTCGGGATGATCCCTTTCATATTCTTTAACGCGCAGGTGACTTTCGTCTGGCAGTGGCCCTTTAAAACCGGAACGTTGATCAGGAAGTCCGCGTCAAACAGACTCTTGCAGATCCGGATCTTCATGCCGTCCAGTTCCTGTGTAAGGACCGGATCTTTCTGCGTATCAATGAGCGGAACCCCGTATTTCCGGGAGAGGGCATTGTAGCCGCAGTATTCAAACGCATCCGATGTTTTATCCCCGACCCAGGAACCTTCAAGGATGAACAGATTGGTAAAGCCGTTTTCCTGCAGATACTCGACGATCCCGGCAACGATCTCCGGATGCGTGGTCGCACCGTAGCTGGCAGGAGTCGGGCAGACCAGATTCGGTTTGATCCCGATGCGCGCCGCCGCTTTGGAATCCGGGCACTTCGCATAAACGATCTCCTTCAGCCCGCAGGCCGAAAGCAGCCGCTTCGTCATTTCTTTGAAATCGGTCCCGTACGACCGCCAGATCTCATTCGTTTTCATTGGATATCCTTCTCTATAATTGTATGAGAGATTCCTCTCGTTATCTTTAAAATCTTGTAACTAATAAAAGTATAAAGTATAATACCCCAAAATAAAGAAGGAAACCAGTAGAAATGGGGAAAGCATGTTTTTCCCTTCCCTACTGCAGCCTGCGCCAGGACATTGCATTGCTACTAAACTCGCGCAAGCGCTCGTTAAGGGCAATGCATGGCACGCACTAAACTCAAGCTGCGCTTACGCTTGCTTTCGCTAAGTGCTCCGCTCAAGCTGGCTGCAGAGGAAAAACATTCGTACATCATTTGAGTGGGAGGTGCGGTATGGCCTTTTATATTGTAAGTGAAGATATCACGCAGATGGACGTTCACGCAGTCGTAAATGCAGCAAACAACGCACTCGCAGGCGGCGGCGGAGTAGACGGCGCAATCCACCGGGCAGCAGGACCGGAGCTGGATAAGGCCTGCGCAGAGTTTGGAGGCTGTGCGACCGGAGACGCTGTGATCACCTGGGGCTTTGAGATGGATGCGATCTACATTATCCATACCGTCGGTCCTGTATGGCGTGGCGGCGGAAACAACGAGGAAGCGCTCCTCAGATCCTGCTATCAGAAGTCTATGGAGCTTGCGGAAACACACGGATGCCGGACAGTTGCATTCCCGCTGATCTCCGGCGGGGTCTATGGCTATCCGAAAGAAGCAGCCGTCGATATTGCGGTGGAAGAGCTTCTGAAAGCAGCAAAAAGAAATGAAAAAAGAGATATTTATCTGACACTGACAGACAAAGAAGCGTTTGGTATCGCAAGGGAAAAATATCCGCAATACCTGGAGGCGTAAAAATGCAGGCTCCCGTTTGACGGGAGCTCTTTTTTTCTGTATAATATAGCGCGTTAAATTGTATCGTGACGGTGCGATGCCTTTTCTGCGCGCACTGTTAGTTCTTTATTGCTTAAGAAAAAATAAAATTACAGGGAGAACCGGGAAAATATGAAAGACATTTTTGAAAAATGCTATGAACCGCAGATGCAGGATCTGCTGAAACAGGCGGATATCTATCCGTATTTCCGCGCGCTGGAAAGCCGTCAGGATGTAGAAGTAATTATGGAAGGCAAACGCCGGATCATGCTTGGCTCCAACAACTATCTGGGACTGACTGTACAGCCGGAGATTATCGAAGCAGGCGTAAAGACGATTGAGAAATACGGCACAGGCTGCTCCGGATCCAGATTCTTAAACGGAACGCTGCAGATGCATTATGAGCTGGAGGATGAGCTGAAGAAGTTCCTGAGAAAGGAAGACTGCATTACCTTCCCGACCGGCTTCATGAGCAATCTCGGAATCCTTGCTTCTCTGGTAGGACGGCATGATTATGTGATCCTTGACAGAGAAGACCATGCTTCCATCTACGATGCAGCCCGTTTAAGCTACGGAAAGATGCTGCGTTACCGCCATGCGGATATGGAAGATCTCGAAGCACAACTTCAGCTGGTTCCGGAAAATGCAGGATGCCTGATCGTAACAGACGGCGTATTCAGCATGGGCGGCGATATCGCGAAACTTCCGGAGATCGTAGCACTTGCAGAAAAATACGGTGCGCGTGTTATGGTGGATGACGCCCACGGTCTCGGTGTTTTAGGCGAGGGCGGAAGAGGAACCGCAAGCTATTTCGGCCTTGAAGATAAAGTCGATATTTATATGGGAACGTTCTCAAAATCGCTGGCCAGCCTCGGCGGCTATATGGCAGCAGATCACAAGATCGTAGATTATGTCCGCCACAGCGCAAGACCTTATATGTTTGCAGCTTCGATTCCTCCGACACAGACAGCGGTTGCGCTTGCAGCGTTGAGATGGCTGGAAGCACATCCGGAACTGCCGGAAAAACTGCAGGCGAATGCAGCACGTTTCAGAAAAGACCTGATCGAACGCGATGTCAAGATCATCGAAGCTCCGACACCGATCGTTCCGATCTATACCTATACACCGGAAAACACACTGCTCAAGCAGAAAGAAATGTACGAAGACGGCGTTTATGTCAACTCCGTACTTCCGCCGGCATGTGCACCGGGTGAGTGCCTCCTTCGTACGAGCCTGATGGCAAGCCATACCGACGCTCTGATCGACGAAGCGGCTGAGATCATCGCAAATGTTATGCACAGAGATGATTCCGCACTTCTGGAACAGCTGCATCTTATGTAAAGGAAAAGTTATGGCAAAAACAGCGATCGTTACCGGAGGATCTTCAGGAATCGGTCTTCAGGTTGCAAAATGTCTGAAAGCTGCAGGCTGCAGCGTATATGAGTTCAGCAGAAGGGATACAGACTCTTCGGATTTCTGCCATATCCGTGTGGATGTGACGGACGAAGAAAATGTCCGTGAGGCGGTCCGCCAGGTGCTCGAAGCAGAAGGAAAAATCGACCTTCTGGTGAACTGCGCCGGCTTCGGCATCAGCGGAGCGGTGGAGTTTACCTCTCTCGAAGATGCAAAACGCCAGCTGGATGTCAACTTCTTCGGCATGGTGAACTGCTCGAAAGCGGTCATGACCCCGATGCGAAAAGCCGGCGGCGGACGGATCGTCAATATCAGTTCGGTTGCAGCGCCTGTTCCAATCCCGTTCCAGGCTTTTTATTCCGCGTCCAAGGCGGCGATCAATTCTTATACCTGCGCGGCGGCCAATGAAGTAGCTCCTTACGGGATCTCCATGTGCGCGATCCAGCCGGGCGATATCAGCAGCGGATTTACGGATGCCAGAAAGAAAACCCTTGAAGGTGACGAAGAATACGGCGGACGGATCTCCAAAAGCGTAGCGGTTATGGAAAAAGACGAACGTACCGGTATGAAACCGGAAGTTGCCGGTGCCTATATCGCAAAGATTGCTTTAAAGAAAAAGGTAAAACCGCTTTATGCGATCGGTTTTGTTTACAAACTGTTCTGTGTCTTGATGAAAATCCTTCCGATCGGTCTGGCGAATAAGATCATCGGAATGATATACGGATGATTTTCACAAATGCTTAACAAAAAGAAAGTAGAGTTAATGGCCAAAGTCGCTCTGTATGAGCATGGCGAGGGCAAAAAAACTCTCCGATTAAATAAATACTATAAGACGGATTATTCCTCCGCGAACCTTTTATCCAGTGTGCCGCTCGGAGTGCTGACAGGCATCCTGATCGTGGCGCTGATCTTCCTTGTGGATGTGAACTGGGTCGTAAAGGTTTCTGAAAAACTGGGAGGAACTTTAGCGGTCATAGTTCTGGCTGCGGCGTTTATCCTCTTTGTTGCGGGATACTGTTTCTTTGCGTTATATATGTTCAACCATAAATACGACAGGTTCCGCGGCAATTTAAGAACATACGGATTGAACCTCAGACGTTTGAAAAATGTATACGAGGAAGAGAGGAACGCGGCGGAAGCGGCTATGACAAGAAAAACAAATGACGAGCCTGATAAAGTTCAGAAATAAGATAGAAGAATTTTATATAAGCCACAGACGGGTGGCGGGATATGTCCTGCGGGCAGTGATTACCTTTCTCTGCCTGTTTGTGATCAGCCGCTTCATCGGGTTTGACCCGCTGATCTCACAGGTATGGTTTATTGCCGTGGTTTCGCTGGTCCTGGCGTTTATCCCGATCCGTTTCCTGATGATGGCGGTGCTGGCCTATACCTCGGTGCAGATCTTTCAACTGTCGTACGGGCTGGGGATCGTAACAGTGATCATCCTGCTCGTGATGTATCTGCTGTATTTCCGCTATGCGGGGCAGTACGGGTTTATCCTCATGCTCCTGCCGCTGCTGTATTTTTTAAAACTGCCGCTGATCGTGGTACTGGTGCTTGCAGCTCTTGAACCGGCTATTTCCGTCATTACTGTGATCTTTGGAACGATATTCTACTATCTGATTCATTATATCGATGTTCACGCTGTCGTATTTGCAAGTTCGACCGGCACACCGGAACTGGAGAAAGCCGGCATCCTTCTGCGGGGCGTGTTTACAAATAAAGAGTTCCTGATCAGCCTGATCGTATCGTTTGTCGTGTTCATGATCGTTCATTTCGTGAAGAGCGCAAACATCGCACATTCCTATGAGCTTGCGATCGCAGTCGGAACCGGTGTGTATATCATACTGCGTCTCGGCAGCGAGCTGCTGTTCAATACGATCACAGGTTCCGGAATCCTCCTTTACTGCGCAGCCGGTATCGCCTCGGGCGTTATCGCCGTGGTCCTGACGGATGTGATCAAGCCGCTGGACTATACGAGGACGGAGACTGTAGAGTTTGAAGACGAAGAATATAATTATTATGTAAAGGCTGTTCCGAAAGCAGCATTTAAATCCGAAACTGTCAGTGTAAAGAAAATTAATAAGAGGAAAAACGGTTGAGTATCTGGCAGAATATAGTATCTTTTTTTCATAATTACTTTTCGCTTACATCGATCACGGTGGTTGATATCATCGAGATTATTATCATTGCCGTTATTTTCTATTATCTGATCACCTGGGCCCGCAAAACAAGAGCCTGGTCCCTGTTCAAAGGACTGCTGTTTATTCTGGTCCTTCTGATCCTGGCGGCTGTCTTTAATTTCAACACGATCCTCTGGCTGGCATCCAAAGTGCTCAGCGTCGGTTTGATCGGCCTGATCATAATCTTCCAGCCGGAGCTTCGAAGAGCGCTGGAGAGTCTCGGCGGACGTTCGATCTTCCGTAATCTTTTTACGATCGACCGTGGAAACAAAAAACGCTTTTCAGACCAGACCATGGAAGAAGTCATACGGGCGGCGTCGGATCTTTCCCGCTTCCGTACCGGCGCGCTGATCTGTTTTGAACTGGATGTCTCCCTTTCCGAGTATGAACATACCGGGATCGAGGTGGATGCCAAGGTTTCCAGCGAATTGATCGAAAATATTTTTGAAGATAAGACTCCGCTGCATGACGGGGCAGTGATCATCCGTGACGACAGGATCATTGCGGCAACCTGTTACCTGCCGATGTCCGGCAGCCGGACCCTCGATAAAAAATACGGAACCCGCCACCGTGCAGCCTTAGGCTTAAGCGAGGTAACGGATTCCTTTACGATCGTTGTCTCGGAAGAGACGGGCGCGATCTCTGTTGCGTATAAAGGCGCGCTGCAGGAAAATATGCAGATCACAGATCTGAAAAACAAGCTGATCGAGATCCAGAACCTGAAAGGTCGGATCAACTGGCTGATCAGAAAGGAAGGAGGCGAAGACGAGGATGTCGAAAGTGAAGACGTTCCTTCAGAAGTGGATCGTAAATAATCTCGGATACAAGATCCTTGCCGTCGTCATCGCCTTCGTTCTGTGGCTGGTGATCACGAATACGATCGATCCGGTGACCTCGAGAACAGTCTCCAATATTCCGGTTGAGATTTTAAATGAAGAAAGTGTGCTGGACGGAACACATGTATACACGATCATGTCAGGAAAGAATGCGACGGTCGTTGTCTCCGGAAACCGGAGCATCGTCGGTTCGCTTAAGGCTTCCGACTTTGTTGCCACGGCTGATTTCTCAGAGCTTTCGATCACGAACGCAGTCCCGATCAAAGTCGAATTGACAGGTGAAAAGGCACGGTACGCTTCGTCTGTCACGATCTCTCTGAAAACCAACAGCATGGTCATCAGTTTAGAGAATATGGCGGAAAAAGGTCTGGATGTGGAAGTGCAGTTTACCGGTCAGGCGCCGGAAGATATACTCATCGAAGATGCAGCGGCAAGTCCTGCAAGAGTCACACTTCATGCACCGGAATCCATTATCGATACCGCGGAACGCGCAGTTGTTCTTGTTAACTATTCGGAAGTAACCGGTGATGTCACGCTGAAGAAAAAGCCAATCATTTACGATTCGTCCGGTGCACTGATCGAACTGGGAGATGATATATATCTGGATGAATCCAAGGTCGCCGTAAATATCACAACCACAGGGATCAAATCGGTTCCGGTTTCAATTGAAGCTTTAGGAACTCCGGCAGACGGATATGAGCTTTCGGGCATCACCTGTTCCAAGACGAGTATTTCCATCCGCGGCGATGAAAAGACGCTGGAAAAGATTAGTGAACTGAAACTGCCTTCGGATCTTCTGAATATTAACGGATCCAGGAGAGACGTTTCAATCACGATCGATCTGGAAGCATACCTTCCGGAGGGAGTGACATTGTACGGAGACACCGGAACGATCACAATCGTTGCGACGATCTCACGGGTTGAGCAGGAAACCTCATCCGAAGAGGAATCGGAAACTGAAAGCGAAAGCAAATCGGAATCAGAGTCTGAGTCTGAGTCCGGGACAGAAGATGAGACAACCACAGGTTAAGGAGAGATAAAGATGAAGATACTGGTTACAGGCGGAGCAGGTTATATCGGAAGCCATACGGTTCTGGAACTGCTCGAAGCAGGCATGGAGGTTGCGGTTCTGGATAACCTTTCCAATGCTTCTGAAGAATCACTGAAGAGAGTAGAGTCGATCACGGGGGAAAAAGTTCCTTTTTATCCGGTGGATATCCGGGATGAGGATGGTCTTCGGAGCGTCTTTCAGAAAGAGAAACCGTACGCGGTGATCCATTTCGCAGGATTAAAGGCAGTCGGCGAATCGGTACAGATTCCTTTGAAATATTATGATAATAATATCGGCGGAACACTGACGCTGTTACATATCATGAAAGAAGTCGGATGCAAGAATATGGTCTTTTCTTCTTCCGCAACGGTTTACGGAAAGCCGGCAAGCGTTCCGATCCGGGAGGATTTCCCGACCAGCGCTACGAATCCGTATGGAAGAACAAAACTGATGATCGAAGAGATCATGGGCGATCTTTATAAATCCGATCCTTCCTGGAACATTATCCTTCTTCGGTATTTTAATCCGATCGGCGCGCATGAGAGCGGCATGATCGGTGAAGACCCGGCGGGAATCCCGAATAACCTGCTTCCTTATGTTGCTCAGGTCGCTGTCGGAAAACTGAAGGAAGTCCACGTGTTCGGAAATGATTATGATACTCCGGATGGAACCGGCGTACGTGACTATATCCATGTTGTCGATCTGGCAAAAGGGCATATCAAAGCGATCGAAAAAATCGCAGCTGCCGGCGAAGAACCTGGCGCTCTTGGTCTTAAGATCTACAACCTCGGAACCGGCAACGGCTACAGCGTATTGGAAATCATCGCAGCATTCAGCAAAGCCTGCGGAAAGGATCTTCCTTATGTAATAGATCCGAGACGCCCGGGCGACATCGATATGTGCTATGCAGACCCAGCGCTTGCGAAAGCGGAACTCGGCTGGGAAGCAGAGCTTGGACTTGACCGGATGTGCGCGGATTCCTGGAGATGGCAAAGCCAGAACCCGGATGGATATCGGCTGAGTGAGGCATAAAAACAGACCCGCTTTGAAATCTGTCTTTTTTATGATTTTAAGGTTGACGAACGAAACCCTCCTGTGTTATATTAGTCCAGCTAGAGGGCATGACCCTTTATTTTTATGCGTGAAATGAGCCGAGCGAATCGGTTTCAGAGCCACATGTGTGCTTGCACGCAACTGTGGCTCGAGAGAGCGATTCATTAGGCGAAAACGGACAGCGAGCGCAGCGAGCTGGAGTTTTTGGCGCGAGGCTTAAAAAGGTTAAGGAGAAAACGCTATGAGAGTGAAAATCACGTTAGCTTGCACAGAGTGCAAACAGAGAAATTACAATACCACAAAAGAGAAAAAGAACCATCCGGATCGTATGGAAACAATGAAGTACTGCAGATTCTGCAGAAAGCATACGATGCACAAGGAGACGAAGTAAGGTAAGTATTATGGCTGAGAATACCGTTGAGAAAAAAGAAAAAGGCGGCTTTTTCAAGAACCTGAAGATCGAGTTCAAAAAGATCATCTGGCCGGATAAAAAGGATGTTGCAAAACAGACTCTTTTAATCATCGTGGTCACGATTATTTTAGGTATCCTGATCAAGCTTTTGGACACGGGCATCCAGGCTCTGATTGGTCTGATTGCCTAGAGAGGTTTATATATGGCAGATGGAGCTAATTGGTATGTTGTGCATACCTATTCCGGCTATGAGAATAAGGTAAAAGCCAACATTGAAAAAACCATCGAGAACAGAAAACTTCAGGATCAGATCCTGGAAGTTACCGTTCCGATGCAGGATGTTGTGGAGATCAAAAACGGTGTCCGCAAACAGATTCAGAAAAAAAGATTTCCGGGCTATGTCCTCATTAATATGGTCATGAATGACAATACCTGGTACGTCGTAAGAAATACCAGAGGAGTGACAGGCTTTGTCGGACCGGGATCCAAACCGGTGCCGCTGACCGCAGAAGAAATCAAACCATTGATGTCGGACGGCGAGCAGATGGTCATTGCCTACGAAGTCGGAGATCTGGTTACCGCAGTTGCGGGTGTCTGGGAAGGCACAGTAGGCAAGGTAATCGCTGTAAACGAAAGCAAGCAGACGGTTACGATCAACGTGGATATGTTCGGCAGGGAAACCCCTGTAGATATAAGTTTTATGGATATCAAGAAAATGTAAAGGGAGACAAAAGTCATGGCAAAGAAAATCGACGGTTATATCAAATTACAGATAGAAGCAGGAAAAGCTACTCCGGCACCTCCGGTAGGTCCGGCACTTGGACAGTATGGTGTTAACATCGTTCAGTTCACCAAAGAGTTCAATGCAAGAACACAGGATCAGATGGGAATGATCATTCC
>CAZOHB010000052.1:0-15267 GCA_964579345.1 uncultured Parasporobacterium sp.
TCCTTCCCCCTTGAGTCCCCCTTTCCGTTGTAAGCCTCCCCAAATGAAAAGGGGTTATGGGGAGGCGGGGAGGTTCTGATCAGGATCAGGAACACCTGCAGCGCATTTTTGAAAAAGAAAAGACCGGGGAATGTTCACCCGGCCTTTCAGAAATAATATATTTATTCAGGAGGTTTATGAAAAACAGTTATTCACCGTTTAGATAACGCTTATAGAGTTCAGCGAAGGATCCCAGTGCCTGCTTCTTCCGTCTTGTGGTCTGCCTTTCGCTATAGGCCACTTCTTCCGCGTTATCAACATTTGTTTGCTCGTTGATACACTGTCCCAGGATAACCCTTCTATCCGTTTCGTCCGGGATCTCATTCACCAGATCAAGGATATGCTGCAGCTCTCCCTCCAAGGAACGGATCTTCAGAACCGTGTCCTGGTGGAGCTTGTGGATCCATTCATCTTTGTTCGATGCATGGATGCATTCTAATTCTTCCTTATACTTCTCCCATTGTGAGATCTTGATCCGGAGAGTTTTAACAGTATTCGACAGATCATCTCTCTTTTTCATAGCGGATCAGTTCCGGATGCTCTTCAATAATCTCATTGATCCTCTCTTCCGTCAGGGAGATCTTCTCACCTTTTCCGTAAAATGTGCCTGTATGCTTGTCCACGAAGGCGTGCAGCACTTCCACCTCAATCAGTTTTTCAGTCTCATTCGTCATAATCGTTTACCTCTTCAATTTCTATAAAATCATGCATTTCAGCAAATTCCTGCAAGGCCTGTCTATGCAGCCTCGTGACATGCCGGCATACCCAGTGATTATCTTCTGCAATCCGGTTAAGGGTTTTCCCTTCAACATAATGGCCACAGAGAACAATGATATATCTCCAATTCTTCAGCCTGTGAATGCTTTGAATGACATCATGCTCAAGAATCAGATATTTTTTCATACAGGCTGAATGTTCATTCTGGAGCATTACAGATTCTGCAATAAGATCTGCCCTTCTATCAACGTCCCGGCTCCCCTTAACCTTTCCATTCGGGTCTATTTGAGATCTGTCTGGACTGGTCGTCTTATCTCTGAGTTCTATTATAGTTGCGGCTATAATATCAATCTCACTTCTCATTTTTTGCAGCTGTTTCAAATAACTTTTAGCCTTCTCAGTATTCAAACCTGTATCTCCACACTCTTTGATCACCGGCTGCTTCCAGTTACGTTACCGACCGTATAACCCTTCCGACCTCACGACTATCAATGTCCATCGTTATGTTCATCTTGGCAATTTCTGCAGGCAGCTTTTCTGCAATAACATGCCCTACCTTATCAGCCATAATATCATAATCAATTATGCTTTCAGAATGTATGGCATTCATAATGTAATCCTGCAGCGTATTTAGTGGAGCGATCGCTTCCGGACCTGATTCTCCTACGCCGTGCAACGCTCCACTAACTGAAGTTAACAAGGTTGGCTGATTAAAGATACCGCCTTCTGCGTGCCATGTCACTCCGATTGTTGGAACACCCCCTGTAGCTGCATCAAATTTTCCATTCATTGAAAATACCGGAAGCTGTGGTCTGGGCACCCTCCACTCCATGTTCTTCAGTGCATTCTGCATGGATGAGATACCTTTCTCAACCTCGTATTTTGCTTCCTTCATAGCACCGGAAGCGCTCTCGCCCAACTTTTCAGACTTCTTCGCAGCATCGTTTGAAGCTTCGCCCAGCTTCTCCAGTTCACTGCTATAAACTTTTGTTTCTTCAGCTGCAACCTGAACGCCGGTGGTCGCTGATGCAGTAGCCCCTTTAGCCTCACCAATACGCTGCAGCAAATCCATAAAGCCGGTTTTCAATTGATATGTACTTTGCGCACTGGTGTCAGCCATAGTAGTCGATTCTGCAGCTGTGGTAGCAAGTGCATTCTTAGAATTTACTACTGCCTGAGTCCATTGATCTGTTGCAACCCTGTTATTCTGCATTGCCTGAACAAATGTCCCTGCCATCCGTTGCCCGAATAGATCACTGATCGTTTTACCTGTATCACCTACTACTACATTTAACCCGTCATATCGCGTTTCCGCCTCCGATACTGCAACCATTGCATTTTGTATCGCTCCAGGGATATCTGCAGTATTTGTTTCAGCAAGCCCCTTACACGCCCGATCAAGGCCTCGAATTACCTGATCTGCGTTCAGACCAGCCTGCTCCCATGCAACAAGCTGCCCCAAAGCTTCCCCTGTAGAATAACCCAGATCTTGCCAGGTTACTGCATATGTAATTAGATCATTCATAAGAGAAGAAACGCCTGCATCACAGTTCTGGTTAGCGGCTGTAACCTCATTCATAAGTGTTGGTAGATCAGAGATTCCCATATTCCAATTCATTAGAACATCAGAAAACATGTCTACCGACTTCACTGCATCTTCCCCTGTGACCTTTGCGAAGTTCAGCATATCTGTTGTAGCCGCCTGTAAGTCTGCAGAGCCTTCTTCCATCCCGAGACGTGTTATCAACTCTGAGGCTGTCCCATAAGCATCCTCTAATGTTGCATCCGCATTTGCAATAGCAGCAAAGGCCTCTTCTGCAGATTTCTTTGCTCTGTCAAGTTCATCACCCATCAGGCCAGTTCCTTCTACTATAATGGCGCTACCTTCTTCAAACTCCATTGCCGTATCAATCACCTCTTTGCCCACTTCGATCAGAGCAGAAGCAATCGCCATGACTCCACCTGCCACACCTCCTGTTGCAAGTGCATTGGCCACTCCGGTGAGCATCCCAGTCAATTCACCGCCTGCCTGTCCGGCAATGCCTGCAACATCTCCGAGAGCAGAATTCATATCACCTGTCTCTCCAGCAACACCATCCATACCGGATCCCAGATTCTGCGCAGCAGTTGTCACCTCATCTAACACCTGCTGATTGTTCCCCAGTTCACCGGATAACGTTTGGATCCGTTCTGCAAGAGCCTCCGCAGCATCAGAGTCAGTACCTAACTCCAAAGCTGTATTGATATACTCTTCCTGCAGATTTTGCAATTCAGACTGCTGATCCTGAATCACAGACATCAGCTGACCAAGTGCGGACTCATTCTGTTCTGCAGCCGCCGCCTGATCAACCAACCGTTCATTGACATTATTAATGTCAGCTTCAATGTTCTGCTGGGCAGTCTGTGCATATGTCAGCTGGCGCTCCAGGTTTGCAACCTCTTCGGAATCTTCACCATAGATTTCTGTGGCGGCTTCAATTTTGCCGGAAAGTGCCTCCTGCTGCTGGATGTTGGCTTCCAGCTTCTGAGTCAGCAGCTCATGACGCTTTTCAAGAAGCTCTCCGGATTCCCCTGCGTTTTTCATCTCAGCTGCATTCAGCTTCAACTCAGCATTGAGGGTCTTTATTTCATTTTTTGCGTCCTTCAAAGAGGACTGAAATTCCTGTGTCTCCGCGGTAAAGCGGATCTTCGCTTCATTCTTCGATGACATAAAAGTTTACCTCCTTCCGGTAAAAGGGGAGGGCGGAACAATGCCCGGCCAACCATATATAAAAATAATTTGGGAGGATCAAGTATCAAAAATGTTTCCAAAAATCTCTTTTACTTCCGATGGACTCCCGGCTGTATTGATCATGTCAATGTGATTTCTGTTGAAATCCTGCGTAACCCTTACATTCTGGTCAAAACGTTCTGCAAAGCGGTTGAGATCTTCCAGGTATTCATATTTCTTTGTGCGTATGGGGCTTGATTCAAAACGCGCATGGCTCAGAATAGATCTTCTGCCATTGGAAATGACAACATGACCTTCTGCCGTTTTGCTTCCATTATCCGCCGTCTCAAATTTCCTTACTTCCTCCATGACGGAATCATTAAATCTCAGAAGGGCGTTCCGTGCATCCTGGACTTTCTGCTCATATTCCTTTGTGACCCTCTGCCACTCTGCATAAGCAGAATTAAGTTCTGCCTGAAGGCGCTGCGTTTCCTCCTTTACTTTAGGAATGACAGTTTCAAAGTATTCTTCCGCCTGGCGTCTGTATTCCGGATCCTCAAATGAAATGGAATCAATCGCCTCCTGCATATTTCCCCGTTCAATCTTTCTCTCCGGCCTGGGATCAATCGCGCACTCATAAGGGCTTCTGGTGTCCGGTTCAAGGTCAAGATCTGCAGGGATCTCCTGGATCAGCTTCAGCTTGTACTTCTGCCAGATCATTTCATTGTGTGCAGCGTCCATTTTCCGCCGTACATCCGTCAGGCCGAGATCATCCAGCGCATTCGGTTTATCTTCGATCAGAAGCGGCTCCATGTCGTGGAATTTAACGTGTCGGGCAGTATCAAAGATCAGATCCTTGTCCCTGTCCCATACCTTGCCGCCGCCAAGAGACATAAACCCTTTTTTTACAGGATTCCCGTATTTATCAAAAATCATCTTATCAGAATCCGTAAATGCAACTATTACTCCGTCCCCATCTGGGTTCATAATTGGTTTAATAAGTGACATAATCAGTTCCTCCTTCTTGGATATTAATATTTTCCGCCGTTCTCCCGGATCTCTTTTTCCAGGATCCCGACATTTGACTCATATTGTTTAATCAGGGATTCATAATCTTCCGCCGCCTTCTTCAGCTCGCTGATAGTGGACAGCATATTGTCGCGTACTGTGTTCAGATCGCGGCAGTATGCGGCCTTATCAAGCTTCCCGTCCTTCGTGTGCATGGACTTGACCGTCTGGAGCCATTGCTGCAGCTCCGCCTCTGTCGTTACATGCTGCATGATCTCCGCTGCATAATTCCGCCCGGTGACCTTCCTGACTGACTTAAACGCTGCAGCCATGAAATCCGCCGTCTTCTGATCCGGATTATTCTTTGCACGCAATTCTTTCAGTTCTGCAATCCGTTTCTTTGCACGCTCTGCTTTCCATTTTGCTTGCCTTGCCAGTTCAGTATGCTTATCTGAAATAAACTGTAAATCCATTTCCGCATAGCGATCTGCAATCTCGTTTTCTTTTTTCATTTCCTGGATATAATGGTCATACTCTTGCTGGTAAATCGCTGGGATCATCTTTTCATACTCCTTTTCGTAAATCCGGCCTTCCGGATCAGTGCTGAAACCTTCCGCCGTTCTTTGGAGGGAAGGCTGGCCGCTGCCTGTTTCAGTTCCTCCTTCAGTGCAGCCGGATAATCCTTCAGTCTGCTGATTTCTTTATCTGCTGCCTCAATACGTCTGCTGCAGTAACCAATGAGGACAGGATCTCCCTTTTCTTTCCAGTAGGCCGCAAGATCTTCAATGTGCTCCTTTTTCCGGACAGCCTCCCTGTACTGATCTGCGTTTGCTGCCAGAAGATCTGAAATGAAATTATCAGCATCCCGGAATCTTTTCCGGATCATCCGTCCTGTATTAACCTTCATTCTGTGGCTTCTCATTACGCAACCTTCCTCTGTATCTTCTTTTGTATTCCTTTACTTTTTCCGGGTTTTCCTTTTCCCACTGGCAATGATAACTGTTCAGCCTTTCCCGGTTTTCCTCCCTGTATTTTCTGAAGTATTCCGTTCTGTCCGTACTCATGCAGCAGGTTCCTTTCTCTTTAAAATCAACACTTATTGTTATTATGTCTATTATACAACACTATGTATATTTTACAACGAATAATGTTGATTTTGTCGCTTAGTTATTTTATAATGATCTGTGAATGGATTCACAGTCTATTCCTCTGCAGAACCGCTGTCCTGGCAGTTGATTCTTCCGGGCAGCGGATTTACCAGAATATTGTCCGTTGCATTCATGTGTTGGCTTACTTTACTCACATTTTGAACATTCTGACAATCAGCTGTGTCTCCTTTCTGGATGAATAAAAAAGAGCGGTCACGCCGTTCTTTTTTATTTCAGTTTTCTTCGGAAGAGATCCCTTCCAGGTAACGTTTCACCTGATCGACCTTGAACAGGACGCGGCTTCCCGATCTGGATCCGCTGCAGGTTCCGTCACCTGATCAAGATATTCTTTGATCTTGTCCACCCGGAACAAAACCCTTCCGCCGATCTTCATTCTGGCTCCGCACTCTGTCCCGACCTTAACCGCCGTTGCGCGTCCACAGTCCAAAAGCTTTGCAAGCGTTTCCGCGCTGACTGATATGCGCTTGTCCAGATTCAGATCACTTCCTTTTGTTTCCCTCATGGTTTACCCCCTTTCTTTTTTATCTGTATCTGTCATTGATTATTTACGTTGTCTATGATAAGTTATGAATATATGTTCAGATGAACATTTTTAAATGAAAATATATTCAATTACAGAAAAGAGGCAAAATGGAAACAATCAATTCAAAACGTTTAGATAAAATCATGAAAGAAAAGAACATGACCAATGAATACCTGGCAGCAGCGAGCGGCATTGCCTCCCACACAATAGGAAAGATGAGAAATGGTGAATATACCAAACAGGACGGAACACCTCGAAAATCAAGCCCCTCCACGATCAGAGCAATAGCGGAAGTGTTAGAAGTGGATCCAGATTATCTAGCCGGAAAGATCAGACAGAGAACCAAAGCCGAAGCACAAGCTGCAGAGAAAAGTGAAAAAGAGTTTAATGAAATGGAAAAAATAATGATTAAAAAGTCCGCTTGTGACAGGTGTGCTGCGATCATGAATCTTTGTTTTAATATTGGTATTGCTTTTCATGAGAAAAATGTAAAGACGATTTCCGGAACAACTTTTCATGGAAAGCATTATAAAGCCACTTTCCTCATAGGCTATGATTCCTTTGATCTTTATGATACAGGATCCGGCGATCTGATCAGATCCGGTTATCCCATCGAAGAAATAACTAAGCTCATGTCCTTCCTGGATCCCTGGATCGAAGGCGGCCGCGCTGCAATCAACTGCATGCTTCCAGAAGTTCTGGGCGAACCTGAAAAATACTATTATGAAGTAATGTCTGAGAAGGCTGAAAAAGATAAGAAAGATAAAAAGCGCCGCCACTGAAAAGGCGCTTTTTTCGTTGAGAATCCATTTTCTGATGAAGTGTTGCACCAAGTGTTGCACTAAACGGGAAAAGCCTTGATATATAAGGAATGTCTGATTAACTCCTGTTATCCGCACAAATAATTATGGCATTTCATCTTACTCGATGGAATGCCATTTTTCATTGTAAAATCAACGTTTTCTGTTCATTTACCTATTTTCATGGAATGCTCTATAGGGAAAATCCGCTGTTTTTCCCGCGCTGCAAGCTATATCACTCCATCGTATTGATCATCCCCATAAAGAACGGCATGCCGGTCTCGTAATCCACAATTGCATAAAGGAACGGCTGGTCGAGAATGATATAAAGATTGACTGATTCCGATACTGACTCCGCTGTCATCACGATGCCTGTAATTGCTGCCGCTTTCGTTCCTTTCCGGTCAACTTCAATATGCGTCTTTTGGAAAAGACCGCTGATATATAATGGGAAATCCGTATTCATCATGCCTGAGAAATCCGCCTGGTACGGAACAAACGGCAACTCAACCTGCTCGTTCTTAAGATGCTCTACCAGCTCCATAGAATCATCCGCCTTAAACTCCGGAATCCCTGCATGAAGGGTTCCTTCTTTATACACTTCTTTATTCGCATACATCTCTGCATAAGATTTTCCGTTCAGATGTTTCATCACATCTTCCAGCGTATACCCCTCGGCCGGCTCGATCCCCATAAAAGCGGTCTTTCCGTTCTTATATGGTTTCAAAAAGCCTTTCGCAATCACGTTTTCGCCATCCATGATCTTCAGATATTCGTCTTCTTCGCTTGAAAGCTGTGTATAAGTCGATGTGGTTCCATCTGCATTCGTGAATGTCTCATGCGGATGAATCTGCGAATTTTCATATTGTTCTTCCCACTTTGCTTCAAAAGCAACGGCATTCAGCAGGATCATTGCCTGATCCGGATCCAGCTCATTCAAAACGGATGGGATCATTCCCTTTGTATGCTTCTTTCCCCATGCATTGATCCGGTCTACCGTTTCCCCGGTAAACGGAACATCCTCAACGACAGCATCATATTCATTCTGTGCAAGCTGCTGATAGCTGTCCGTTAAAGAGCCAATGGAATTGTTGACCCAAATAGAATTTGCAACATGCAGGCTCTTAGGGAGTGTCCGGTGATAATCAGCCAGGGCTTCATTGATCGATTCCATCGACCCGCCCAGATAAGTTTCCAGCTGTGCCCGCGTCTGCCCGGAAGCGCCGTTTGCAGCCAGCGCCAGTATCTCGTAAAGAGAAACCGGAGAAAACATATAGTTCTTCTCGCCTTCTTTTTCCAGACGTTCCCGCAGAAGACAGATCGCAATATCCGCGTTTGTTTCTATCAGATTATAATCCGAACGATCCACGTCCCCATCCTGCGGCTCTTCTTTCGGCGCAGCCGGCGGGAGTTGCACTCCGGAAGCTGCCGGTTCGGAAGCACCTGGGCCGACCGGCTCTGTTTTTCCGCCGCACCCGCAAAGCAGGAGTACCGCAGCAATGATAGCAACTGCCAATTTATAAATCGTTTTTTTCCTGATCATTTCGTCGTGACCTTTTTCTTTGCCGCTTCGAATCGTACTTTACGTCCTTCACAATCTTAATTGCGGAATTTAACCGAATCCTATTATACAGTAAAAGCTGCTGTGATCCGGTTTTCGTCAGGTAGCAATATACGGGTGCTTGCGCGGCGCCGGCTCTTTTCCAACGTACAGGCCATACGCATCGCAGATCCAATACTGTTTTCCAACTTTGACACGGCACCACTGATGGGTATACATGTTTTCATTTACATGTTCATAGCCATAGCCCAGCATATTCAGACAAAGTCCGGTTGCGCGGGCGCATCCTGCGCAGGAGCCGACTCCTTTGACAAAGTAGCCGTAAGCATCCGCGTAATGCGGCGCCGACATCGAATATTCAACCAGGCCCGAGTCAACATAGTAGCGCACCATGCTTGCAATATACATCAGCTGTTTTTTCTTGCTGATTCCCACAAGAGCACGCATATCCCTGCGGACTGCTTTATAAGCTTTGGTCAATTCTGCCTTTGTGCAGCTGTGCGTCAGGCTTTTCAGGTTCTTCAGTTTTGCGACCGGAACCAGCGCCGACTTTTTCGCCAGTTTGGACTTCGCTTTCACAGCTTTACTCCAGTCAGAATAATACGTTTCTCCGTTTATTTTCTTATAACAGCGCACCCGGACATATACCTTCTGTCCGCCGACGATATCCTTGACCGTGTATTTCGTCGTTGTATTCTTTTTAATCTTTTTGGTGAGTACATTCTCAAATAATTTATCATAAGAAAACTGTACTTCATAGCCGCTGGCCTTCGCATTGCGCGCCCAGGTGACGGTCATCCGGGCCACCTTGCCCGCTTTGAATTTTTTAACCGTAGTCCCCTTTAAGCTTACATTTACATAAACCGGCTGCGCATCAGCCTCTGCATAGTTTTCCGTTGCCGTCGCATAAACATCGATCATTGCATTGCCAACGCCTGTGATCGTAACGGTTCCGTCTTCCGCGACAGTACAGACCTGCGGATTATCACTGACATAAACGAGCGTGCCGTCGCCATCTGTCACCGCATCCAGCTGAAACGGAGCATCGCCGTAATATTTGGTATAAACGGACGTAGCAACCTGAACCGTCTGCTCCTGTAAGTTCTCTTCCGCCATAACAGCCATCGGCGCCATCGTAACCAGCATGGCAATTGCAAGAATCAAACAGGATACCTTTTTCCATAATCTGCTTTTCATGGAAGCCTCCTTACTTTGTCGTCACCTTTTTCTTTGCGGACCACTTGGAATATAATATCTTTCCTTCCGCAAGCTTATATTTCCGGATCTGTAATAATATTTTTTCGCAGCTTTCAACTTCTTAATCTTCAGGGAATGTTTCCCCTTGTTATTTAACGTTACAATCTTAACATTCCTAAAATTCTTCTTCAAGCTGTAACGGATTTCATAGCCGGTACTTCCGATCAGCGATTCGTTTTCCATCTCTGCTTATCTTTTAATTTCGTTTGTTCTTATGTCTGCATTATAGGAGCAGTAAAATCGCTTCTGTAGTTTTGTTTTTTCCCTTGACTCTGCTTTTTCAACAACAAGGGGCTGTCGCACTAAAGTCGGTAGCCCCCTTGTTCTGTTTTATATGAAGTTCCTGCTCTGCATTTCCTCAGCAAAGCTCATCGCATGCCTTCTGCAATCGCTCATAGAATTTGCCGACATGCACGCCGTCCATCAGACCGTGGTGCGTCTGATTGGAAAGCGGCATCAGAATCTTTTCCGGATCGGACGGATCCTTAAAGTATTTTCCGAACGAAAACTTCGGTGCATTGTCCACACCGTTATGCAGGATCGTGCGGATAAAGCCGGTGTAGTTGATCCACGGAATGCTCGTATAGTTGATAATGTCCAGTTTATAGCGGACGCGCTCCTGCATCTGTTCCGGATCCGCATGTTCCATGCTTTCATGCGTGCGTTTACAGAATTCGATGATATCGTCGCACGGCCACGGGCCTTCCCCTATGACAAATTGTTCGCTGCCTTTTTTCAGGTGATTGACTGTTGGTCTGGTATGGTCAATGATAAATGGTTTTCCTTCGAAGAAGCGGTATCTGTAATTGATGATGGAATCCGCCGTCTTGTTGCAGAGCCAGACCATGACCAGATTAAAGGACACCTTGTTTTTATGCGCAAAAAGAAGCGGCTTTGTAACATCGATATTGGCGGTGATCACGATATAAGGAAAATCGGTTCCCAGATAATTATAAAAGATCCGTGTCCGGTCCCAGTTTTCCATGTCGATCCAGGTAATGGAATTCGATGTCTCGTCATAGATTTTCTTTTCTGTCTCACTAAAATTGTCTGCAAAATAATCTTCCATTGTTTCTCCTTCTGATTCCAACCTTTGTCCCGCCCCTTAGCAGATAGCGCATTGAAATGTCTGTCTTATTTTAAAGCAAAGTTCTTTATTCAACACCTTTGTAATGATGCCCGCGTGTGATTTTGTGCATTGCAGGACTGTCTTCCGAAAGCATTCCTGCAGATAAAAAGTCCGTCAGGATCCGTTTGATGTCTGCTTCGTTTTCGATCGTAAAATCCAGCAGAAGATTCGTATAACGAACCCCTGCGATTTCAAATTCCGATCCTGCCTTTTCCACTTTGTCCAGCATCATCGTCGGCTGGCCGTTATATACAATGTCATAGCACTGGCCGCATTCACTGCTCATGAAGAACATGCGCTGCTGCTCATCCGCAAACTGCATCAGCGGCTTTTCACAGCCCGCATAATTTCTGTTCAGGCACTGATTCGTGATCATGAGCGGCTGATAGCCGTATGCCTTGTAAAGAAAATCCTGCGGTTTCGCAAGATCCTGCTTCGCAGCGCTCTGCATCAGCAGTTCCGCTTCCCGGTCCGTCAGTTCGTCCGGTAAGATGAAATTTATTTCCGGGAAAAAGTTTTTATAAAACGCGATCGCATCCGTATTATACGCATACAGAAATGAATCCCCGAGCACCTTTAACTCACGGAACTCTTCACGCTCTTCCATCAGTGTCTTTACCAGCCCGATCTCATCAAATGATTTCAGAACGATTCCGCCGAATCCTTTCGCAGCCTCCGCGATTTTTTCTACGGATGCGGCTTTTTTCTCCCGCATCACATCCGGCAGCTGCAGGTAAAACGTTTTGTCCGGATATTCTTTTTTTATGTTTGCAATATCGATCGCAGCGCAGCTGAAGTCGGCGATCAGACAGTCCACCGGAGAAAACTCCAGCACTGTCTGAAACTGTTTTTTATTTTTCACTCTGACAAAGATTTTCGCCACGTTTGTTCCTTCTTTTTCTTTGTTCTATATGTTCCTGCTTTTCGCCGTCGATTATGTTCATCGGCGATACATTGACGCTATCGTCTCTTTCAGTTTTTCCACGGCTGCCCGGCGCAACTGATTAAAAGCGCTCATACGGATAAAAAGATCTCCGTCCATTTCACAATCAAACGCTGCGATTTCCACTCCGCTGCCGCCGCTCTTTTTCATTTTATCTTCCAGGGCTTTCGCTGCCGTCGGTGCACTCGATGCAGCTTCCGCAGGCTCTCCTTCCACACATACGCTTACATCCGTGCCGTCTTTTCCACAACCTTTTGCAGTCAATGTGATCTGCAGCGGTTCTCCGAGTTTTGCCCGGATCCTGCAATCAGCCGAAATCGTTTTTTCCGAATTCAGGATTTCCTGTTCCAGCTTTGTAAGCAGCGCATCATTTCGCGTCCGCCAGACTTCCATCCCCGGCTTGATCTTCTTCAGTTCTTTGCCGTTCAGCGAAACCGTATCTCCCGGTACGCCGTCTGCTCCGCTCGTAAGCTCTATAACAGCCGCTGAAGCCGCTGACGTCTCTTCTCCCGCCGGTTTTCGCAATTCCAGAACATCTTTGCGATGAAGCTCTTTTTCCAGCTTCACGGCGAATTTAGGGGCATTGACAGAAGCAACGGTTCCGATCCGGAGTCCGATATGATTCGGCCGTTTCAGCGCCGCCATCTGTTTCCCTTTATCCGTAAAATAGTAGCCGCCGTAAAAACCGCCGCGGTTATAAATATCCTGCAGGTCAGAGACGGTCGTCTGAACAAAATCAGAGTACTCTTTTTTTGCACGATCGCTCATCGCGTCAAAGGATTCCGCCTGTTCTTTTTCCTGCAGTTCAAGATACAGGTCCCGACCCATCCGGTACGCAGAGACTGCGCAGGCAACATAAGAAGGATTTTTCATGCGTCCTTCGATCTTAAAGGAATCGATTCCCGCGTCGATCAGATACGGAAGTTCGTTCAGTGTGCAAAGATCTTTCAGGCTCAGCAGATATTCCTCCGCAAGGAATTTTCTTTTTCCGCCTCCCTCTCCGGGCAGATCTTCAAACAGACGGTAGAACTTTCTGCATGGCTGTGCGCACCGGCCGCGGTTTCCGCTTCGACCTCCGGCAAAACTGCTGAAGAGACATTTTCCGGAATACGCAAAACACATGGCCCCGTGGACAAAGGTCTCGATCTCGATATCCACTTTTTGTTTGATGGAACGGATCTCTTCCAAAGAAAGTTCTCTTGCGGGCACAACGCGTGAGAAGCCGAGGTCTTTCGCAAGCTGTGCGCCATATGCGGAGGCGATGCTCATCTGCGTGCTGCAGTGCAGCGGAAGATCCGGGAAATGTTTTTTCAGGATATGAAAAACACCCATATCCTGTACGAGCACCGCGTCGAGCCCGGCTTTATAATAAGGTTCTACATAAGCGGGGACGCGCGCGATCTCGTCCTCTTTCAAAAGCGTATTGAGCGTCATATGAACGCGCACGCCGTGCAGGTGGCAGAAATCGATTGCCCGTAAATATTCTTCTTCATTAAAGTTTCCGGCGTATGCGCGCGCTGAGAAAAAGCTGCCTCCTGCATAAACTGCATTGCAGCCCGCCTTCACTGCCGCTTCCATCGCCTCATATGTTCCTGCCGGTGCCAGGATTTCCGGTTTTGTTCTTTTCATAGAAATCATCTTATCAGAAGATTTTTTTATTGTAAACAACCCTGCATCGTTATATAATTGTTGGGTATTTTGTTAATTCAACGTATTAAAGTTATAAAGAAAAGAGGTAGTTTATGATCAGAATCGGTATTGCAGGTTATGGAAACATTGGCCGTGGAGTAGAATGCAACATCAAGGAAAATGCAGACATGGAACTCGTTGCAATCTTCACCCGCAGAAACCCGGAAAATGTTAAGACACAGGGCCTCTGCCCGGTCGTCAATATCAGTGAGATTGAAAGCTGGAAGGATAAGATCGATGTTTTGATCGTTGCCGGCGGAAGCGCAACGGACCTTCCGGAGCAGACTCCGAAGTATTCCCAGTGGTTCAACTGCCTCGATACATTTGATACACACGCACGCATCCCGGAGCATTTCGCAAACGTAGACGCAGCAGCAAAAGCAGCTGGAACGCTTTCCCTGATCTCCTGCGGATGGGATCCGGGTATGTTCTCTCTTGCAAGACTGTACGCAAACGCAATCCTTCCGAACGGCAACGACTATACCTTCTGGGGCAAGGGTGTAAGCCAGGGCCACTCTGATGCGATCCGCCGCGTTGAAGGCGTTGCAGATGCAAAGCAGTATACGATCCCGGTTGACTCTGCTCTGAACTCTGTTCGTGCAGGCGAAAATCCGGAACTGACCACCCGCCAGAAACACACACGTGAGTGCTTTGTCGTATTAAAAGAAGGTGCTGATCCGGCACAGGTTGAGAAAGACATCGTTACGATGCCAAACTATTTCTCCGATTATGACACGACCGTACATTTCATCTCCCAAGAAGAATTAGACCGCGATCACAGCGGTATCCCGCACGGCGGTTTCGTCTTCCGTACCGGTACGACCGGAAAAGACAATGAAAATAAACATGTCATCGAATACAGCCTAAAATTGGATTCTAACCCGGAATTCACAACCAGCGTTCTGATGGCATTCGCCCGCGCGATCTGCCGTATGAAAGCAGAAGGAAAGACCGGCTGCCTGACCGTGTTCGATGTTGCACCGAAATATCTCGTTCCGATGGACGAAGACTTCATCCGCGCACACATGCTGTAAATAGCAACAAGCAGAAATACAAGCCACAGGCTCTTTCAACACGGGCCTGTGGTTTTCTTTCGAAAGGAACGAAATATGAGATTTGTAATTCAGAGAGTAAAACATGCTTCCGTCACAGTGGACGGAGAGATCACAGGAAAGATCGATCAGGGATTTCTTGTTCTGATCGGCGTCTGCAATGAGGATACGAAAGAGATCGCGGATAAAATGGTCAAAAAAATGACCGGGCTGCGCATCTTTGAGGACGCAGAAGGAAAGACGAACCTTTCGCTTGAGAGCGTTGGCGGATCCCTTCTGCTCGTCTCCCAGTTCACCCTCTACGCGGACTGCAAAAAAGGAAACCGCCCGAGTTTTATCAACGCGGGCAGCCCGGAACACGCAGAAGCGCTTTATGAGTATATCGTCGCTCAGTGCCGTGAAAAAGGATTCGAAGTCGGCACCGGCGTCTTCGGTGCGGAGATGGATGTGGAACTTCTAAACGACGGCCCATTCACGATCATCTTAGATTCAGAAACTTTATAAAAGTAAAAGTAGACAGGGGACCGTTTCCCCTGTCTTATTTTACCCGTGGACGGTTCTTTCTGTCCAAATTTTTCCCTGTCTTATTTTTACTCCGAAGAATGGAGCCGCGCACACCGCGCACGGAAGTGGAGTCGCGCGCGCACCGCGAGGCGCAAGCGCCACACGC
>CAZOHB010000053.1:0-15234 GCA_964579345.1 uncultured Parasporobacterium sp.
CGTGGCACGTTACTTCCCTCCTTAATCATTCAGATTAAATCTCAGGTACTCACACATATATGGATGTATGTTCGCACTGGTAAATTCTCTATTAACCTGCAACCGTAAAAGGTTAAGGAATACCGTACAACATAAAATATCTGTGATACAAGAAAACTCGAATCTTTTTAATCAGTATTTGCTGCTTACAGCAAACGTTCTAAGACCTTGGTGTTTTTATTTCTTTTTCGGTCTCTTAGCGCCGTATTTGGAACGGGCCTGTTTTCTGTTAGCGACACCTGCTGTATCAAGGGTACCACGGATAATGTGATATCTTGTTCCTGGCAGGTCCTTAACTCTTCCTCCACGAATAAGAACAACGCTATGCTCCTGAAGGTTGTGACCTTCTCCCGGAATATAGCTTGTTACTTCGATACCGTTGGAAAGACGAACTCTGGCGATCTTTCTAAGAGCGGAATTCGGCTTCTTCGGTGTTGCTGTCTTAACTGCTGTGCAAACACCACGCTTCTGCGGTGACGGAGCATCCGTTGTCTTCTTGCGAAGAGAGTTGAAGTTCTTCTGAAGAGCCGGAGCCGTAGATTTTTTCACAGAAGTCTGTCTTCCCTTTCTGACTAACTGGTTAAATGTCGGCATATCATTCTCCTTTCTTAATAATGAATATTCGGAAGTTTCTCTCTTCCGCATCCTGTACCTGTTTTTTTGCACAGAATGAACGTCGCGTTTTCGCAAACGCGCCTTGTTATTTTATGCAATCAAAACCGGAAAGTCAAGAAAAATCGGCAGAGAACTGCCGATTTTTTCCTGTTAATGCATGTATTTTTTTATTCTCAGTCTGCAACTGCGCATGCAAGAAGCAGGGAGTCAAATTTTTCTTCTGCAGAAGAACCTCTGGAGTTGATGATGATCGGGCATTTTGCTCCGACAACAACGCCTGCCATCTTTCCATTTCCAAACATCAGCATGGATTTGTGAGCAACGTTTCCAACCTGGATATTCGGAACAAGGATGACATCCGCATCACCTGCAACCGGGCTCTCGTATTTTTTACGGGCTGCGCTGTCAGCAGAAACTGCAAGGTCTAAGGAGATCGGTCCCTCTACGATACAGTCTTTGATGATGCCTTCTTCGTTCATCTTCTTCAGCTCTGCAGCATCAACCGTCTCCGGCATTTTCGGATTTACTTTTTCAACTGCTGCGACACATGCGATCTTCGGATTCTCGATGCCGAGTTTCTTGTAGCAGTCAACTGCGTTTTTGATGATGCCCGCCTTCTGCTCAACTGTCGGGTAGGTCATCATACCGCCGTCTGTAACAACCAGCAGTTTATGATAAGCCGGAAGTTCGGTGAAAGCTACGATCGACATAACACCGCCAAGGCCGATGCCGGTTTCTTTATTAACGACCGGTTTCAGAACGTCTTTGGTCTCGAGAAGACCTTTCAGGATAATGTTTGCTTTGCCTTCTCTTACGAGATCCACTGCGATCTGTCCGCACTCTTCCGGAGTTTCTGCGTTGATCATTTCATAATCTTCCGGATTCTTTCCAAGATCTTCCAGAACTTTTTTGATCGCATCTACTTTATCGATCAGGATCGCTTTGATCAGTCCGAGAGCCTCTGCTTCAAATACAGCCTCTAATACGTGATCATCTGCTGCGCCCGGAACTGCTACATTTTTAACTACTTTTTTCCCCTTCACGATCTCGAGGAAATCCTGCATGCTTGTTAATGCCATAAGAATACCTTTCCTTTCGTTTCTGAATAACTATATAAACCGCGTTGTTTCCTTTGTCTCTGAGATTATTATAAAGAAAAATAATGACTTTGCAACAAGAACTTGTCGACAAGTCTACAAAAATTTCAAATATCCTTTCTTTCCTTTTACCAAACAATGCGGTTCTGTACGACTGCACGATGATTGAAAAATCGTGGTCTGCACTTTATAATTGAGCAGTCATGGAAAAATTTAAAGCCTACGTTGAACGAATCATATACAGAAACGCAGAAAACGGCTACACCGTGCTCTGCGCCGAAGATAACGGCTGCGAAACCGTATGCGTAGGCGTTTTTCGTTTTATCGAACCAGGGGAATATCTGGAATTCACCGGTGAATTCGTCTTCCATCCGACCTACGGCGAACAGTTTAAAGTTTCGCAGTATGAGACGATCGTCCCGGATGATGTCTTTGCCATGGAGCGCTACTTAAGCAGCGGCGCGATCAAAGGCCTCGGTCCCGTCACCGCAAGAAGGATCATCGAAAAGTTCGGCGAGGATACACTCCGCATTCTGGATGAAGAGCCGGAACGTCTTTCCGAAGTCAAAGGCATCTCCCGTAAGAAAGCGCAGGAGATCGCTGCGCAGCAGGAAGAAAAAAAGGATCTGCGGAAAGCGCTGATGTTCCTCGGCAATTTCGGCATTTCCAACGCCATGGCGGTCAGGATCTACGAACAGTATCAGAACGCGGTCTATGAGATCATCCGCAGCAATCCGTATCAGCTGGCGGACGATATTCTCGGTATAGGTTTCCGCAAGGCGGATGAGATTGCCTTTCAGGCAGGGATCTCTCCCGATTCCGATTTCCGGATCCGCAGCTGCATCCTTTACGAGCTCGTGCAGGCAGCTTCGGAAGGACATGTCTATCTGCCGGACGACATTTTAAAAACGCGCTGTCTCGAAACCCTGAAGCCGAACACCATCGACGGAGCGGCCGAGATCGAGGATGCGGATATCGAGCGCTGTATGATGGATCTGGCGATCGAAAGCCGTCTGATCATCAAGACCTCCGAAGAAGAAAATGCGCCGCGCCGGATCTACCATTCGCTGTACTATTACACGGAACTAGGCATCGCGAAAATGCTGCACGAGATCGACCTTAAAGGGCACCTTCCGAAAGAGCAGATTCTGGAGCGGATAAAGACGGTTGAGGAGAAATCCGGTATTGAACTTGACCCGCTGCAGAAAGAGGCTGTGATCCAGGCAGCCGCTTCCGGTCTGCTTGTCATCACCGGCGGACCCGGAACAGGAAAGACCACAACGATCAATGCGATCATTAAATATTTTGAACAGGATTACAAAGAGATCCTGCTGGCGGCTCCGACCGGCCGCGCTGCAAAACGCATGACAGAAGCCACCGGATGGGAAGCAAAAACGATCCACCGGATGCTCGATCTTTCCGGCGAGCTGGAAGACACTTCTGCCGGCGCGCGTTTTGACCGCAATGAAGAGAACCCGCTCGAAGCCGACGTCGTGATCATCGACGAGGTCTCTATGGTCGATATGTTTTTGATGAGCGCGCTGCTCCGCGCGATCGAACCGGGCACAAGGCTGATCCTGGTCGGAGACGTCGACCAGCTTCCGAGCGTCGGTCCCGGCAATGTACTGCGCGATATTATCAACAGCGAATGTTTTAACACGGTGAAGCTTACCAAGATCTTCCGACAGGCGGAAGAGAGCGACATCGTCGTCAACGCGCATAAGATCAACCGCGGAGAGCAGATCGATCTGCGGCCGGACAGCAAAGACTTTATTTTCATTCGCCGCGAAGATACCCAGAGCGTTCTTTCGGCGGTTCTCGGTCTGGTCCGGGATAAGCTGCCCCGCTATGTTGACGCTGACCGCAGCGAGATTCAGGTCCTCTGCCCGGTAAAAAAAGGACCGCTCGGTGTCGAATATCTGAACCGCTTTCTGCAGGATAATTTAAATCCTCCTTCGAAAGGAAAGACCGAGATCCCCTCAGGATCGGACATTTTCCGCGAAGGAGATAAGGTCATGCACATCAAAAACAATTACGATCTGGACTGGGAGATGCGGACCAAAAGCGGATTTGTTTATGAGCAGGGCAAGGGCATCTTCAACGGTGACATCGGCGTGATCACGCGGATCAACGAACATACCCGTCTGCTTGAAGTGCGTTTCGACGACGGGAAATATGTGATCTACAATTTCGACCAGCTCGAAGAGGTCGTGCTTGCTTATGCCACGACGATCCACAAAGCACAGGGAAGCGAATACCCTGCAGTTGTGCTGCCTCTGCTTTCAGGCCCCCCGCTTCTTCTGAACCGGAACATCTTATATACGGCTGTGACCCGTGCAAAAAAATGTGTATGTATTGTCGGAACAGAGCCGACGGTAAAACGCATGATCGATAATGTGCGCGAACAGAAGCGCTACTCCAGCCTCAAAGAGCAGATCCGGTCTTTCCGCGGAAAGATCCTGTAACAGGAAAAATTTTTTATACATTTCATGTATACTTCACATTTACCTGTTATCCTCTTTTTATTCTTTTATGCACTCCTGACATGAATATGATTTTTTCCCGACTGGCTTCTTCCATTGGAAACAGCGATTTTCTTCGCCTGCTGAAGGAAGGTGTTCTTCAGGCTCTCTTTCCGAGGGTCTGTCCTGTTTGCGGCGAGATCCTGCGCCTTCCGAAAGGCAGCCTTCGCCTTCTTTATTCTTCGGTTCCGGTCTCCTCTGTCCAAAGATGCCGCCCGCTGCTGATCTGCAGCGCCTGTTATCCCGCCCTGACTCCGGTCTCCGGTGCCGTCTGCAGGAAATGTACAAAGCCTCTTTTTTCGGAAGAAGAGAGCCTCTGCGAAAACTGCAGAAAAGGAAATGCACATTTCGAGGAAGGCGCTTCGCTTTGGATTCATGACGACGCCGCAAAGAAGATCCTCTATGATCTGAAATTCCACAACCGGCGGGATAACGCCGATCTGATTGGTTTCGAACTTGCCCTGAAAATGAAAGAAAGGATGATCCGCTGGCAGCCGGAAGTTCTGCTTCCGGTTCCGCTGCACAAAAAAAGACTGCAGCAAAGAGGTTTTAACCAGGCGCAGCTGATAGCGGAGAAGCTGTCGTTCTGGCTTGAGAAGCTGTACGGAATCCGCGTCCCGGTTGACGCCTCATATCTTCTTCGCTGTGAAAACACCCGGCCGCAAAGAACGATCGACGCTGCAAGACGAAGCCGGAACGTAGCCCGTGCATTCACTATCCGCGAAGACGGCAAAACGCCGTACCGTTCTGTGGTCCTGCTCGATGACATATATACCAGCGGCGCGACGATCAATGCCTGTGCCGGGAAACTGAAAGAAGCCGGATGCAAACAGGTTTGTTTCATCACGGCTTCTATCGTTTCCTGATCTTTCTCAGAAGTAAGCCCGGGTTCAGGAGAGTAATAAAATAACCCCGGGCAGCAAAGTAAAAAAGAAGGAAAAATCTATGTTCTGATCAGAAGATCAGATGTACTGCACCATACATTCCGGCATCATTCCCCAATGAAGCAAGGACAATCTTTGTCTCTCGGGATGCATGGAATGCATACTTCATATAATAATTCTGTATGGTTTCCGTCAGGATCGTTCCGGCTTTGGATACGCCGCCGCCGATAATAAAAGCTTCCGGATCGACCACACATGCAATCGATGCCATCGCACGTCCCATCATTTCGGAGACTTCCTCCACGATGCTCAGCGCAAACGCATCTCCTTTTTTCGCTTCATCAAAAACGTCTTTGGAAGTAATCTGTTCGCACGCTCTCAGCGGTGTTTCAACAGCCTCCTGTTTCAGGCGTTCCCTTGCAAGACGCGCAATTCCTTCGGCGGATGCATATTGCTCCAGACAGCCTTTTTTTCCGCAGCCGCAGCTTTCCGTTTCATCCGTCCGCATCGGAATGTGTCCGATCTCGCCGCCGGCGCCAAACGCGCCGGAGACGATTTTACCATCCAGGATCACGCCGCCGCCGACACCGGTTCCCATCGTGATCATCACGACATTCTTCCAGTCTCCGGCACAGCACACTTCACCAAGCGCAGCCGCATTTGCATCGTTTGCTACCGCTACAGGCAGTCCTGCAAGCAGTGCGGAAAGTTCTGACGCAACCGGCCGCACACCCCAGCCAAGGTTCACGCAGCGGTTCACGATCCCGCCTTCCAGCACAGCGCCCGGTACATCCAGGCCTACGCCTTCCACCTTCTCCAGAGCAATTGCGTTCTGATTCAGATATTCCAGAATCGAAGAGGCGATATCCGGCAGAATCGCGGAACCGTTATCCTCTTTCCTCGTCGGGATCTCCCATTTTTCAAGCAGCATCCCATCTGTCTGAAAGAAACCGATTTTTACGGTCGTACCTCCCAAATCAACTCCAAATGCATATGGCTGCATCAAACGTTTCCTCCTATTTCCTCTGTCCACTGTTTTGCTGTATGTAAGATAGCAAAACTTATCTGCTCTGTCCACCGACGTTTCAGATTCTCATTTCAAAAAAACGCAAACACAAAACAGGATCGGCGAACCGATCCTGTTTCTATGCCTGAAGTATCTCAGTACTTATATTTTATTTAAAGAAGAACTCTAACAGGCTGGTTGTTCCAAGTGCATTGAATACGCTGATGAATGCCGGAACGAATACGAGGGAAACAACCGTCATAAGTTTGATCAGGATGTTGATGGACGGTCCTGATGTATCTTTGAACGGGTCACCTACGGTATCACCAACAACTGCTGCTGCGTGTGCCGGGCTTCCTTTTCCGCCGTGCTTTCCGCCTTCAATGTACTTCTTCGCATTGTCCCATGCACCACCGGAGTTACTCATGAAGATTGCCATAAGAACACCGCTGACCAGAGCGCCTGCAAGAAGACCGCCAAGAGCCTGTACACCAAGAAGGAAACCAACCAGGATCGGAGCAACGATTGCGATGACAGCCGGAACGACCATCTGCTTCAGAGCTGCGCCTGTGGAAATAGCTACGCACTTCTTGTAGTCCGGAGTAGCTTTGCCTTCAAGGAGTCCCGGGATTTCTCTGAACTGACGACGAACTTCTTCGATCATGTGGTTTGCTGCCTTAGATACGGAAGACATGGTCAGTGCGGAGAAGATGAATGTTAACATACCACCGATCAGAAGACCGATAACAACGTTTGCATTCAGGATGTCGATGGTGAGTTCATCTGCTGTGCTGGAGTTTACTTTGTCAGCGAAAGAGGTGAACAGTGCCAAAGCTGTAAGAGCTGCAGAACCGATTGCGAAACCTTTACCGATTGCTGCTGTTGTGTTACCAACGGAGTCTAACTGGTCAGTGATCTCACGAACGCTCTCATCAAGTCCGCTCATCTCAGCGATACCACCAGCGTTATCAGCGATCGGGCCGTAAGCATCGACTGCGACCGTGATACCGGTTGTGGAAAGCATACCAACTGCTGCAAGAGCGATTCCGAATACGCCCATCAGCAAGTAGGAAACGAAGATTCCGATGCAGATCAGGATGATCGGAAGAACAGTAGATCTCATACCAACGGAAAGACCGCTGATGATCGTTGTTGCTGCACCGGTCTCAGACTGGTTTGCGATTTCCTTAACGGATTTGAACTTATCAGATGTATAAACTTCTGTCAGTGTACCGATCAGAAGACCAACAATAATACCTGCTAATACGGCGATTGCCGGTTTTACATCCTTAAGGAACAGGATTGCAACCAGGAATGCTACGATAATAACAACTGCTGCAGATACATATGTTCCGATGTTCAGAGCTGTCTGCGGGTTTGCGCCTTCTTTTGTACGGACAAATAAGGTACCGATAATAGAAGCGATCAGACCTACTGCAGAGATCAGAACCGGGAATAATACATACGGGCTGAAAGCCTGCTCAGCACCGCCGCCTGCATAAACAACACCAAGAGTCAGAGCAGAGATCAGAGATCCAACATAAGACTCGAAAAGGTCAGCGCCCATACCTGCAACGTCACCAACGTTATCACCAACGTTATCAGCGATAACTGCCGGGTTACGCGGGTCATCCTCCGGGATACCAGCCTCAACCTTACCAACGAGGTCAGCTCCGACGTCTGCTGCTTTGGTATAAATACCGCCGCCGACACGAGCGAACAGTGCGATGGAAGAAGCACCCAGGGAGAAACCGAACATAACATCTACATTACCTGTAATAAAGTAAATGCAGCTTACGCCGAGGCAGCCAAGTCCTGCAACGCACATACCCATAACAGCTCCGCCTTTGAAAGCTACGCCAAGGGCTCCGTTCATTCCGGAAGTTCTTGCTGCGTTTGCAGTTCTGACGTTTGCCTTTGTTGCTACGCTCATTCCGAAATAACCAGCCAGTACTGAGAAGACTGCACCGATCACGAAGCAGAGCGCGGTTACCCAGCTGATGGCAAATCCAAGGATCAGTCCAAGGACAACCACGAAGATAACCAGAATTTTGTACTCTGAGAAAAGAAATGCCTTAGCACCGTCAGAGATAGCTTTTGCGATCTCTTTCATCCTATCTGTGCCGGCATCTTTCTTGGAAACGACGACTGCGAGAATGATTGCATAGACCAGAGCAATGATTCCGGCGCCGATTCCGCACCACATTAATGCTTGCATGATAATTCTCTCCTTACTTATATTATGCGTTTTGTTTAACCATTAGATTTTAAGCCAAATAGGGAAATTGTCAACCTTTTTTGCCCCAATTACAGTTTTTAGTACAATTGTTGTATAAGCGCGGCTTCAAGTTAGCGAATTCTAACTTGTACTAAATTTATACAATTGTCCAATTTCAGCAATACAATTTTTGTTTTTGTTGGTTATCCGCCCAATCTTCACGTTAAAAAAATAACGATAGTAGAAGGATTTTTTAAGGTTTGCTACCATATTTTACGATGTACGCAATTTCGTACAATCATCCATGCTTAAAAACAATTTGAAGGAGGAACGTATGGCAAAGGCACAAACATCTGTACCATTCGATGATGATCCAAAGCTGCGCGAACAGCTTCAGACTGTTATTGAAAAGTACAAAGACGAAAAAGGTGCGCTCATACCGGTTCTGCAGCAGGCTCAGGACATTTACGGCTATCTGCCGATCGAAGTCCAGAAGATCATTGCAGAAGAAATGGGCATCCCGCTGGAGAAAATTTTCGGCGTTGTAACTTTCTATTCATTCTTCAACCTGTATCCGAAGGGAGCTCACAAGATTTCTGTATGTCTCGGAACTGCCTGCTATGTCAAGGGTTCGAGAAAAGTTCTGGATCGTCTGCAGGATGAGCTCGGAATCGAACCGGGTCAGTGTACAACTGACAGATCATTCTCACTGGACACCTGCCGCTGCATCGGTGCCTGCGGACTTGCTCCTGTCATGCTGATCAACGACGACGTTTACGGAAGAATGAATCCGACAGAAGTGCCGGGCATTTTGGCAAAATACAAATAATAAAGGAGGAGATTCGATGAACCTGCAAGATTTAAGCAGCATCAAAGAACGGATCCTCGCAGATGTTTTAGAACCTGCAGAGAAGACCCGTATTCTTGTTGGATTAGCGACATGCGGTATCGCCAGCGGAGCTGCTCCTGTAATGGATAAGTTCAAAACTCTGGCGGAAGGGAATGACAAAGTATTTGTTTCCCAGACAGGCTGTGTCGGCATTTGCCAGTATGAGCCTGTTGTTGAGGTCATTACTCCCGACAAGAAAAAAACATTATATGTAAAAGTAACTCCGGAAAAAGCGGAGCAGATTTATAACGAGCACGTGCTCGGCGGAAAACCTATAGCAGATTACACCGTCGGCACCGTGCTGCCGTCCGGCGAAGACCAGCCGGCAATGGCACTTGAAGACACTGTCTTCTTAAAGAAACAGACCCGTATTGCACTTCGCAACTGCGGTCATATCGATCCGGAAGAGATCGATCAGTATATTGCAACCGACGGCTATCAGGCACTGAACAAAGTTCTTACCACAATGAGCCCGGACGATGTTATCCAGACAATGCTCGACTCCGGCTTAAGAGGACGTGGTGGTGCAGGTTTCCCGACCGGTCTGAAATGGAAATTCGCAAGCGGAAACCGCGGCAACGTACAGAAGTATGTCTGCTGTAACGCCGACGAAGGTGACCCGGGCGCATTCATGGACCGTTCCGTACTGGAAGGCGACCCGCACGCAGTCCTTGAGGCAATGGCGATCGCAGGTTATGCAATCGGTGCTTCCATGGGCTACATTTACGTTCGTGCAGAGTACCCGCTGGCAATCACCCGTCTTCGCATTGCTATTGAGCAGGCAAAAGAAAAGGGTGTTCTGGGAGATAATATTTTCGGAACCGACTTCAGCTTTGATATCGATCTGAGACTTGGATCCGGCGCATTCGTCTGCGGTGAGGAAACAGCCCTCATGACCTCCATTGAAGGTAACCGTGGTGAGCCGAGACCGCGTCCGCCGTTCCCGGCAGTCAAAGGTCTGTTCCAGAAACCGACCATCCTCAACAACGTTGAGACATGGGCAAACATCCCGCGTATCATCATGAACGGTCCGGAATGGTTTGCAGGAATGGGAACCGAAAAATCCAAAGGAACCAAGGTCTTCTGCCTCGGCGGAAAGATCAACAATACAGGTCTTGTTGAGATCGAAATGGGAACCACCCTCCGTGAAGTCATCGAAGAGATCGGCGGCGGCATCCCGAACGGCAAAGCGTTCAAGGCTGCTCAGACCGGTGGTCCTTCCGGCGGATGTATTTCAACCGTAAACTATGACGTTCCGATCGACTATGACAACCTGATCGCAATCGGTTCCATGATGGGATCCGGTGGTCTGATCGTTATGGACGAAGACAACTGTATGGTCGACATTGCGAAATTCTTCCTGGATTTCACCGTAGACGAGTCCTGCGGAAAATGTACACCGTGCCGTATCGGAACCAAGCGTCTCTATGAGATCATGGAGAAGATCACCAAGGGTGAAGCAACCATGAAGGATCTGGATCATCTGGATGAGCTTGCTCATTATATTAAGGAAGATGCTCTCTGCGGTCTGGGACAGACAGCCCCGAACCCGGTCCTTTCCACCCTTCGTTATTTCCGTGATGAATACGAAGCACATATTAAGCAGAGAAAATGTCCTGCAGGTGTCTGCAAGGATCTGCTTCATTACAATATCAATCCTCACAAGTGTGTTGGCTGCGGTCTTTGCAAGAGCAAATGTCCTGCAAACGCAATCATCGGTATGCTGAGGAAGCCGCACGTTATCAACCCTGAACTCTGTATCCGCTGCGGAACCTGTATTACAGCCTGCAAGCAGGATGCGGTAGAAATCGTCTAAGAAAGGAGGAAGAGAACAATGGCTGATATGGTGAATATTAAAATCAATAACAAAGAATATCAGGTTCCGGCAGGCATCACTGTTCTGGAAGCTGCACGTATGGCGAACATCCACATCCCGACTCTCTGCTTCCTTAAGGATATCAACGAGATCGGCGCATGCCGTATGTGTGTCGTAGAGGTAAAAGGTGCAAAGGCGCTTGTAACCTCCTGTGTATACCCGGTTGCAGAAGGTATGGAAATCTTCACACAGACAAAGAAAGTTATCGAGTCCCGTGTAAAGAACCTGCAGCTTCTGTTATCCAATCACAACAGAGAGTGCCTTTCCTGCGTACGAAGCGGAAAGTGCGAGCTCCAGGCGCTCTGCCGTCTGTATGACATCAAAGAAGATTCCATCTATGACGGTGAGAAACCGAAATATGCATTAGACGGATCTGCAGTTCATCTGGTTCGTGATAACAACAAATGTATCCTTTGCAGACGCTGCGTTGCAGTCTGCGAAAAGAACCAGGGCGTAGGCGTTATCGGACCGAACGAGAGAGGTTTCAACTCCTACATCGGAAGCCCGTTCAATATGAAACTGGTAGAGACCAGCTGTATCGGATGCGGACAGTGTATCGCTGTATGTCCGACCGGTGCTCTGGCTGAAAAAGACAATACATTTGAGACCTTCGCAGCTCTGGAAGATCCGACGAAGCATGTCATCGTTCAGGTAGCTCCGTCCGTAAGAGCCGGCCTCGGCGAGGAATTCGGCCTTCCGATCGGAAAAGCAGTTGAAGGCCAGATGGTCAATGCGCTCCGCGCACTCGGCTTTGACAAAGTATTTGATACCAACTTCTCCGCTGACCTTACGATCATGGAAGAAGCAAACGAGTTCCTGAACAGAGTGCAGAACGGCGGCGTTCTTCCGCTGATCACTTCCTGCTCACCGGGCTGGATCAAATACTGCGAGCACTATCATCCGGACATGATCCCGAATCTGTCCAGCTGCAAATCCCCGCAGCAGATGTTCGGCGCAATCGCAAAATCCTACTATGCAGAAAAAGCAGGCATCGATCCGAAGGATATCGTCATGGTAAGTATCATGCCGTGTACCGCTAAGAAATTCGAGATCGGCCGTGACGATCAGGATGCAAACGGAATGCCGGATGTCGATATCGCTCTTACAACAAGAGAGCTTGCCCGCATGATCAAACGTGCGAACATCGACTTCTTAAGCCTTCCTGAAGAAGCAGTCTTTGATGATCCGCTCGGCAAATCCACCGGTGCAGGCGTCATCTTCGGCGCAACCGGCGGCGTTATGGAAGCTGCTCTTCGTACTGCAGTTGAAAAACTGACAGGCGAGCCGCTTGCTGATGTTGACTTTATGGATGTCCGTGGTACGGATGGAATCAAAGAAGCGACTTACCACGTAGCAGGCATGGATATAAACGTATGCGTCTGCTCTGGTACTGCAAATGCAAATACCGTACTGAACATGGTCAAGAGCGGCGAGAAGAATTATCATTTCATCGAAGTGATGTGCTGCCCGGGCGGCTGCGTAAACGGCGGCGGCCAGCCGAAACAGTTTGCAGATGTCCGCAATTTCGTGGATATCAAAGCTCTCCGTGCAAAAGCGCTGTATGATCTGGACAAAGACCGTCCGCTTAGAAAATCCCACGAGAACCCGGATATCATCGCACTTTATGATGAGTTTCTGGGCGAGCCGGGAAGCCACAAGGCACACAAGCTGCTTCATACAAGCTATGTCGCAAGACCGATGTACAACGACCCGAAGTCCAAGAGATAAGCATGGATGCAATTACATATCGTTTGCACTGAAGCAAGCAGAAAACCGGACGGGATTTCCCGTCCGGTTTTCATATGGATCTTCATTCTGATTGTTTATTATTTCCGTTTATTTTGCAGGAACACTCATTTCTTTGGTTTTTGACTTTTCCGTTCCTTTGCAATATCCCTTTGAATCATCAGTTTTGAAACTTCCATCATGCCCTTTTCCTGACTCATCCGCTGCGTCAAAGCCTCCTGAAGCTCCGGCGACTGATTGATCTTTTCCATCTTTTTCCGGAAGTTCTTATTGACCGAAATCTTGACGATACGCCGGTTTTCCGGCGGCACAATACGGTCAAGCATTTTCCGCGCTACCAGCTCATCTACGATCCGCGAAGCCGTGCTCTTCGGAAAATCCACATATCCACACAGTTCTTTTAATGTGGACTCGCCATATGCGCTGAGCGCCATGATGATGTCCGCCTGGCTTCTGGTGAGATTAAATTTTTTGCAGAAGAAATTCATCCCGTCCATGACCAGCTGGTAAACTTCCAACATGCCCTGGAACGAAGGTTCTCCGTCAAACTGTTTCACTGTTCTTCCTCCGTTTGCTTTATATGGTTCATTTTTACATTATGCACATGTAATGTCAAATCAAGATTTCAACTGGCGTCATTCATTTTGTATGATATTCCACCCTGGAAACCATCAGTTTTCACAAAATTTTCACATTTTCTCTGTCCGGTCTTGACTGCGTATGCAGCAGTGCTATAATGTTCCATATTGGAACGGTTTATTTTTGGAAAGGTTGTTATCATGAACTTTTTAGGAATTCTGATTGCTCTCGTTACCATGGCCGCAATAGGGGTATTTCACTTTCTTGTCATTAAAGCGGAATACTTTTTTTCCAAATCCTGCTGGCCAATCTTTCTAATCGTCGGACTCGGCCTGCTTGCTGCTTCGTTATTCATTGACAGTACGCTTTTAAGTGCTGCCATGGCAGTTGTCGGAGCATCCTGCCTCTGGAGCATCCACGAGCTGTTTAAGCAGGAAAAGCGGGTACAGAAAGGACAGTTTCCGGAAAATCCGAAAAGAAAAGCAAAAGCTGCAGCAACGCTGGAAGCGAATGCAGATAATAAATAAACAGGAAAGGATTGTGATTGTATTATGGGTGGTGGCAAATTAATGGCAATACTGCACTTTATCAATGTTTACGGCACGATCATCATGATGCCGATTGCAGTTTTAGCGCTTCTTCCGTGGCCGGTCCGCGACATCGGATCTGCGATTAAACGGAAGAACGGAAAAGACAATTGGCTGTTAAAAGTGTATCGTTTTCTGATGAAAATCCATATTCCGTGCGGTGTTTATGTTTTGGTCGTCGGTATCTTCCACACGATCTTCGCATCCAGCAACCACGGATGGGGTTTTAACTGGGGCATGGTTACGATGTTCTTCTATCTGGTTGGATTCATAGTCTTTCTGCTCAGAAAAAAGATTGGCGCTGTATGGGTCCCAATTCACCGTGTCGCAGACTATGTTGCAATTGCATGTATGTTTATTCATTGTGTACCGGCGCTTCCGATCATTTTCGGAGGCATCGCGAAAATGATCTGGGTCAATTTATTTGGCTGATAAAAGAAATAACGGACATTGAAGAACGACTGGGAGGTTTGAAAAATGAAAAAAATTGGGAGAATTCTTGGACTTACACTTTTATTTGCACTGTTGATCGCTATTCCGGTTTTAGCTGCCGGCGAGGGGGAGCGTTTTGATCCGAACAACTTTACTCCTCCGGGATGGGATATGTATGTCAACGTTTTGGGTGGCTCTTTAACATTCCCGTTCGCGATCCTTTGTATGCTGGTCTGGTTTTTTAAAGATATGGCAGTTGCATGCCCGAAAAAACCGAACGGATGGCAGAAGGTCTATAAAGTCTTCCGCGCGATCCATATTCCGCTTGGAGCATTCGTCATGGCTTTCGGTTTATATCATGCAATTTATGCAACGATCCGCCATGGCTACGGAGCATTTGAACTTACCTGGGGAAAAGCCGCTTATATTTTCTTTTTCCTGTGCTTCCTCGCATGGTTATTGCGGAAGCCACTGAAGAACTATTGGAGAATTTTGCACAGAACAACTGCCACACTTGCTGTAATCTGCTTGTGTATTCATGCGGTTCCGATGCTCCAGTTCAATTTCGGAGTGATCATTCCGATGATGCTGGGACTGAAATAGAGTTTTAATTCGCTGCAACGTAAAGAGCACATCATCCGGAGATGATGTGCTCTGTTTTTCGAAATTGTTTTGCTGCCCTGCTATTACTGGATTGAGTTAACAGCTTTGGCCATTCTGGAGACCTTGCGGCTTGTCATGTTC